>NZ_JBAMHQ010000002.1:0-300000 GCF_037081775.1 Haladaptatus sp. ZSTT2
GGCGAATTCGTAATCCACGTCTTTGCGCCGTTCAAGACGTATTCGTCGCCGTCTTTTTCGGCGTACGTCTCCATCGCCGTCGGATTCGACCCGTGGTTTGGCTCGGTCAAGCCGAAACAGCCGATTGCCTCGCCACGACCCATATCAGGAAGCCATTTTTCCTTCTGTTCCTCGCTGCCGTAGCTGTGGATGGGATACATGACGAGTGCGCCCTGCACACTGGCCATCGACCGGAGTCCGGAGTCGCCCGCTTCGAGTTCCTGCATCAACAAGCCGTAGGCGGTTTCGTTGATACCGGGGAGGCCATAGCCGTCGAGGTTTGGGGCGAAAAAGCCGAGTTCCCCAAGCTGTTCGATGAGTTCCGTCGGGAACGTCCCCTCTATGTAGTGGGTTCCAATATCTGGTTTGACCTCTTTTTCGACGAATTCGCGGGCGGTCTCCATGACCATTCGCTCTTCAGAGGAGAGACCCTCCTCTAGGCCGACAAAGTCTAACATACATCATGGATTTGTGTGCTGTGTAATAATCGTACCGGCACCCCACGCGAATCGTGTCAACCCGTCCATGCGTCAGTCTGACACCGGTTTGGCGGTGAGTCGCGTGCGGGAGCCAGCGCCTATATTTATGCCATGGCACGTTCAAACATAGCACATGCCTTCGAGCGAGCGGAGCGAAGACGACGCACCGACCGAAGCGGTTGACGAAAACTACGTGTTCGACCCGGAAGAGACGACCTTCACGCTCACTGACCGACACGCCGTGTCGAAATTCGACGTAAAAGACATGGAGAAAATGGACATCCTGTCTGTCGAGCTGACGGAGAAAGACGGGAAAACGGTCGTCACCGACTGTACCATTGATATGACCGCGTTTGCGTCGGTCGTTGGTGAACTCGACGTTGTCGAGCGAAAGATGGGCAACGACTGGCGAGAAACGAGTTGGAACCCACGCGTTCGGCTCAAGTACCTCCGGTAGACGCGAGCATCTGCGTTGCGACGCTACTTCTTCGGCGATTGTTCGTAGCGGTCTGGATGCGACATCGAATCCATCTGCTTGCCGTGGAAGGCGTAGGCTGCCTCGAACTTCGCATCGACAATTTCCCAGACGCGCGCTTGGGTTTCGTCATCGACGGCATATCGCGCCAAAATCTTCTTCCCGAGGTTGATGTGGTTACCCTCATCGATTTTTGCCTTGTGGATGACGTCGCGCGTCCGTGGGTCGACGATGTCTTTTTCCATGATTGCCTTGAACGCCTCTGCGAGTGCGGGTTCGCCCGCGCAGTTGAGCGCCGTGATAATGCTCAGTGGGTCGTCCCAATCTGCGGTTCGTTCGAGCAAGAACAGGTCTTCTTCGGTGGGTTGATAGTGAGTGAGATTCGGGTCGCCGCCGAGTTCTTCGACCCGCCGAGAGAACAGCTTTGAGTGTTTCACTTCGTCTCTGATTTGGTCGCCTAATCCGAGCAACACGTCTGCGTCAGTCTGGTCTAAATTTCGCGCGCCGTCGTAGAGCATCGACATTGCCCGCACCGGTGGCAACACGCCAAGGTAGAACTCAGACCACATGAACCCCTGAAGCATTGGAATGAGGTCGTCACCGGTTATCGTGTCGTCCGCATCGAACACTTCGTCTGCGAGTTTCTTCCCCCGCCGATTTGACTCCGCGATGACTTGCTTTGCAAACTCTTTGCTATCGACTGCCATGACATGTGTTACAATTTCACGTAGTGCCTTAGCATTACCGGAGACGCCAGTTTTCCGTCGTCTTCGCCCCGAACACACTCAATCGAACTGGTCGTCCGCCCACTCGGCTTCCGCCTCGGTGAGCAGTCCATCTGCGACCCAGTCATCAAGGTTCGAAACGATAGCGAGGTCGTGTTCTGCGCTCTCCTCTGTAATCTGAACCCACTCTGGTTCCTCGATGAGTTGGAGGTAGTAGAACTCGGTGTAGATATCGCTCTCTTGAAAGCCATAGCGGATGGCTTCGATACGGTCGCGCGCGATGGCGCTTCGCCCGTAGTGGACGTCAACGAGGATGGGACGTTCGCCCGCCGGAAGGTAGGAAGGCGGAACCGTGCCGTCGTCAGCAACCTGCCGGACGAGGTACGCCGTCTCGCTCTCTCGCGTGATTTCTACGTCGCCGTCCCACGCTGGGGGAACCACGTCGGCAACACTCAGTGTGGCTGTGTCGAGTCGCTTTCGCATACGCCGTTATTCTCTGAGCAGGCGCTTAACTATGGCCCTTGGTAACACAGTCGCCCCTCGCAATGGAAAAACATCAGACATGAAAACACACCCTAACGGTGTTACGCCGTCGCTGCTCCTGTGGGAAAAGCGCGATACCAGAACCCACGGACCTACCCGGCTTCAGTGTATCGACGTTCGACGCGGTTTCGCCGTCAGAAGCTCTCTTGGGTGAAGTCCACCTCGGCTTCGGTTGGCGCTTCGTTCAGTTCGAGTTCGGCCAGGGTCTCGAGCTCCGTGCCAGAAATCCGGCTGATGTACCGGTTCATGTAAGCTTGATGGTCGGCTCCCCGGATGAACTTATCACCCTGTGGGAATTCCATGCTTTCTGTGACCGACGGGCTGGTTTCGAACCACTCGATGAACGATTGGTGGTCGTCGCTCGACTGCCAGCCGGACTCCATGACGGCTTTGACGATGAACGACAACGCCTCGTAGGCGACCCAGTACTGGCGCACGAGATTTTCTTCTGCGCTCTCGACTTGGGCGACCTCTCTGAGGTGAGCGTTCGCCTCCGAATCGAGTGCCGGCGGCAACCCCGTGAGAAACGATGCGCCCTGTCCGGCCGATTCGATGTCCGCAATATCGACACCTTCAATCGAGGAGATGTCGCCAAAGCGCTGGCCGGGGACGTTCAAGTCGGCGCTCTGTTGCAGGAAGTTAATCGACGACGGAAGGATGAGCGCGCTGAACAACACCTCAGTCTCGTCTGGGACCTTGTTCAAGTAGGAGTTCAGGTCGGTCGTCCCGATGGGCACAGGAATCTCCGCGATGATTTCTCCCTTGCCCGAGAGGAACTCTTTGAGCGCGGCGAGCCACTGCTGGCCGAACGCGTAGTCTTGATACACAACAGTCCACTTAGTGCCAAGGTTTTCGACCGCCCACTCGACGCCGAGGTAGGCCTGCTGGGTGATGTTGTGTGCCGTCCGCACGACCCAGCGGTTACCATCGGCTCCCGTCGTAGATGGGGCAGAGCCACTCGGGAAGTAGGGAACTTTCAGCTGCTTTGCGAGGGGGTTGGTCGCCAGATTGACGCCCGACGAGAACGACCCAATCACGAAGTCGGCTTCGTGTTGTTGGGCAAGCTTTCGGAACGCGGTTGCCCCTTGTTTGCCGTCTGTCGCGGTGTCTTCGACGACCAATTCGAGGTTGAGGCCGTTGTCGGCGTCGTTGAGTTCTGCGACGTAGCCGTTCAACACGCGTTCGAACCAGAAGCCGTAGGTCGAAAGCGGGCCTGTGAGGTCGGCTTGAAGGCCGAGTGTGATTTCCGCATCACCAGACGAGCCACCACCGCCGCTTCCGCCGTCGTTCGACGCGGTCGTGGAATCGCCACCGTCTCCGTCGCCACCGCCATCACCATCACCACCGCCGCTCGTACAACCAGCAATGCCCGCGATGCCGCCAACACCGAGTGTTCTCAGAACTGTTCGTCTGTCGATAGTATCCGTGTCTAACGTCATGTTCCTCTCCTTGCCCGCTTATCGCATGTTCGACCCGTTACCACGAATGTGATTCGCTATCGTGGGTCATGGACCTATGTCTCATCCTTGTAGAGAAACTATATAATTGTTCGGTGGAATGAGCCAGAAAATCGACGGGTTAGCGGCTCAACGAAGCGATTCTGCGAGTTCACGGACGCGGTCTACGAGCAACTCGCCGTCGTCTAAGATGAGTTCGTCATCGAGTTTGACCGTCGGCTTCGTGACGAGCCCGTCTAAGTGGATGTTGCTCTGGAGGACCCCGCCGAGGCTCGTGTCGTCGCCGATGGCGAAGTGAACCGTTCCGCGTTTCTTTTTGTCCTCTGCGAGGTTCCCGATGAGCCGTGCGTCCGGGTTCGTCCCGATGGCGAACTCAGCGAGGTTGCCCGCGTTCTCGCCCGCTTCGTCGACAATCGCTTGCAAGGTTGCTGCGCCGCTGCCGCCTTCGATGTCCGTCACCGTGCCGTCTTCGAAGGTGAGGAGAATTGGTTCATCGAGATGGCCGACGTTGTCCATCGAGTAGTCGATGGCGACGGTGCCGTTCGTCCCTGGTTTTTGTGGGCACGTTGGCGATTCACCCGGTGGGAGTGCGGAGAAGCCGTACTCGTGGAAGTAGCCGTCAAGCGAGAACGCAGACGACCCATCCAAGTTCATCTCGATGTCGGTGCCCGCCGGACTCGTGACGTGGGCGCTCTCTGCGGCGTCAAGAACGTCGCGGACGGCGGCCGTCACCTCACGGAGGTCTTCGAAGTCCGTGTTCATGCCGCCTTCTATCATCATCTCCTCGGTGACGCCCCGAAGAACGATGACGCGCGTGCCAGCCTCCGAGGCGGCGAGGCGCGACTGGGTGTGCGTGATGGCGTGTGTCGTCGCCGTCACCGCAACGTCCGCCTCCTTCATCGCCGCCGCGACCGTCGCGGGTGGCTCGTTGCCGTGGGCGTCGAGGCGGGGCATCACCGTAAACATGGCCGTCGCGCCAACGGCGCGGGCCGCGTTGGTGATTGCCCGGCCAACGGACACCTTTTCGGGGTCTGAGATGACGAGCACTTCCTCGTCTGCGGTTACGTCTGAGAGGTCTTCTACGATACGTCGTGCGACTGGACTGAGTTCGAAATCAATCATTTGAGTTTTCTGATGGGGGTGGGGTGTCCCAGAGCGCGCGGCTCAGTGGACGCCTAAGTAGTGTTCGAGCAGCGATTCGTCTTCGCGCAGTTCGTCCGGGGTAGCCTGCTCGTGAATGCGACCGTTATCCATGAGGTAAATGCGGTCTGAGATGTCGAGCACGAGGTCGACGTTCTGCTCGACGATGACGATGGTGTAGCCAGCGTCTGCGATGTCGAGCGTGATGTCGGCGATTTCCGGGATCAGCGCGGGCATCAGCCCCTCGGTCGGCTCATCGAGCAACAGGAGTTTCGGGTCGCGCATCAGCCCACGGGCCATGGCGACCATCTGCTGTTCGCCGCCAGAAAGCGTGCCTGCCCGCTGATTGAGGCGTTCTTCGACGCGCGGGAAGCGCTCGTAGATGCTTTCGAGACGGCCATCTGCGAGGTTGCCCGTTCCGAGTCCCATCCGGAGGTTTTCTGCAACCGTCAGCTCCGGGAACATCCCGCGGTCTTGGGGCACGTAGCTAATCCCACGGTTTGCGATGTTGTACGGCTTGTCGCCGGTGATGTCCTCGCCGTCGAACGAGATGGTTCCGGATTTCGGCGGGACGAGACCCATGATGGACTTCATCGTCGTGGTCTTGCCAACGCCGTTTCGGCCAAGCAAGGCAACCACTTCATCGCGGCCTGCCTCGAAGCTCACGTCGTGGAGGACGTGGCTCTTGCCGTAGTACGAGTCGATGTTGTCTACGTCTAATATCATCTACTGGTCTCTCCCGAAGTACACTTCCTGAACTTGTTCGTCGGTGCGAATGTCGTCTGGCGTGCCCTCTGCGATAATCTGGCCGTGGTGCAGGACGGTCAGGCTATCGACGACGCGCATCACGACTTCCATGTCATGTTCAATGAGCATTATGGTTATCTCCCCGTGGAGTTCTTCTAACAGCGCCGTGACCTGCGACGTTTCGCTCGCTGACAGCCCTGCGGTTGGCTCGTCTAACAACAGCATGTCGGGGTCACTCGCGAGTGCGAGCGCGATTTCGAGCACCTTCTGGTCGCCGTGTGAGAGGTTTTCGACGGTCGCCTCTGCGTGCTCTTCGAGACCGACCCGCCGCAGGATTTTGAGGGCCTTCTCATGGCCTTCGGTGTCTGCGTCGTAGCGCGAAAACGGCGTCAGTATCGGCTTCTGGCCGTTGATTGCGCCGAGCACGTTTTCGATGACGGTCATGTCCGGGAAGACGCTCGTAATCTGGAACGCGAGCGACATCCCCTGTCGCGCAATCTTGTGTGGCGGAACGTCGGTGATATCGTTGCCCTTGAACCAGATGGTTCCCTCGGTCGCGTCGAGTTGTCCCGAGAGCATCGAGAAGAACGTCGTCTTCCCGGCACCGTTCGGGCCGATGAGCCCGCGGATTTCGCCCTCGTACATCTCGAAGTCAACGTCTTCGACGGCGGTAAAGCCCCCGAAGCGTTTGGTGAGGCCCTCCGTTTTGAGGACGACAGTCTCATTCATTGCCGGGCACCTCCCGTGAGGAAGCCGACTCAGTTTGCTCCGCCGAGTCGTCGCTCAGCACCCGTTCTTTGACCCGTTTGAGCAGGCCAAGGAGGCCCTCCGGTTCGAGGATGACCGTAGTGACGAGCAACACCCCGATGAACAGCGGATAGGCGTCGGTGAGTTCGCTCACCTGGTTTGCGACCAGTTCGATGAGCGCCGCGCCGACGACCGCGCCGATGAGCGTCCCCCGCCCGCCGATGAGCGTGAAGATGATGGCGTCACCGGAGACGGTAAGCGAGAACTCAGAGGCACTCACGAAGCCGCTGATGTACATCGAAAGCGCACCGGCGAGTCCGGCAAACGCCCCGCTCAGCATGAACGCCGAGAGTTTGTACAGCGTCACGTTGTAGCCAAGCAGCCGTGCGCGCTTTTCGTTCTCGCGAATCATCCGGTAGGCAAGCCCGACCGGCGAGGTCGTCACGCGGTACATCAAGAACAGCGAGACGACCAACACGACGAGGGTGAAGTAGTACCTGAACATCGGGTCGAACAGGGTAAACTCACCGAGGACGGGGAGATTCACCATCGGGACGAGCACCGTGAGTCCGTCCGTGCCGCCGGTCAAGCCGGTCAGCGACGACGCGGCCAGATGCGCGATGAGCGCGAGCAGGATGGTCACGATGACGAAACCGTGTGAGGACACCCGGACGGCGATGAGGCCGAGGCCGATGGCGACGATGCCAGTGATGATGAACGCAATCAACAGCGACGTGATTGCGCCGATGGCGTAGTCGTTGATGGCGAACGTCGCGGCGTAGGCACCGACGCCGAAGAACACCGAGTGACCGAAGCTCAACAGTCCGGTGTAGCCGTACAGCAAGTCGAACGACGCACCGTACAGCCCGAGTGCGAGAATCGACGCGCCGAGGAATAACCCGAACTCTCCAGCGACGAACGGGACAATGGCGGCGGCGATGAGCAGGAGCACCCAGATGGCATGGCGTGGTTTGAGCGTTCTGCCCGCAGTCGAGACAGCGGTACTCATATGGCCCCCTCCTCGAAGACGCCATCAGGGCGAAGCAGCACGAAGACGATCATGATGACGAGCGTCAGGATGCGCGCCTCGACCGGCGCGATGAACACGGCGCCGAAGTTTTCGAGGAACGCATACAGGAGACTCGCCACGAGCACGCCTTGCAGCGAGCCAAGCCCGCCGACGATGACGACGATGAACGCGACGGCGAGAATGTCGAGGCCCATGAGGTGGTTGACGCTCACGATGGGCGCGAGCAACACACCGGCGAGGGCGGCAAAGGCCGCGCCAAGTCCGAAGGTGAGCATGTACACCTGCGAGGTCGGAACCCCGAGGGCGCTTGCGGTCTCTAAGTCTTGGCGCACCCCGCGCATCCACATCCCCATCCGCGTGCGGAACAGGAACGCATAGAGCAGGGCGATGAGCAACACCGAGACGACGGCAACGACGATCCGGTAGGCGGAGTACGAGAGGCCGGCGAACTGAAGCGTCGCCGTGATGGGTGCCTCGATGGTGCGCGTCCCCGGCCCGAAGGTGAGCAATGCGAGTTGCTGGAAGATGAGCAAGAAGCCGAACGTGGCGATGAGCGTAATCGAAATATCGTCTTCGATTGGGCGCAACACCACGCGTTCTAAGACGACGCCGATGACAGCCACCGCGATCGGGGCGATGAGCAACGCGAGGAAGAAACTCCCTGTGGCATCGACGACGAACCAGCCTGTCACCGCGCCGAGCATGTACAGCGACCCGTGAGCCATATTGACGATTTCGAGCAGGCCGAAGATGAGGTTCAACCCAAGAGCAATCAGGGCGATGGTAATGCCCCACGACAGCCCGTTTATCAATGCAATCGTGAGGTCGCTTGCGAGCGCCATGATTCAGAACGACATCGCAGAGAGGTCACTCTGCGCGTCGAATGTTGGCTCGGACACTTCGATGTGCTCCGCGACGGTCAGCTTTCCGCCTGAAATCTCTTCTATGTACATATCCATGAACGCTTGGTGGTCAGTTCCGCGGAACATCTTTTTCCCCTGTGGGTAGGCATTCGACTGTTCGACGCTCGGACCCGTTTCGAACCACTCGATGAACGCTTGGTTGTCGCTTTCAGAACTCCACCCAGTTTCGGTGACGGCGTCTTTAATCCACGAGAGTGCCTCGTACGAGACGAAGTAGTGGCCGCCGTTTAGTACTTGGTCGGATTCATCGACCCGTGCAATGTCTCGCAGGTGGCGGTTGTACTCGTTGTCCGCCTCTTCGAGCCGCCGCGGGAGCATCGTCACGTATGCCGCGCCGTCTGCACCCGCATCGAGGCCGCTCACGTCAACGCCCTCGACGGAGGCGATTGGGCCGAGACGTGCCCCGGACGTTCCGAGGTCTGCGCTCTGTTTGAGGAAGTTCAGTGCCGAGGGGCCGACCAGCGCGTTGAACAGGACTTCGGTATCGTCGGGTACCTTGTTGAGATAGGAATTCAAGTCGCTCGTGCCGACCGGAACGGGAATTTCGGTGAGCACCGTACCCGAGCCTTCGACCTCGCGTTTTACCCACTCGGTGTACTGCTGGCCAAAGGCGTAGTCCTGGTACATGATGGTCCAGTTTTTGCCCAGATTTTCGAGGCCGTACTGGACCGCGAGGATGGCCGCGTGGTTCGTGCTGTGGTTGTTGCGAATCGTCCAGCGCGTGCCGTCTGCGCCCGTAATCGACGGCGCTTCGCCAATCGGGAAGTACGGGACCTTCAACTGCTTTGCAAGCGGGTTCGTTGCGATGCTTACGCCCGAGGACTGCGACCCGATGACGAAGTCTGCGCCCTCTTGTTGGACGAGTTTGCGCATCGCTTGGACGCCCTGTTTGCTGTCGGTGGCCGTGTCTTCGACGACCAACTCGACTTCCGCGCCGTTGATGCCGTCGTTGGCGTTGAGTTCTTCGACGTAGCCTTCGAGGACGCGCTTGTGCCAGTAGCCGTAACTGGCGAGGACGCCCGTCATGTCGGCTTGCAGGCCAATGGTGATTTTGTCGGGGCCGCTTGCGCCGCCACCGTCGCCACCATCGCCATTGTTCGACCCTCCGGTACATCCTGCGAGCCCGACGAGTGATGCGGCGCCGAGCCCTCTCAGGGCGCTACGCCGCGAAATACTGCGATTCGATACGCTCTGCTTTGCATTCGGCTTGCCATCTGGTGCCATGGAACACGACCAGATTTCAACTATTCCCACATAAGTGTTGCCGCATACTCACCGATTTTCGCATGTTTCAGCGCGAAATAATCGTTCACCACGCGAGCGACCCCGGTAGTTTTAAATTTCTGCACAAGGTCGGTTTGCGTGGTGGTCGTGTGAGATATTATCAACCAGAGACAGTCTCAGCAGCGTCGAACCTCCTCCAAGACGAGCCGGGAGCGAAGATAATCGCCGGCGGGCAGAGCATGATGCCGCTGTTGCGACAGGGGATGGTCAAACCCGACGCGCTCGTAGACATTACGCGCGTAGAAGAACTCCAAGGTAGCGTCGAGCAGACCGAGTCAACCGTGCGCGTCAGCGCGTTGCTGACCTACCAAGAGCTGCTCGAACACGAGGTTACAGCCGAGTTGCCGCTGTTGCGAGACTCGCTCGAAGCGATTGGCGACGTACAGGTCAGAAACGCGGGGACAGTAGGCGGCGGTGTCGCCCACGCAGACCCCGCCCAAGACTTCCCGCCCGCCTTGCAGTGTTACGGCACGAACGTCATCATCACCGACGGTGAGCAAGAGCGCACCCACGACATCAACGACTTCTTCATCGACTTCTACTTCACCGAACTCGCGCCCCACGAAATCGTCACCGGCATCGAGATTCAGCGCCCACCGGAACGAGCCGGTGGCGCGTTTGCAAAACACGCCCGGACGCCGGGTGGCTTCTCTGAAGCGGGCGTGGCCGCACTCCTAACGCCCGACGAATCCGGTGACGGCTACGAAGACGTGGCGCTCGCCTATTGTGCGGGCGCACCCGTCCCGCGGCGAGTGCCCGAAGCGGTTGAGGATGCCCTCACCGGAGCACTCACGAAAGACGCCATCCACGAGGCGGCAGACGCAATCGTCGAAAGCCTCGATAACGTCGGTGACGTGGGCGATTACGACGAATCGTACAACGAACACATCTTTCGCGTGCTGACCAAGCGCGCACTCACGACGGCCGCCGAGCGCTCGGCGGGTCCGGAGGTAGACCTATGAGCACACACGACATCGAAGCCGAACCGAACGAAATCACCCTTGAGCTAAACGGCACCGAACAATCGTTACCCGCCATCCCCGGCGTCCCGCTCAGAGATTCGCTGCGCGAAGCCGGGCTGACGGGAACGAAAGACAGCTGTGAGGTCGGCAAGTGCGGAGCCTGCACCGTCCTCGTAGACGGCGTCCCAGTCAAGTCCTGTCTGGTGCCCACCCATCAGGCGAAAGACGCTGCCGTGACGACAATCGAAGGCCTCGCCACGGACGGCGACCTGCACCCGGTCCAAGAATCGTTCATCGAGGAGTTCGGCCTGCAGTGTGGCTACTGTACACCCGGCTTCGTCATGTCCACCGTGGCGCTGCTCTCCCAGAACCCCGACCCAACGCGCCAAGAGATTCGAGAGTTCCTGAAAGGCAACCTCTGTCGGTGTACGGGCTACACGAAAATCTTCGACGCGGTGGAAGCGGCAGCAGAAAAACAGCGATAAGCCAGTCAGCACTCAGGCTTCTTACTCCCAAATATCGATGTCGAGCGAGGCGACGACGCGTTCAGCCGAGAGCGGGAGCTTCGTGATGCGCGCACCCGTGGCGTCTTTGACGGCGTTCGCAATCGCCGGGCCAATCGGGATGAGCGCAGATTCGCCGACGCCTTTCGCGCCGTAGGGGCCGTCTCCGTCGGGGGCGGATTCGACCAATTTCGTTTCAATCGTCGGCGTGTGAAGGCTCGTCGGGATGTGGTAATCCATGAGCGAGGCGTTGAGAATCTGGCCTTGGCCGTCGAACTTGACGCCCTCCATCACGGTGTGGCCCATGCCCATGATTGCGCCGCCTTCGATTTGCCCCTCTACGAGCGACGGGTTGATGGCCCGACCCACGTCGTGGGAGGCGATGATGCGCTCGACTTCGATGACGCCCGTTTCGATATCGACCACGACCACCGCACCGTGGGTGGCAAACGAGAACGTCGGGTAGGGTGCGCCCTCGAACGTCGAAAGGTCGAAATCGAAGAGTGGCCGGCACGTCCCGGTTCCGGTGATGAGATGGCCCTCGTGGGTACACGACCGGGTCACCTCCTCGAAGGCGAGTTCCTGGTCGCTGTTTTTCGCAGAGACGACGCCGTTTGCGACCGACAAGTCACCGGGCGACACCTGCTCATCGAACTTTTCAGCGAACATCGTGGCAGCGTGGTCAAGCACCTTCGAGAGGGCGTTGCTCGCCGCGTCGCTCACGGCGTTTCCGGAGACGAACGTCTGGCGACTGGCGGAGGTTTTCCCGGCTTCGGGGGCTGTCGTGCTGTCACTCACGAAGCGCACGTCTTCGACGGCGAGGCCGAGCGTCTCTGCGGCGATTTGCGTGAGCGCGGTCTGCGAGCCCTGCCCGATTTCCGAGACGGCGCTTTGGACGGTGGCACTGCCATCGGGGTGGATTTCACAGAAGGCGCTGGAGGGGTGATGGTGGCCCGTTTTCCCACAGCCGTACCACATGCTCGCCACGCCGACGCCGCGCCGTTTTGCCGGGTCGTCGGGTTGCTCAATCGTGAGCGCCGCGAGTGCGTCGCCCACGTCGTCGATGGTTTCCAGCAGGCCGACCGCCTCGATTTCCTGGCCCGTCGTCGTGACCGGCCGCGACCCGTCGAAAGCGTTCTTCCGGCGGAGCGCGACGGGGTCCATGTCGAGTTCGTCGGCCACAGAGTCGAGAATCGACTCGATGGCGAACGTCGTCTGGAACATGTCGAACGAGCGCATCGCGCCGCCCCACGGCTTGTTCGTGTAGACCGCACGCCCGGAGGCGCGGACGGCTTCGACGTTGTAGGGGCCGGTGCAATGGACGAGCGCGCGAACCGCGACCGCGCTCGAAAACGAAACGTACGCGCCGCCATCGACGGTCACGTCGGCTTCCATTGCGCGAATCGTTCCGTCCGCGTCGGCGGCGACGCGATAATCGAGGTGGAGGGTGTTGCGCTTGACCGTCCCCTGAAACTCCTCGTCGCGCTTGTACTGGACGCGAACCGGGCGTTTGGTCACCCACGAGGCGAGCGCGGCGTAACACGGTTGGTTGTGTTCGAGCTTCGAGCCGAAGCCGCCGCCGACCGCCGGGCGGTTCACCTCGATATCGCGCTCGCGGATGCCAAGCACGCGCGCGATGTTCGCCCGGTCGCCGTGGGGATGTTGGGTGCTCGTCCACACTTCGACGGTGTCGTCGTAGGCGCGCGAGGCGACGCTCGCCTCCGGTTCGAGCGCAACGTGGTCTATCATCGAGGACTCGTAATCGTCTTCGACGACGATGTCTGCATCCGCGAAGGCTGCGTCCGGGTCGCCACGGTCGAAGGCGTACTCATCGATGAGGTTGCCCGACTCGTGGATTGGCGCTGCGTCATCTGCAAGTGCTTCGGCTGCGGTAATCGCCGCATCGAGACGCTCGTACTCGACGTCGATGGAGTCTGCGGCGCGGCGGGCGATGGTCGGGTCTTCTGCGACGACGATCGCGACGGGGTCGCCAAGATACCGTACCTTCTCACCATTGAGGAGAGGTTGGTCGGGGGTGATGACGCCGATGTTCGACTCGCCCGGGATGTCCTCGGGGAGGACGACATCGATGACGCCGTCCATCGAAAGGGCGTCACTACAGTCGATGTCGAGGACGAGCGCGTGGGCAACGCTACTGCGGACGACCTGCGCGTGGGCCAAATCGTCGAAGGGGATGTCCGCGGTGTAGTCCATCTGCCCCGTCACCTTCCCGAGGGCGTCAACGCGGTGGTGTGAATCCCCCACCGGCCCTGGCGGCGCGGTGTCTGCGTGCACCGCTGGGTCTCGCTCAGTGTCTTGCTGACTCATACCACACACGATTCGACCCGTCTGCATTAAGCTATCGCCAATTGTCAGTTCAGGCACCAAGCTATATGTGCCCAACCCACAGAGTGAGAGTCGTATGCGGATACGAGACCTTTCCATCGCAGTCGACGAAGAGACGAGTGTCCCACCGAAACTCCCGACGTTCAGACAAGGGCGGGTCGTCCGCCACGAGGAGTCGAACTACGAGAGCGACTTCATGGCGACGACCACCCACATCGGGACGCACATGGACTCGCCCTACCACTTCGACGCAGACGGGCGGAAAATCGGTGACATCGACCTCGAAGAGACCATCCGGCCGACCAAGCGAGCCGACGTGCGCGACATTGCAGAGCCGAACGCCGAGATTACCTTAGAACAGGTAAAAGAGCGCCTGCCGTCGCCCGTCGAAGAGGGTGAGTTCCTGTTCGTCCACACCGGGTGGTCGGACAAACACGTGAACACGCCCGAGTTCTACGGCAACAACCCGTACTACGCAGAAGACATCGCAGAGTACGTCGTGGAGACAGGTGCCCGCGGACTCATCACCGACGCCGCCATCGACCCCGGCGACGAGGGGTACCGCAACCACTACACCTTACTGGAGGCGGACAAAGTCATCGTCGAGAACGTCGTCAACTGCGACGGCCTCCCAGACGAGTTCACGACGTGGGTGATTCCAATGCGGCTCAAAAACGGCGACGGCGCACCCGCGCGAGTGTTCGTCGTCCTCGACGAGGAGTGAGATGGTGCGCGTTGCCACCGTGCAGTTCGAAGCCGGGCCGGATGCGACGCCCGAAGCAAACGTCGCGCGTGCAAGCGAGGTACTCAGAGCCAATGTCGCAGACGTAGACCTCGCCTGCCTGCCGGAGTATTTTGCGACGCCGTACTTCCCGAAAGAGCAGAATCCAGAAGCGTTCGACTTCGCCGTAACTGAGGAGAGTCCACTCGTAGAAACGCTCTGTGAGGTGGCAGCCGAAATCGAGACGGCACTCATTCTCCCCATCTTCGAGGAGGGTCACCCCGGCGGCCGCTATTACAACACGGCGCTGGTGGTGAGCAAGGCCGGTGAGATTGTCGGCAAGTATCGAAAGCTCCACCCATTCCAGCGGCCGGGCTACAACGAGACGTACTACTTCTCGCCGGGCGACCTCGGCGCACCCGTGTTCGAGGTGGCAGGACTGACGGTCGGCGTCATGATTTGCTACGACCGCCACTTCCCCGAGATTGCGCGGGTACAAGCGTTGCGGGGGGCGGACATCGTGTTCGTGCCGACGTGCAGTTTTGGTGAGGAGAACCGCGATGCGGTCTGGAGCGCCGAACTGAGGGCGATGGCCGTCTCGAACTCCGTCTACGTCGCGGGCGTGAATCGGGCGGGGACAGAAGGCGACAGCACGCACTTTGGCGCGTCGATGGTCGCAGACCCGACCGGCGAGGAGCTTGGGAGACTCGGGCCAGAGCCAGACACCCTCGTTGCAGAGGTGGACCCTAGCCACGTCTCGCAAGTACGGCGAACAACGAAACACCTAAACGATATTCGTGCGGAGTTGTTACCAGACCTCGATAGGTTGTAAGCGCAACCGATTTTTGTTCTGAACTATGATATGAAAACACGCCCTAAGGGCGTGTGTTTTATTGTCAGAAGTCTGAATATATCCGAGGGTGTGCGAACCTGACAATCCGCTCACAGCGGGGAGGCGAAGAATTAAGTGAATGCTAGAGAGTGGTTCTCAGTATGAAGTTCGAGGGAGAGTTCAGCGTAGCAGCAAGCCCTGAAGAAACGTGGGAGTTCCTGCTCGACCCAGACCAACTCGGTTCGTGCATTCCAAACTGCCAAGACGTGACCGTCATCGACGACGAAACGTACACCGCAACAATCGGCATCTCGATTTCGTACATCTCGGCGACGTTCGACACGAACGTCGAGATTGCAGAGCAAGAAGAAGAGGAGTATCTCAAAGTACACCTGACCGGCGACGCCTCGGAAGGCGATAGTCGGATGGAAGCCACCGGCGAGATGTGGATGAGCGAACGCGAGGATGGCGGGACGGACATCAAGTACGTGAACGCCGTGGACGTGACCGGCCGGGTGATGAACATGGGCAGTCGCATCGTCAAAAGCGTCGGCCAGCGTCAGACGACAAAGACCGTAAACAACATCCAAGAAGCACTCGGCACGCCGAAAGCCGAAGTCTAATCGGCCTCGATTTTTCGAAAATTCGCAGGAAAGCAGCGATCGCGCTAAAAGTCGTGACCGCTCAGGCGTCGTTGTCCGAATCGACCGCCTTCAGAATCTCTTCTGGCGTGAACGGGATGTGCGTCAATCGCACGCCGGTCGCGTCTTTGATAGCGTTGCCAATGGCGGCCGCACTCGGGATGAGGACGGCTTCACCGACGCCTTTCGCGCCGTAAGGACCTTCTTCGTCGTGTGTTTCGACGATTTCAGTGTGCACCTCAAGCGGGTGCTCGGTCGAGAACGGCACCTTGTAGTCGAGCAGATTCGCGTTCTCGAAGCGACCATTGTCGTGAGTTAACTCCTCGTAGAGCGTCGAGCCAATGCCCATACTAATGCCGCCTTCGAGCTGTCCCTCGACCATCTTCGGGTTGAGCGCGCGGCCCACGTCGTACACTGAAGCGAACTGGTTGAAGCGCACCTCACCGGTGTAGCGGTTGATTTCTAAGTCACAGGCCTGTGCGCCGTGAGTGTAGAAGGCGGTGAGTCGGTCGCCATGGCCCGTCTCCGGGTCTACGTTCTCGACCGGCGAGTGCCACGTCGCCTTCCCGAGAATCTCGCCGCCCTCCATCAGGAAGCCACCGCCGCCGAACACCGTCGGCTCGAACAGTTGGTCGAAGGTGATTCCGTTGTCACGGTCGCCTTCGACGTACACCAACCCGCCGTCGGTCTCCAGATTCTCGGGTTCGGCGTCGAGTTTGACGGCGGCGTGTTCGTAGAGTTGCTCTTTGGCGTCGATACAGGCCTTCCGCACCGCGTTGCCCGTGTTGAACGTGAGCCGACTCGAAATCGAACCGTCGTCGTAGGGCGTGACTTCCGTATCACCCTTGAGGACGCGCACGTCGTCTAAGTCAACGCCGAACTCCTCTGCGGCGATCTGGGCGAGCACGGTCATCGAACCGGTGCCGATCTCCTCTGCGGTGGTGCGCACCTCGATGCGCCCGTCTTCGTGTACCTTAACGAACGCGCTTGAGGCGGTTGGCGCCATGCTGTACTTGCTCCCCTGTGCGAGGCCAACGCCGCGAATCCACTCGTCGTCGTCGCTTTCTGCGCCGTCCATCTCGACTGCCGCTGCCGCCCGGCGCAGGCACTCTTTCGCGCCCATGCTCTTCATCTGTTCTCCCGCCGGGTTCACGTCGCCGGACTCCATCGTATTTTTCTCGCGGAATTCGACCGGGTCCCAGCCCTGGTCCATGATGGCGTCTTCGACCAGCGATTCGATGGCGAAAATGAGCTGTGAGTTCCCGAAGCCGCGGAACGACCCCGCGACGGGCAGGTTGGTGTACACCCCATAGGAGTCGAATTTCAGGTGGGGGATGTCGTAGGTCCCGACCGCAGCGAACCCACAGTTGCGCGTGACGAGGAAGCCCGTGCCGGCGTAGGCGCCGCCGCCGAGGTAGGCTTGGGTTTCCATCGCCACGAGGCGCTGGTCGTCGGTGACGCCGATTTTCAGGTCGATTTCGAAGGGCGTCCGGTAGGTGCCCTCGATGAACTGGTCTTGTCGGGAGAAGGCGAGTTTGACCGGCCGCCCGTCGGTGTGTTGGGCCACGGCGGCCGCAATCGGCTCGGTGACGCCCTCTTTCCCGCCGAAGCTTCCGCCGACGTAGGGCACCTTCAGGTGCACCTTCGAAGAGGGCACGTCGAACGCGGTTGCGAGCATGTTCTTCACGCGGTAGGTCGTGTTCGTCGAGGTCCAGACGCGGAGTTCGCCGTCGGTCGTCCACTTCGCGACGGTGACGTGCGGTTCCATCTGGACGTGGTGCATCATCCCCGTCGAAAACGAACCTTCGTAGATGTGGTCTGCTTCGTCGAAGCCAGCGTCGATGTCGCCGGTGCGAATCCGGTGGTTCGCGTGGAGATTCGGCCGCTCGGGGTCGAGCCGTGGTTCGAGCACGCCCGTCTGTTCGTATTCTCCGAGTCCTTCGTGAACGACTGAGGGTGGGTCTTCAGACAGTGCTTCTCGCGTATCAAAGACAGCAGGGAGTTTCTCGTATTCAATATCCACCGCGTCAGTGGCCTTCCGCGCGAGTTCTTCGCTCTCTGCGGCGACGGCGACGACGGCCTCACCCACAAACCGAACCTTCTCTTTCGGGAGGATAGATTCATCGAGAATGCCCGCACCGTAGCGCCCGTCAGGTACGTCATCGCCCGTGACGACCGCGTGGACGCCGTTCATCTCTTCTGCCGCACTCGTGTCGATATCGAGAATCCGTGCGTGGGCGTGTGGGCTTTTGACCGTCTCGACGTGTAACATCCGCGGGAGGTCAATGTCGTAGGTGTACTCGGCCTCGCCGACGATTTTACTGACGGCGTCGAGGCGTTGCCGTGAGGAACCGACCACCTTCGTATCGAGATTTGTGGAGTCCTCACGGTGACTGGCCACTGGCTCTTGTTGACTCATACCAACCGCGTATTGAATGGTACGCCATATAATGTTTGGTACGAACCGACAAACCAGTTGTCGCGGCGACACGCGACGGGAGTGGTGTCACACATCGTGACGCTCGCGCCGTGTAACAACTGGATGAGATCACCAGGAGGGGTCGCCTCCGCGTGTGCAGTGTCAGGAATTGTCGTGTGTGCCGCGTTCGCATAGACTTATGTGACTCCACTCGAAAGCCGAGTGTAGAATGGCAACAGAGCTGACCGAGGAGGGTGAGTTCCATCGAGCGTCATCTATCGAGGAGGCCGTCACACTCCTAGAAGAGCGCAACGCCGCGCTCATCTCAGGAGGGCAAAGCCTCATGCCGCTGATTCGACAGGGGCTGATAGACCGCGACGTCATCGTCGATATTTCGGGCATCGACGACCACACCGACATCGCCGTCACGGACGACGGCCTCCAGTTGGGTGGGCTTGCGACTCACCGCGACCTCATCGAGGCAGACCTCTGGGAGACGCCGTATCGCGCGCTCCCGGAGACGGCAAAAGAAATCGGAGACAAGCAGGTACGAAACTGGGGAACCATCGGCGGGTCGGTCGCCCACGCAGACCCCTCACTCGACTACCCGCCGACGATGATTGTACTGGATGCGGTGGTGCAGTACACGGATGGCTCCGAGACGAAGGAAGTGCCCATCGACGAGTTCTACCTCGGCCAGTACTTCACCGTGCTCGAACCGCACGAAATCGTCATCGGGGTCCGCGTTCCAAAGCCGTCTGCGAACACGGGCGTCGCCTTCGAGAAGTTCGCGTGGCGACGCGGCGATATGTCGCTCGTGAACGTCGCCGCGAGCGTGACCGTCGATGAGACCGGAAGCGAAATCGAAGCCGCACGCATCGCGGTCGGTGCGATGGGGCCAACCCCGCTTCGGCTCACGGAACTCGAAGCCGAACTCGTCGGGAGCGACCCCAGCGATGAATCCCACCAGCAGGCGGTCGCAGACCGCGTCGGTGAGTTCACCGAACCCGTTCCCGAGGCCCACGGCTCAGTCGAGTACAAGAACCGCATCGCGACCAACCTCACGAGAAAAACGATTCGTACCGCCATCGAGCGGGCAACGGAGAACTGATGAAAGTACCACTCACTGTCAACGGAACCGACGAGGTCGTAGAGGCACGGCCGATGGCACCGCTCTCAGAGCTGCTGCGCGATGGCCTCGAACTGAAAGGCACGAAACGCGGCTGTGAAACAGGTAAGTGCGGCGCGTGTACCGTCTTGGTCGATGGGAAGGCAACCAAATCCTGTCAGCGCCTCGCGGGGCAGGCCGCAGAGAGCACCGTCGTCACCATCGAAGGGCTGGCCAAACACGCCGGCGATGACGACGACCTGCATCCGGTCCAACAGGGGTTCATCGACAACTTCGGGATGCAGTGTGGCTACTGTACGCCGGGGATGGCGATGGCTGCAGTGGCCCTGTTAGAGGAGAACCCAAACCCCACGCGAACCGAGATTCAAGAGGGTATCAAAGGCAACCTCTGTCGGTGTACGGGCTACACCAAGATTTACGACTCCATCCTCGATGCCGCGGCGCAGGTCGAGGATACGACAATCGAGACTTCAGCATCAGACGACTGATACATTCGAAACGAAACCACCCCTCATTCGCCCAGAATGAGCGACAGCGCGGCTTTTCTTCGACCCCAAAACATACCATATTGACATCACATAGCATGACGTTTTATATACGATAGCGAATATGGTCAATCCGTGTTAGCCATATGGAGCTAGGCATTGCTGGAAAGACTGCAGTTGTTACAGGCGGAAGCAAAGGTATCGGGAACGCGATTGCGCGAAATCTCGCCTCGGAAGGAGCGAATCTCGCCATTTGTGCGCGGCGAGCTGGCCCGCTCGAAGAGGCCGCAGCCGACTTAGAAGAGGAGTTCGGAATCGAGTGTCTCCCGATAACCGCTGACTTGACGAAGCGCGAAGACGCAGCCGCGTTCGTCAAAGAGGCAGCAGAGCACTTCGAGGGCATCGATATCTTCGTCAACAACGCGGGGAGCGCCCCCGGTGGCGAACTCGAAAATCTCGACGAGGACGACTGGTACCAAGCACTCGACCTCAAGTTGATGGGCCACGTCCGTGGCGCAACAGAGGCCATGCCGTATCTGGTCGAAAGCGGGGGCAACCTCGTCAACCTCATCGGGAACGACGGCTCAAAGCCGAGTCCCGGCGAACTCGCCCCCGGTGCGGCGAACGCCGCGGACATCAACATGACGCTCGCGCTCTCGAAGCAGTACGGGCGGAAAGGCGTTCGCGTAAACGCCGTCAACCCCGGCCCCGTCGCCACAGAGCGTTGGGACTACCTCGTCGAGATTATGGCCGACGAACAAGAGCTGACCTTCGACGAGGCGATGCAGGTCGCAGAGAACTCGATTCCACTCGGCCGCATCTGCACGCCAGAAGAGGTCGCAAACGTCGTTGCGTTCCTCGCCTCCGAGCCAGCGAGCTTCGTAAACGGTGCAGTGGTCGAAGTCGACGGCGGCCAAGAGAAGGCGCTGCTCGAATTCGACACGATTCGCGCCGCGAGCGAAAACCTGAGCTAACGCGATGGCAGCCGTAGAGTTCACCCAGATTGACCACCTCGGAATACCCGTGTGGGATGCAGACGGCGCGGCGGCGTTCTACGAACACGCGGGCGTCTCCGTTGTGATAGACGAGACGCTAGACGAGTACAACATCCGCGCCGTATTCCTCGACATCGACGGCGTGTACGTCGAGTTCCTTGAACCGACGGGGCCGGGGAACGTGAAAACGTTTCTCGAAACCCACGGCCCGGGCATCCAACACGTCGCCTACCGCGTCCCGGACATCGCGCAAGCCGTAGTCTCGCTTCGAGACGCGGGCGTCGAGTTCAAAAGTGACGAGCCAATGGCCGGGGCGGGAAACTCGGAGATAATCTTCGTCGAAGAACGGTACACCGGCGGCTTGCAGGTCGAACTCGTCGAACGGCACGACTGACGAACGCAGCCACAAATCCAGTCACTCGGTTTCCTCCCACGGCGAGGGAACTGGGAGACCACCCGAACAGTTTTGACCGCGCCACGCAACGAAGTTGCTACGGAGTTTCTACTGAACTCATTTTGAGGGTAAGTCGAGTGTCACCGAACGCAGTCGCGCTCACACAGTGTTGCGAAACCCACACACGCAGACAGCCTTCGCGGCTGGAACACAGCTCAGACAGATTGGATGGTTTAGGTAGTTTGGACGTTTTTGATAGATTTGCTAGATTGGCTGTGAGAAATAGGTGTGAACTGGCGGTCGTCTGGTCTAAGCTTAGCGAATGGTGCTCGGAAGCCACCGGTCTGCAAGCGTACCGGGCACCCCACGGAGGTTCGTCGAAATCGAGGCGCTTCCGAGCACCGCGAAGCCAGTGAATATCGTCGCGAATCCAGCGAGGGTGAGCGACGAGATCGACTCTCCGAGGAATACGGCCCCGAGGAGCGTGGCGACGATGGGGACGGCGTAGAACACGAGGTTTCCGTGGATGGCTCCCACGTCGTCAAGTAACCCAAAGTAGGCGATGTACGCCACGGCTCCGGCGAAGATACCGACGTAACCGAGGGCGAGAAGTGCCGTCGGCGTCCACGTGACCGCCGCGAGCGACTCGCCGCTGGCGGCACTCATAGCGTGGGTGAGCGCTGCACTCACGGGGAGTGCCCACGCGGTGCGGGCGGTACTTGAGAGGTCGGTGTCAGCCCACCGAACGAGGACGGTTCCGAGCGCGCCGCTCGCCGCCCCGCCGAAGATGATTGCCTTGCCAAGCCCACCGCCACCGAGGAGGTTTGCTGGGTCGGGCTGCACCACGAGCGCGACGCCGAGCAGGCCAATAAGGAGGCCAACCCCGCCACGCGCAGAGAGGCGTTCGTCCGCGAGGAATCCGGCGGCGAACAGCGGCGTGAGCATCGGATTCAGACTGAAGATAATCGACCCGACGCCGCTCGAAACGTACTGCTGGCCAACGAACAGGAGGGCGTTTGCGAGGCCGATTGCGAACAGCCCGGTTGCAAGAATGCCGACCACGTCGCGGCGAGTCCTCGGAAGTAAGTTCTCTCGTGAGGTGGCCGAAAACGCGTATGCAGCAAGCACAACTGCGGCGATGTCGAAGCGAAAAGCGACGAACAGCAGTGGTGGGAAGTAGGCAAGTCCGGCTTTGGCGGCGACAAACGTCCCGCCAAAGAACACGCTCACGAGGATGAACATGCTGAAGGTTTTCCGACGACCCATCAGCGCGGCCCTCCCGCGAGCGCAGGGCTCTCGACAGCAACTGACCGTTCCGAAATGAGAGTGATTGAACGCACGTAGTAGACCACACGCACGCAAGCGCCATACGTTGGTTCAGAAATCATTTCATCGCAGGAAATCGAGTGAGTGGAGCAGGGGCTGTCACGCGGTGAAACTGTTTCACGCCACGAAATTGCTAAGGGCGACCGGGCAAAACGGAGAGCCATGGAATCGGCGCTCGAAGAAATCGAGTTTCTCACGCTTTCTCCAAACCGGGTCAGAATCCTCTCGTTGCTCGCGACTGAACCACACACGCGCCGCGAGTTGGTCGCAGAAACGGGTGCGTCCCAACCAACGCTCAGCCGGGTTCTGAGCGACTTCGAGGAGCGAAACTGGATTACCCGCGAGAACAGCGATTACACAGCAACGGCGACCGGCCGCCTCGTCGCAAACGGCTTCGGCGAACTGCTCTCGGTCATTGAAACTGAAGCGAAACTCCGGCCAGTCGTTCGGTGGTTGCCAGCGGACGTGCTCACCTTCGACCTGAGCCACCTCGCAGAGGCGACGATTACGATGCCAACGCAGGTGCGACCGAACGCGCCGGTCAAACGGGTTGTTTCCCTCCTTTCGAACGCGTCTGACGTGCGAATCGTCTCCTATGCGTTCAACGAACAGAGTTTGGCTGTCGTCCAGAAACGGACAGGTGCGGGCGACCAGCAGTTCAAGGGCGTGTTCTCAAAGAGCGCCATCGACGCGCTCGCAGACGACTCACAGCTTCGGATGCGCCTCGAAGCCCTCATGGCCACCGAGGGAGTCGAAATCCGGATGACCGACGACGACCTCCCGCTCGCCGCGACCATCGCAGACGAAGCGGTGCACCTCTTTTTGCGCGATGACTCAGGGCTGGTGCAGGCCGCCCTCGACACCGACGACGCAGTTGTCCGTACGTGGGCTGATGAGTTGTTCACCGAACAGTGGGAGGCGGCAGAGCCGGTCACGCTCGGCGAGCACTGAGACGACCGAAAGCATCCTCAGGGCATACTACGCGTTGGCGGTGCGATGTCGATGTGGACGTGGTCGTCGTGGCCGGCGTGTTGCTGACAGAGGCCTTCAGCGATGAGCGTGGTATCGTTGAACAGCGCGCGTGAGAACAGCGGTTGAGCGCCGAACGCTTCCAAAACGGCGCGCATCGCGTCCCGGTCGTAGGTGGGTGAAGTCCACGTGATTCCGCCGGTGTTCCCGTCGGTTCGGGCCAGCCGGAGGTCGCACGCCATGCCCGTCTCGTGGCCGGCGTGGTCGGGCGTATCGCCGCCGTGTGGCAGGCTCACGTCGTTGACCGTCAACAGCGCCGCGTCAGGGTTCGTGTTCAGGTAGTTGTCGCGGTAGTGGGCACCTGCGTCCGTCACCGTCTCTGCCATCCAGTCGGTGCCGTAGTCGTGGGTGTCTGCGGGGTCGTTTCGCTCGAAGTTGAAAAAGCCGTCACCGGCACCGCCGAGGGGCATCAACTGCCAGTGGGGTGCGTTCGTCGCCCGCAGCCAGTCGTAGGTGTCACCCGGCACGTCAACCCGGCCGTCTCCGGCGACATCGTTTCGCCCGTTCTTGATGGACTGCACCAAGTTGATGACGGCTACCAAGGCGGCATCGGCCGTCGTATCGACCGTGAGCCAGTCGAAGCCGAGGTCGACGAGCCGCTGTTTCAGCGCGCGCACGTCGTCTGGGTTGTTCGTTCCGCCGGTGCCAACGCTGGCGCTCAGGGTGAAGCCCGTCGTGGTCGCAGTGCCACGGTTTGCGAGCACCGTCGTCCCGGCGTCGAAGCCTACCTGCAAACCACTCGCATAGTTCGGCGGGACGCCAGACGGCCAGCTTGCGCGGACAACCGGCAGGGCGGTCTCGCCGTTGTACATCTCGCTCAAGTCCGCCCAGTACTGGTCGTCTCGCGTCTCGGTCGCTTCGAGCGCGGCGAGTTCGAGGCCCGTCTCGCCGTCGAGTTCACGCTGGCGGAGATAGTCGAACAGCGCCAGCACCTGTGCGCGCTCGCTCGCGTCGAAGGCGTCGAACATGGCGCTCGCAGATTCGTAGCCGATTTCGCGATGATTGCCGCCCATAATCTGGGGGTACCCAACGCTCGCCGCTTCGATGGCCGTGTCTCGGTCGGCAAGCGTCTCCGCACGCGCGAGGGCAGCGTACTGGAGGTCTTGGAACGCATCCCCGCAGACCGGGTCGCCGTGAAGCAGTTCCCAGCTGTCCGGTGGGCAGGTACCTGACTCACAGAATCGGTGATTACGCCAGTTCACGGTGGTTCCGTGGTCGAAAAACTGGTCGTACTGTACTTGGTTGGCCTGTCCCCACTTCCGCCAGAAGACGTGATTTTCGAAGCGGAGCATCGGGTCATCGCGGGCTGAGAGGTCACAGCTGCCACCCTCGTTGCGGTAGAACGCCATCGGAACCTGCACGTCGATGCCGAACTCGTCGCTCAGATACTCGAACAGCCCGCCGACGCGGTTGTAAATCGTGGCGACCTGTCGCTCAAACGAATCTGGGGCGGTGAGCGTCGCTGTCTGTGCTGGGGCGAGGTCGACACCGGGGTCGTTGTCCGCCAAGAACCAGTGGAGATTCGAAGTGGCAGTCCATCCGATGGCGTCGCCGCCCGTCGTCGTGACGAAGGCGAGTTCGCCCTCGGTGGCGTGAGTCAGGCGTTGGGCGACTATCACTGCCGTCCAGTCGTCGATGAGGAGCACGTTATCGCCTGAATCGAAGGTGACGTTCGGCCGCCCTTGCAGGTCTTGGTACCGGTCTTGCTCGGCCTGCGAGGCGGACGATTCGGGCGGCCGGGCACCCGCGTAGTTTGCCCCCGGATTCCGGAGCCACGCATCGTCTTTCACGACCCGGTAGACGACCTGCGCTGGGCCGCGATCTGGTATCTCAAGCGGGGCGGTGAGCGGTGCGGTGCGTTCTATTTCCTCGCGGGCGTCTGCGAGCGGCGACGAAAGCACGTCGAGTGGCGTGTACGGCGGTTTTGGCAGGCCGTGTTGGTCGTCGTCGAGCGGGAGGCCGTCTCGTTCGCGCGCGGTGCGGACGCGGTCGAGATAGCTCACCTCCTGTGGGAACGCTTCCGGTGCGTGGATGAGGACGCCGAATAGATGCCACTCGATGATGTGGCGGTCATCAGCAAGGTGTAAGTCGGGCGACGTGAGGTCGCCAAGCAACCGTTCGAGCGGGTCGTCGGCTGGTGAGATACCCATGCCGAGCAGAACGTGGTTTGCGATTTCGACCCCGAGGTAGCGCGCCGTGAGTTCCTCTTCGAAGCGAGGCCGCGCGAGCGCCTCATCGAGCAGTGTTTCGAACGGCGTGCCTTCCTGTGGCGGGGTGTCGCCAACATAGAGGCTCGCTCCGCTCGCCAGTTCGCCAACTTCGACGGTGTGTGAGCCTTTCAGCTCGATAGTGAGCAGGTCGTCACGAGCGGCACCTTCCAGTTCGGATTGCGGTTCTGTGCGACCGGTGACGAGGAACGTTCCCGTCGTTGGACTCGACGACGCCGGGCGAAACTGCGGCGGGAGCGTCTCAGAAAACGGTGGGTCCTGCCACACGGTTCGAACGTTTGCGAACCTGAGGAGGTGGTCTGCAATCGTTCGAGTGCGCCGGAGTAGCCGGTCGCGGTCCATCCCAGTATCGGCCACCAGCGTGTCGAACGACGGCGTCACCGTCACGTTCGCAAACCACGGCACGGAGAGGATCGCCAAGCCACGCGGAATCACGTCGTCGCCGGAAATCGCTTCGAGGCGGAACTCGTGGAGGCCCGGCTTGCCCGCGTAGAGGTCGATGGTGAGGTCGGTCGGGTCGGCTTCGAGAACCGCCGTACCGACCCGGTACGGTAGGTCGAGCGCCCATCGGAGATTCGACGGAACCGCATTTTCGAACTGGGCGTCGAGTTCGATGACGCCGGAGGTGTCGCCAAGTGACGCAGACCCAGTTGTTCGGTCGCCCGGTTCGAACGCGGTTCGTTCTGCGGGGATGTGGTCGAGCGCGTTTTCGATTCCGAGCAGTTGGAGACCGCCGCGGATGCCGTCGAACAGCACCTCCCAGACGAGGTCTGCGAGGGTCGGTTCGTCGGGGTCGAGCGTGGGAGTGCCGTTTGTCATGGTTGAATGAAGGTTCCGGAGGTTGCAGTCGCGCCGCGTCGGTCAGTGACGACGGCACGATATTCGTAGCGCACAGCCGCGGTTCCGACCGGGACGCGGTCTGAGACGGTCACGCGCTGAACGTTGGGTGCGACGAGCGTCGGCCCGAGGTCTTCGACCGAAACCGACTCGGTTCGCGTCCATCGACCGGTTCCGAGCGGGCGTCGCTGCAGGCTGAGGGCGAGGCCGTAGCCGGTGACGCGAACCGAAACGTCGCGCTCGCGGCTGTTCGCACTCGGTTGCGCAACCGCTTCGATGTCTGGCTGAGCCGGTGGCTGAGTCGTCCCTGCACGCACCCACACGGGCGCGGTCGGCGCAGAGCGCAACCCCGATTCCGCGACCGCGACGGCTCGATATGCGAACCAGCGGTCGGGCGACACGGCGTCTTGAACCAGGAGTGGGTCGGTTTCGCTCCCTGCCTGCGGGGTAAGCGGGCGCATTCGGCGGAGGTCTTCGACCGCGTCGCGGTCTGGCGTCCGGTAGAGGCGCACCGTCTCGGTGGCTCCAGATGGGTCAGGGGCGACGGTGAGGTGTATCTCACCGGGGGCGGCCGCGTCCGTCGTCGCTGCGAGCTGTGGCGTGGGTGGCCGTGCAGTCTCAGGAGTTCTCACGACGGCGAATGCCTCGTCGTCGCTCGGCCACGGGCTTCGCGTTCCGGTCGGGCCGGTGTGGCGAACCATGACGACCGTCCAGCCGCGGTCTTCTGCGGGCAAGGCAACCTGATGGCGCGTCTCGCCGTCGTCGTACGGCGTCTCGTGTGCCGGTGAGAAGGCGTGTTGATTCGCGGGGTTTTTCGCAATCTCGCGCAGGCGTTGGACGCGCGCGGTGGTGTCTCTACTCGTAAACGTCGCGCGCGATTCATCGACAGCCGCGAGCAGGCGGGCCTCTGGCGAACGAAGCACCTGCGTGCGCGACCCGGGCGGCTGTGGCGTCCACGAAACCGTCCAGTAGCAGGTACCCAGCGCGTCCGGCCACGTCGCGACCTGCGGTTCGAGCGTCAGCGTCTCGGGCGTCGGTTCGACCGGGTCGACGCGCTCTGCGACCGTTCTCCGCGCCGGGTTCGAGGCGTTGTCACTGTCGTCAACGGCGACGACCGTCGTCGAGATGCGGGCGCGGTGGGTTGCATCGTACGGCCGGGTAACAGCCGGAATCGTGACCGTGAGGCGCGCGTCCCTCGTGGGGTCGCTCGCTGCACTTGGCGGTTCCACCGACGCTGTTACCCCAGCCAGCGGCGAGGTTACCTGCAAGTCGGGCCACGATATCGAAAGCGGGCTGAACACGCCCGCCTCCGTCTCACAGCCATTCCAGCCGGTAAAGTCGCGGTCAACTTTCCCCTGTTGGCAGTGAATCTCGAACCGGGCAGTGTCCGGGGCGAGCGTACGTTGGCCAGCAGTCCAGTCAAACGATAGTTCGAGTTCCCACGTCGGCTGGTCACCGAGCAGGCGTGCGCGGAGTCCAGTCGGGGCAGGCGGCGAAACGGTGTCAGCGACCGTCTCAGTCGTCTCCGCAAAGTCGCTCCACCGCCCCCAGATGTCCATACCAGCGACGCGGTAAGTCGAGTCGCCCAACGGCGGTTCGCGGTCGGTGAACGTGTTTACGCCACCGGCCGCGGGCAGTCGCGGGAGCGGCAGTCCTGAGTCCGGTTCGGTGCTCGAAAGTGACTCGTCTGCCGTGCCGTGACGACGGCGAACCGCGAAGGCGACGTGGGCGTCGTCGGTGAACAGGTTCGCATCCGGCGCGTCCCACGAGAGGTCTACGACCGCCTGCGTGCCTGTGACGCCGCTTCGAGATTCGACGTGGCCCGTCACTCCGTGTGGGGGAGTGACTGCCTCGCGTGCGCCGACCTGGACGTTCGTCGCAACCGAGACGACGGTGCCGACTTGCGAACTCGGGATGCGGTGGGTTCGAGACTGTGAGAGCCCCGGCAGCGGCAGGGCAACGTTTTCCCCGTCGGCGTTTTCTCCGAACCGTTCGAGCGCTTGGTCGCGCATCTCGGGGGCGAGCACGCCCCATAGCCACAGCGTCCACCAGTCGGCGCTCACCATGTAATCGACAGGGGCTTGCTGTGGCTCGTCGGCCGTCGTTGCAAGCCCAAGCAGGTGGGCAACGCCGGGGTCGAGCGACGCGACTTGCAGCATGTCGAGCAGCGGCACGTCCACCGTAGACCCCGAGAGGTCGTCGTTGGTGCCGTCGGTTGCTTCGAGCGGTTCGTCGCCGCCGTAGCGCACCGCCCGTTGTGGCTTGGCTTCGGTAACTTCAGTCGTGACAAGCGTTTCGAGCGCGTCGGCGAGGTCGTCGTAGTCTGCGAGATACCGCCTGTCGATGTCGGCTTCAAGCGCTGTGTCGGTCGCCGGGTCGGGCGGCCAGTCGGCGTTGGCCCACGGCCCGAGTGCCTGCGGTTTTGCACGGTAGAGCCGGTCGCGGGCCACCTGCAAACCCGAGCGAGGCTGTGCCGGATAGGTCACGTCGTCGCCGTCGATTGGGAGGAAGAACGTCTCGACTGGCTGCCAGCCATTCGCGTCGGCGTAGTCGTCCACCGTAATCCACTCGACCAGTTCGACCTCTGCGAGCCGACCGGTGAGCCGCACCTCGTCGATGACGGTGCCGTTCAGCAGGAACGTCCCTTCGACCCACTCGTCGGTGTCGGGAAGGCCGCCCCCGAACCGGCCGCCAAGCCGACCGCCAAATCGCCCGCGGTCGAGCACCGACCCGAGGTTGAGGTTCGGGATGCGACGGAACTGCGGCTGGGAGCCGAACGGCCCGGTTCGCCGCCCGGAAACGCGGCCTCGCAGACGCGCCGCTGGCGATTCGCGCTCCGGAGTCGACGCCTCGATTCTGGCTTCGAGTTGGTCGGTGTCGAGGTGCACGTCGGTCAGTGTCGGCAGGAACTCGACGTTTCGAATGCGCCGTAGCGTGTCGAGGTCGAACGTGTCTACGAGCCGGCCGAGCGTATCTGCGAGGTTGCGGCCGCTTGCGCCACGGTCTTGGACGCGGACGGTGTCGCCATCCACGAACACGGCACTCGCGGCGATGGACCCCGCTTTGCGGTGGCGATAGCGCACCAACGCCCAGCAGGCTGGAGTTGACGCCGCAGTCTCGCTCTCGTCTTCAGTGAATCGGAGGCGAACCGTGTCGGTGCCGACGCTGATAGCGTGTTGTGTACTGCCCGGTGTGAGGCCATCGGCTGCCGTCGCGTGGAGGCCCTCTTGGTCGCGGAACTCGCCGTCTGCAATCTCGCTCCCGAGCATGTGTGCGCGCCGGACACGCACGTCCCGTCGCTTTGGGTCCCATGGCAGGGGAGAAGGACGGCGAACCAGTTTGAACCCCGAGCGAGGAAAACCAAGGTCGGACGAGAACGTCCACCGAAGGTGGTGGCCGTCAGCGAGGTAATCGTCGGCTTCGATACCGAGTGCGGCGAGTTGGAGCAGAGTTGGGTTGACGTATCGGGTCATGGAGCACCTCCAGGTGAAAGAACCGACGGACGCATCGGGAACGGAACGTTGAGCGGCTGTGTCGTCGAAGACAGTGTCACGCGAGCGGGCTGGCCAGCCACGAGTTCGCCAGCATCCGGGACGAACAGAATTCGAGCGCCCGATTCGCCGGTGACGAACCGGCCGGTGAGGGCACGGCTGCCCTGACGGACGGTCAGCGTCACCCCGTCGCGGAGTAACGGTTCTGGACCGTCGAGGACGAGCGCGACGGGGGCAGCATCGTCCGTCGTCGGATTCCACCGCCAGACGCGGATGGCTTCGGGCGTTTCGGGAGGTCGACGTGGCGGCAACCCGAGCGTCTCGAACAGTAAGTGGTCGAGCGCGCCGTCGTCAATGGTAACCTCCCCCACCGTCGTCTCGGGCGTGGCGGCCGCGGTGGTCGCTGTGCGAAGCCCGGCCGCGTTCGGAAGCGTGTCGGTGAGTTCATCGACCAGTTCATGGGAGGCGAGATGGGCACCCGGCGAAGCCCAGCGCGAGGTGGTAAATCGCCACGTGTAGACAGCTGGTGCGGTCTCCCAATCGATGGTTGAGAGAGGCGCGGCCGCATCGATGCGGTGGAGCGTAGTGACGTATCGGGTGGCTGGTTCGAGCAACGAGGCGATGGTGGCCGTGGCCTCGCGCCACAACTCCCCAACGCGGTCGTCGACGCAGTTGAGCGATTCGAGCGTACTGCGCCAGACCGCTTGTTCTGCGGGGAGGTCTGCCGCACGTTCTGCGATGGCGTCGGCGCGTTCGAATAAGTCAACGCCGTGTTCATCGACGAATCGGAGCGCGAGCGCGTCGCCGTAGGCGGTGTAGGTGGCGAGCGTGCGCGCAGAACGGAAGGTGACTGTTGCCGGACTCTCGGTGTAGTGGGGAACTGACCCATCCGGGAGCGCGTGGATGTCCCAGTCGTCGCGTGTGCGGTCTGGGTCGTCGGTTCCGCGCAGGGTCGAGGGCGGGTTGCCCGCCGTCGTGAACGAGATGGTCTCCGTAAACGAACCAGCAGGGTCACCGACTTTGACCGGATCGTCTCCCCACTGCTCTGCGTGGGTCGCCTCGACGGTCATCGAGAGTTCGTACTCGGTTCCCGGCGCGAGCATGTCGAGGTGTTCGCCGCGCAACGTCGCATCCACGAGGTCGGCCGTCAACTCGGTCAGCGTGTCGCGCTCTGCGCGGTTCGTGCGGTCGCCGTAGCGAACCTCGACCGAGAGGACTGACGCAGCCATCGCCGAGAGCGCAGCGGGGACGTGCGGGAGGGTTGGCGGCCGCACCGCGAACAGGCGAATCGCATCGACCGGGCGCGGTGGCGCACAGCCGTAAAATCGCCAGCCTTTGTCGGTGTCGGGTGGCGTACCAGTGACGCCCTGTAACGGAAACGACTGCCCGAGTGGCGTGAGTGGCAGTCGCCCAGTCGCAGGGTCGCCATCAACGAGCCCAATCGCGACTATCTGCACGTCGTCTGCGACGAGCAACTGCACTTCGGCGTGTTCGTGGGCGGGGAGGACGATGTCGAGCGGGTCGACGAGCGAGGGGATGTCCGCTGGTTCCCCCTCCACTGCCGACAGGCGGTTCACCTGCGGTTCCGGGCCGATGAGGTGATTGACGAATGCCAACCCCTGTGCACTCCGTGGCAGCACCTGCGGGACGCCAAGGAGGCGGTCGCGTTGGAGCGGTTGGCGCGGTGCTTGGGCTGGCTCGAACGGTGGCCGGACGACGCTCCCCTCTACCACAGCGGCATCGACCATGCGGCGCGCGGCCGCAGACCCCTCGGGAGCGACGCGTCCCCAGACGGGCGGGTCGCCCACCGTGTCGCGGAACGCTTCGGTGAGTTTCAGGGGCGTGGTGAGGTCGTCACCCGCGGGTAAGCCGGTGGCGTCGTAAGCCAAGCGAGCCTGTGGTTTTTTCAGGAAGCACGGGTCCCACTCGCGGGTTTGTCGTTTCGACAACTCGCCGCCCAAGCCGACGGTTCGGTTGAGGTAGGTCGCCTCGTGGGTGAACAAGAGCAGGTCTTTCCGGGCGGGTTGGCCCCCTGAAGCAGCAGCCGCGCCGGAAGCCGAGGCGGCGTCGCCACCGGGCGTCCACGTCGCCGGAGCGTCTGCGACCGTATCGCCCGTTTCGACGTTTTTGACGGTGCAGTCGGTGAGTTCGTAGCGATAGCCAATGCGGTGGCGGCGTTCGACACCCTGTGTTTCGGCCTGCTCCGTGGTGACGACTTTCCACACGTCCGCCCCGCCGTCGGCCGTCGCCGCCGTGAACGAACCAACCGAGCCGATGCCGTTGATTGGGGCGTCAAAGGAGAGGGCGAACACGGGGTCTATCGGCACGTCAGTGAGGCCGCCGTCTGCCGCCGCGTCCAGCAGTGAGTGTGCTTCCCGACGATTTCGCGGTCTGAGCTGGCAATCGACGAGTGGGTTCGGCGCGTCGGGGAGGTCGCCGCCGGGGCCGAACGTCACCGAGACGCTCGTGTTGATGTCGTCGAACGGCCACGGGAGGTCGATTTTCACCCCGACTTCGCCCGTCAGTTCGAACGGGGTGGGCGCGCGCCCGGCCAGCCGGGCGAACACACCGAGGTCGAAGCCAAAGCCGAACACCTTGACGACGATGCCGCCCTCGATTTCGACCAAGCCGACCAACAGCGGCGGGTCGGCAAGCGAGACGCCGAGGTGGAAGCCCGCCTCTGCGTACCAATAAATTTTGAGGACGCTCGATTTCAGGCCCCAGTCGATGCTCGCCTCACCGCCGAGTGCGAGCGCGAGTCCGGGAAGCGGGTCAACCGTCGGGAGTCCCGTGATTGGCGAGCCATCGAGCATCAGATACGCAGAGAGGTCGAGCATCCCAAGCGCCTCCGCGATGACGCGCGCCTCCGGCGGGGCGTAGCGACCCATGTAGAGGTGAAAGTCGCTTGCGTCGGCCAAGTTGACGAATATCTCGACGGGAATCGTGACCGTCACGAGGTCTGGACCGTCGCCTTCCGGGATGGCGAGTGCGACGCGGAGGTCGATGGTCAACACGTCGTCTTCTAAGTCGAGGACGACGACGGCTGCGAACGGCGGTTCGTCCCCACCGCCCATCGAAGGTTTCTCCGAGAACACGTCGCCCGTCCCGGCGAGGATGATGACTGGTCCCGGTAGCAGGATGATGAGGCCGACCTTTGCGCTCCAGGACCGGGCGTCGTCCGGCGCTGAGCCGATGATGGTCGAGGCCCCAAAGCCCCACTCGTCGAGGGCGGGCACCCACTTCGAGGCGTGTGTCGTGTACGCCGGAGCCTCGTCCATGTACCAACCAGCGTAGTCGTTTGGAGCAGGCAGCGCGGGTTTGGCGTTCTGTGCGTACACCAGCCCAAGCCCGTAGAGGCCAATGCCGGAGGTGCCGAGCGGGATGCCGGGGTTGAACGAGCCGTCAATCGTGACGACGAGCGTCGTCATACCGTCTGAGCGGGCCGCAGAGAGGAGGCCAACGTCCAATCCGAGCATGTAGCTCTCGCGTTTCGTGTGGTCTGCGGGGGTTGTGGCGGTGCCGTTGCCGATGAGGAAGCCACGCAACGATCCTGCCATCGCGCCGTCCCACGAGCGCCCGTCGCCCGCCGGCGGGAGCGAAACGGCGTCCGCACCGGTCTGGAGTTCGCCGCGAGCGTAGAGCACGCCCGGGACGAGAAGGGTGACCGGCATTCCGCCACCGAGTCGGATGGAGATGGTGCCGTCGGCCGCGACGACAATGATGATGGCGTCTGGAACCCCGGCGATTGCCACGTCGCCTGCGCCTTCTGTCTCGACGCCGAGTTCGATGAGAAAGTCCGAATCTTCGGTCCTGAGTTCGACCGTCGAGATGGTGATGGCATTCCCGATGTTCGCATCTGCCTGCAGGCTCACCGCCACGTCGTCTAAATTCCAATCGACGCTGACGGGGGCTGTGGAGACGCCCGCGGCTTCGAGAGCCGCGTGGTTCGTGACGTACTCGATGGTGACGCCGCTTCCTTTGAGGCCGAGAGGCGTGTTCAAATCCGCGGCGTCTACGTCGAGAGTGAACTCTGCCGCGAGGTCGAGGTGCGCCGCGAGGACGTGCTTCCACGAGTCGGTTTGGCCAATCTGCACAGCGTCGTACGAAAAGTCGAGGTTCTCGATGGCGAATCGGTCGGTGGTGAGGATATCGGCGGCTTCGAGGGCGGCGAGCGCTCCAACGAACAGCGACGCCCCGGTGCCGCCAGCGACGGCAAGTCCCGCGAGTGCGGTGTAAATAACGCCGCGCGCACTTCCGAGGTCGTCACTCGTGAGGTCGAGCAGCGGTCCGTCTTCGGTGGCCCGCGCGACGAGGTTGAACCCGAAGCGGGCGGCGGGCGGGCGCGCTGGGTCGTAGCGAAGGTCCACCGCGAGCGTTACGTCGCCGTCGCTGCCGATGGCCGCGAGGTCGTCGCTCAGTTCCGAGAGCGCGAGGGAGACGGTGGCAGCGAGGGTTTCCGGTACCCAGTCGCGGTCGAACGCGAGCGTCAGTTCATCGAGTTTCCACACGGCATCTGCATGGCTCGGGTGATTTTCGGGGAGCGATAGCGTCACCGCGCCGACGAGGCCGCGGTGGTCGATGAGCCACTCACTGAACGTGAGGCTGGTGCCGTCTGCGGCGTCAGAGTCGAGGTCGGCAGGGAAAAACGGAAGCCACGTCTGGAGGCCCCACACGGTGAGTTCGCCGATGTACAGCCCGCGCCACGAGGCATCGTAGCCCGGCAGGGACGCAACCGGTTCGGGCGTGCTCGTTGCAGAGAGGTCAGCCACGAGATCGCGCAGTTCGAAGCCGACTTGTGTATCACGAAAAAGCAGTGGCGGAAGCGACACCGAATCCGGGTGTTTGAGGTCGATGCCGACACCTTCGGCCGTGTCGGCGTACAGTTCAATCTCGCCCAGTTCCACCATGGCTCGCGGGTCGTCTGGGTGTGGTTCGATGCCGACGACCTCGCCGTTCGCTTCGAGCAGCTTGCCGACTTGGAACGTCTCTTCGGGCAGCCCGATGGACGCGGTGAGGTTCGAGAGTTCGACTCGAATGTCACCGAGAGACGGCTGGTCGTCACCGCTCGTCTCGAACGCAGTGTGTGCTGCGTCGATGTCCGCAGCGGTCATCGCTTCGAGACCGAGGGCGTTTGCGGCGTCCGCAACATCCTCGGCGGTGGCGAGACTCGCCCCAAGCAGGAGCGTCCCTATTGCGGTTACGACCGGTTCTGAGGCAAGGATTAGTTCGAGGGTCGCCGTCGTCACGTCAGCATCGAGCGCGCCAAAGCCAACGTCGAACCCGAACAGGTCGAAGGTAAGTGAAGCGTCAAGTTCGACTTGTGTCGAGAGCGTGACCGTGTCCGCGGTCCACGTTTCGTCGAAGTCGTCGAACGTGAGATGGTCAAACAGACCCCCCGCGTCTGGGAGTTCGTCGAACGGAAACCACCCCGGAAACAGCAGACTTGCATCACGAATGAGTGTCGACGACATTAACAGTGTATTATCCTAATAATTAATAACAAGGTATTACGAAAGGTTGTCAGAACGGGCTGAGTGGCCTCGTGGGCCGCATCTCATTTTTTCGAGAGGTTAATCCGGACAGTGCAGCGCCGTGGCTGCCATCGGCACATTCCAGTCTTGTCCGTTACGAGCGACGCAGTGCGTTCATCCCGACTGGCAGGACACAATTGAGAAGTTCGGTGAGGAAGGTTGCACCGGAGACGCGAGTCTTACCGACGTTGGGACGGAACACGGAGCACCTGGAATCGACCGGCGACCAAGCCCAAAATCGCACCTGTGAGATGGGCAATGAGCGCGCTGCCGGGGGCGCTGAAGGCGATGGTGAGCGCGCCAGCCACCACGGCGACGACCACCAACAACACCCGCGGAGGGACGCGAAGTCGAGCGAGGGCGGCAGCGGAGGCAGGATTGCCCGCGATGACGTACCCAACGAGCGCGAACGCCGCACCACTCGCGCCGAGCACGGCCGTGGGCTGGCCAAGAACACCACCGACCAAGACCTCTGCAACGCCCGCAAGCGCGCCAGTGGTGATGAAAAAGAGGTGGAATCTGAGCCGGGTCGTAGACCAGGCGACGAAGCTGCCCGCGAGAACGATGATGATTGCGTTCGACAGCAGGTGGCCTGGCCCCGCGTGTGCGTAAACGCTCGTAACGAGCGCCCACGGCGGGTTCAACAGTGGGGGCGCGAGAATGAACAGGCCGCTTAGCCCCACGAGCACGCTTGCCCACGTGAGCGTCGAGACGACGAGCATGGCCCCCAAGGTCTGGACGATGGGGTTCTCAGCGATGGAGCCGAGCCACGAGTCGGACGTCCGCGTGTCAAGTGAGTCTGCGTAGGAAGACACGATACACCCTGTAGTAGGACGCCCCTGCGTAATAGATTCATGTCTCGCCTATGTGGGCGAGACGCCAACAAAGTAACCTGACCACCATAATATAAATATTCAAGTATAGAAAAATATTTGAATGATTCAGAGATGGTCAGGGCCTCCGAATTCGCCCGGCAGTTTGTGAGAGGACGAGAGAATCCGTTTAATACCCTCTGAAAGCCGTAAATGGGCGAATATTGTTAGGTGCAGATGTACAGAGGAAAAATTGGGAAAGGAATATTAAAGTCGAAAAATTATTCGATTGAAAGCAGTAGTAGATAGAAACAGGAATGAATATGCGATAGTAGATTAATATCGAAGAAAATTGGCCATACGAAGATATATTGTCCGGTTGGTGAATAAGATAAATGTTTTGTTAGGTAGAAGATTCTACCATATTTAATAGATTTTAAGTTCGTGGTTTCAACAGAGTGTCGGACGATCAAACGGCGAGTATTGCGAGTGTGAATTTGGGTATTCCGAACGCGCCAGTGAAGAAACGATATTCGTCCAACAAGTTCGCTGAAGTTGTGAAAAATGGCAACATAGTGTTCGATTGCATCGATAAATGTAGATAAATATATGAGTCTCTAGTATAACCTCTGATTGCATTAACCCCCAATCATTACAAGCGTATGTTTGTAATGCCTATGCCAGCGTACAGCCTCCAAGAGATGGTAGACCGACTACGTGGACTTGAGTGGGAGGCGTGGTGACTGATGAGAACACCACGAGTAGGTGCACCGAAAAATGCAGCACGAAAGCCAGACAGTTCCGTGTGGGAGTGTGGATAAGAGAACGCTGTTGCCAGCTAGCAGCCGATTCAGCGTCGAGGGTGGGAGAGGTTCAACCACACGGATTACCGGCTCTCGTGGAGTCGCAGTCATGTTCGGCATATCCGAATAGATGGTGGAACGTTGGTCGGATTTCGGGTCCAGAGCGCGCAATTCGATAGGTGATGATAGCCTACGCCCGTAGAAATTGGGAGGAGCAATCGAAGGTTGGGCGGTCTACAGGTTGCGTTTGGAATAACCGAATCTGTTATGGTTGTTGATGAGAGTACTGTGAACTATGAGCACGGGAGTTCCGGTGAAGACGACAAAAAAGTCGTTCGAAGTCATAGACCAGTTGGTGGCACTCGAAAAAGCGTCGCTCAACGAGCTAACCGAAACCCTCGATATGCCAAAAGGAACGCTTCATGGCCACCTAAAGACGTTGTGTGAGCTTGGCATGGTCATCAACGACCGAGGAACGTATCGACCCTCGATGCGATTTTTAAACTACGGAACCCGCATACGGAACAACAACAAGCTGTTCCAAGCCGCGAGAAGCGAGTTGAATCAACTCTCGCAAGAGACCGGTGAGCACGCAACGCTCATCATCGAAGAACAAGGACGCGGCGTCATCTACTACATCGTCGAAGGGAATCATCCGACGAAACTCATCACGCGAGCGGGTATCAGAACGTACCTCCACACGAACGCCTGTGGGAAGGCAATCCTCGCCGACATGAGCCGCGAGCGCGTCGAACAAATCATCGCAGAACAGGGCTTGCCAGCCCAGACCAATCACACGATTACCGACCGCGAACGTCTCTTCGAGGAACTGGAGCGGGTTCGCGAACAGGGCTACGCGACGAACGAAGATGAGGCGCTCAAAGGAATGAAAGCCGTCGGCGCATCGGTGCAGAACACCGAAGACGAAGTCATCGGAGCCGTGTCGGTTTTCGGCCCGGCAAGACGCATCGACAACACCCGGCTCACGACGGAGCTGTCACAGCGCATTCGCGAAGCAGCGAACGTTATCGAAGTGAACTACAACTACGAGTGAGCGCTGGGGCGACGTTTTTGCGACAGGGGGTGACAGCTTTATAGCTGTGTGAACAAGTGACAGCCTGTATGGCCTCAAAGTATTTCGAGGACTTCGAGCAGTCGCACGGAGAGTCGTTTGAATCCCACGGTCGGACGGTCACAGAAGCGGACATCGTGAACTTCGCAGGCGTCGGTGCGGAGTTTCATCCCCTGCACATGGATGCTGAGTTCGCGGCCGAGACGCACTTCGGGAAACGAATCGCCCCGGCTGGGTTGACCATCTCGATGGCGCTTGGATTGCTGTCTTCGATTGGGCTCACCGACGAGTCTGGAATTGGCCTCTATGGTTTCGACCGCGTTCGGTTCCCTGGCCCAGTGTTCATCGACGACACGCTCACGGTGGTCTGTACCGTTGGAGAGACAGAATCCAGAGAAAAACTCGACGGTGGGTTGGTGACGCTCAAAATCGACGTCCAGAAACAGACCGGCGATACAGTGCTTGCCTACGACCACAAAGTGCTCATCCAGTCGAAAGAAGCGTAACGAAGAATCTGAGACAAGCGCTGTTGCGCGCATAACAGCGGGAGAGAGCCACTGCGTTGAATTGTCAGCGACGCTAAAAACACAAACGTTATTGTGGTGTGTGGTAACTTTACACAGGGACTCGGAAATGAAAGAGTCAAATACAACTTCCACAAGGGCAACGGCAGACGCATCACGGCCGATTCGACGGCGAAAATTCCTCAAGGCGACAGGCGCCGGCGCCATCACAGCGGCGTTCGCCGGGTGTACCGGCAACGGCGATGGGAACGGAGGTGGCAACGGGGATGGTGGTAATGGTGGTACCGACGGAGGTGGCGGCACGACAACCGGACAGACGATGTCCGGGCCGATTAAAATCGGCTTGCTTGCACCGCTTCGCAACATCTCGCTTGGCCGGTCGTACGAACAAGCAGGGCTGTTGCTCGAAAAGCAAATCAACGACGGCGGTGGACTCCTCGGTGCTGATGTCGAAGTCATCATCAAGGATTCTGAGTACAACGCTTCGACCGCCCGTGAGAAGTATCGTGAGTTGATTCTGCAGGATGAAGTCGATGTAACCTTCGGCATCATCGGGTCTGAATCGATGCAAGTGATTTTCGACGAAATCGCAAGCAACCAACAAATCTTCATCACCAGCGGCACGGGTGACGTGGAGTTCTCAAAGCGCATCCACGACGACTACGACCGGTACAAGTACATCTTCCGCTCGCACCAGGCGGGCGTGACCCAAGGGCTGAACTTGGCCAGAATCCACGAAAAGCTCGCGCAGGACGAAGGCATCACGTCCGTTGCCCTCCTCCAAGAAGACATCCAGGGGTACGCCGCAAACGGTGAAGTGTTCCGCGCGAACATCCCCGACGGCGTCTCCATCGAGGTTGACGAGAAGTTCGCTGCAGGGACAGAAGACTACCGTCCGCTGCTCGAACAGGCAAGCCGGGCAGATGTGGACTTCACGTGGATGTGGTCGTCACAGACCGGAGCCACGATGATCAACCAGTGGTCGAGAATGCAGCCCAACTTCGGGCTTGGCGGTGTCGCAATCAGTGCGACCGACCCCAACTTCGGGAAAAACGTCGAGGGGGCAGAGTCGTTCTTAGGGATGATTCCGGGCTGTGTCGCCACCTACCAACCGACCGAACTGACGACGCAGTTCCAAGAACAACACATGGAGATGTTCGACGAACTCCCACCGTTCTACACCGGCTACACGACCTACGACGCGATTTGGACGTGGGTGCAGGCAGTGCGCGAAGCGGGGACCATCGAGGTAGACCCGGTCATCACTGCCCTCGAAGAAAACGAGTTCGAAGGCACCCAAGGTGTCGTAGACTACCTCGGCCCAGACGAGGACGCGGACAACGACGACCCACAGTTCCCCCACGACCCACGCTACGGAGAGGACTACGTCATTCCTCCGGGCTACCAGTGGCGGACAGTCGACGGCGAACCAACACAGGTCATCACGTGGCCGCCGAAATTCGCGGAAGGCAGTTACGAGTGGCCAGAATGGGTCAGTCGATAGACCGGTTCGACCTCGACACACGGTGGCGACCAGAGACACCGTTTTGGCTTCCTTCGTCCTCGTTTCCAACGCTATAGTCAATCGAAATCGAGTTTGCGATATCCGCCGGAATCGACCGCCTTGAGCCACTGCACCGCGGATAACTCCTCGCCCGAACGCTTAATAGATTGTGACACAATGCCACACACAGTATGGCGCAAGCTACAAAGTCCGACAGCGTCACCTCACTCGACCAGCTAGACGTCGTGGTCGACTGTGACTCACACGTCACGGACGGGGCGGTGATGTTCGACGAAATTCTCGAGTACATGGAGAACGATCTGATGCGAAAACAAATCGACGACTCGTTGTTACCGAACAATAACGTGTTTTCGACGACGCTAGCCTCGCCACCGTTCCCAGATATTCTGGTTGCAGAAGATGGCGGACTGGGCATACCGAGATGCATAAGACCGGAGCACAAGTACGAATCCATGGAGGAGTACGGAATCAACGAAGCCATCATCGGGCCGACGCTGGCGTCCGCCCTTGGCACGGTGAACAACGACCAGTACGCGGTGTCGATTGCGCAAGCGTACAATTCGTGGCTCCTCGACACGTTCCTCGACGACAACGACGGGATTCAGGGGTCTATCGTCGTCGCCCCACAAAAGCCGGACAAGGCAGCCGAGGAAATCGACCGGCACGCTGGTGAGAAAGATTTCGTTGCTATCCAACTTCCGGCCACGGGGCTTCCGCTGCCGCCGGGTCACGAATGGTACGACCCAATCTATCAGGCCGCAGAAGACCACGACCTCCCGGTCTGTATGCACAGCCTGTCGAACAGCAACCATTTCGACTTCCCTAACCAGCGAAAGTGGGCCGAGACGTTCAGCGAAGACCACGCCATCGCCCACCCGTTCTCGCACATGTGGAACATCACAACGATGATTTTCCGCGGGGTGACCGAACGATTCGACATCGACGTCGTGATGCAAGAAGCCGGAATTGCGTGGGTTCCCTACATGAAGTGGCGACTCGACGACCACTATCTCGAAGCCTCTCACGAACTGCCGAACGTCAAAAAGCTGCCGAGTGAGTACATAGACGAGAGCTACTACTTCACGACCCAACCCCTTGGACACACCGCAGCGAACCCGGCGCACATGGCGTACGCCGTCGAGATGGCCGGACCAGACAACATTCTGTTCTCCTCTGACCATCCACATCCGGACTTCGACCTCCCAGGGGAGTTGTTCGGGCGCATCTACTCACACTTCGACGGGCAGACGATTCGGAACATTATGGGCGAGACAGCGGTTGAGCTATTCGGGTTATAACATGGCCGAACGACACCACATCGCGAGCGAGGAAGAATTGGCGACAGACGGCTCCCGACTCATCACGGAGATTCGGGGCAAAGAGATTGCCGTGTTCCGCGTTAACGGCGAGTATTATGGCGTCTTGAACTACTGTGTGCATCAAGCAGGTCCTCTCTGTGAGGGGCGGGTCGTCGGTGACACGGAAATCGGGGACGACGGCTGGTCGTGGGTTTCGACCCGTGAAGGAGAGATTATCTCGTGTCCGTGGCACGCCTGGAAGTTCGACATCAAGGGCGGCAAATGTATCGACGACGACCGCTACTCGGTGCCGACGTACGACGTTGAAGTCGAAGACGGCGAAGTGTACGTCCGCGCCTAAGCCGGATACGCCACTATTTTACGCGACACCATCTCGCACGAGCGCCGCGAATTCAGCCGCATCGATGGCGTACTGTGTGAACCCCGCTCCCTCACGCGTCCGTCCCACCTCACCAATGCGTTCACCGTCTACGAGAATCTCCCAGTTTTTCCCCACCTCCGGATTCACGGCGTGGAGACGAATTTCGACGCCCAACTCCGCTTCGAGTTCCAAGAGCGCCGGTGGGACGATCTCCCCGTCTGCGAACCGTGGCGGGCGGTAGGGTCGCATCTCGTGGCGACGAAATTCTTCGATGTTCTCGCGCCACCATGCCGGGTACGTAGAGAGGTCTACATCCTCGTACGGGTCTTCTTCGTCGTAGCCCGGTGGGAGGGTAGCCGGGCGCGGTGGGTCATCTCGCATCAGCACCGGCCCTTCCGCCACCGCGGCATGTCGGAGGCACCGCGAATGGGAGTAGTCGCCCAGTCGAACGAATCGCGCATCTCTGTGTCACCTTGCCAGTGATTAACACAGGTGGTGAAATAAGCGTGATGGTCAGAGAACACAGCAAGAAAAGGGCGACTACCCGTCGAGCGAAGAATCAGACGACTCGCCCGTGATGCGCGCCCAAATCGAGCGCCCGAAGTCGAGCAAGACGGGGAAAATTCCGCGGGGGATGAACAGCATGATGAGCAGGGTGAGCACGTAGAACACGATGAGGTTGATGCGCGTAAACGGCACGTCGAGGCCGGGCACAATCCACTCAATGTTGTCGCTCAGTTGGCGGGCCCACCAGAAGATGAAGCCACCGACTGCCGGGCCGACAATCGTGCCGACGCCGCCGAGGATCGAGGCGAGTAGGATGTCGATGATGATGGTGAGTTCGAGCAGCTGTCCGGGCGTTGCACTTCCCACCGGTGAGTGGGCGAACATCGCGCCCGCGAACCCGGCGAGAGCGGCGCTCACGACCATGGCGAAGATTTTGAACTTCGCGGGGTTGAGGCCGCTCGCGGAGACGACGTACTTGTCCTCGCGGATGGCCTTGAAAATCTTGCCCGTGTCAGAGCGCGTGATGACGAACGAGATGGCGAAGATGAGCAGAAGAATGCCCAGTGCAAGGAAGTAGTTTGCAAGCGCGGTCGTGGCGAAGTCGCCAACCTGAAGCAGTGGGTCAGGAGTTGGGAGCCCGCGGGTGCCGCCGAAGATGTCAGAGAACATGATGAACAACTGCCCGAGGATGAGCGGTGGCATCAGCGTGAACAGCGCGAGGTAGTGTCCGCCGATGCGGAGCGCTGGTATTGCGTACAGCACGCCCGCAATCGAGGTGAGCACGATGGCGACCACGATGCCGACGAGCGGAGGGAGGCCGAGTTCGAGATTGAGGATGACGGAGGTGTAGCCGCCAATCGCGAAGAAGAAGGTGTGACCGAAGCTCACCTGGTCGGTGTAGCCGGAGACAAAATCCCAGCTGATGACGAACATGATGAAGTAAAACGCGGACATCATCTGGAGTAACGTGAGCGTCCCTAGCCAGAGCGGTGCGGACGCCAGCCCGAGCACAACGAGGAGCGCGACGTAGTGGCGCGGACTAAGCGAGAGGTTGGTGAGGAGCGCCCCCACAGTGGTGCGGTCGGTGTCAGCTTCAGTTGGTGTTGACATGGATACTCACTCCAGTTCTTCCCGGCCGAAGAGGCCGTTTGGTTTCACGACGAGGACGATGACCAACAACAGCAGCGGAGCAAGGCCGGTTAGCCGCGGGCTCACGAGCGAGGTGGTTAACGTTTCGAGGAAGCCGATGATGTGTGCGGCGATGATGCTGCCCTTTATCGACCCAAGGCCACCCAAGATGACGACCGAGAAGGCGATAATCAACGGGCCTAACCCCATGTTGTACACGGCGGTCTGGAAGGTGCCGAGGAAGATGCCTCCAAGTCCGGCCAACACGCCCGCGATGAGCCACGTCGTCGTCGAAATGCGAAACTGGTTGATGCCGACGAGCGTCGCCCCGCGCTTGGTCATGCTCACTGCCTGAATGGCCTTCCCGAGCGTCGTGCGATTGACGAACACGAGCAACGCAATGATGGTCAGCCACGAGAGGAAGAACATGAACACTTGATTCGACTGGATGGTCGTGCTTGAGATGGTGACGCGCCCGGCGACCAACACCGGGAGGGACTTCGGTGACGTGCCCTCTATGACGAAGATGAACTCCTCTACAATGAGGAAGATGAGGAGCGTGACAATCACCACGATAATCGGGTCGTCTTCGATGAGTTTTACCGGCCCCGCATAGACGAGGACGCTGAACAGCCCAACCAGCGCAAGCGAGAACAGCGTGGCCGTCCATGGTCCAAGCCCGAACAGTTGTATCCCATACAGCATCAGATACGCGCCCAGTGTGAGGAATGCGGCGTGGGCGACGTTGAGCACACCCCCAACGCCGAAAATCATCGTGAACCCGACTGACAACAGTGCATATAGCGCACTGATGAGCAAGGCAATAACAATGGTCGTCTCGATGAAAGACATTGGAGCAAAGTTCACCGTGATAAAACATAAACATTGTGGGAATGTTTCACACGGGAACTACTAGCGCGCCAAATTTTTTCGAACTCGTCTCATCAAACCACTGGTCTGAGAACAATCAGCGGAGCCGCGAAAATTTGAATGCGAGAACACGCACCCTTACGCGCCGAGATAGACTTCCTGGATGTACTCGTCATCTTTGAGGGTTTCCGGGGTTCCTTCTCGGACGATATCGCCGTTTTCCATGAGGTAGATACGGTCTGCGTGGCGGATGGTAAAGCGCACGTTCTGCTCACAGAGCAACATCGTGAGTCCTTGTTCTTGCAACCGATCGATGCCGTCGCTGATGTTGTTAAGAATGACTGGGGCAAGCCCGAGGGTTGGCTCGTCTAAGACGAGGAAGTCGGGGTCGCCCATGAGCGCACGGCCAATCGCGAGCATCTGCTGTTCGCCTCCGCTCATGGTGCGCGCATGCTGGCTCTTGCGGTCTTTGAGCGCGGGGAACAGGTCGTAGACGAACGCGAGGCGGTCTTTGAGCATCGAGCGATTCCGGTACGCACCCAGTCTGAGGTTGTCGTCTACGGACATGTAGCCAAACAGGTCGCGCGATTCGGTACAGTGGATGATGCCCTCTGCGACGAGGTCGGGCGCAGCGAAATCCGAGATTTCCATGCCATCGTACGTCACCGAGCCGGAGTAGCCAAGGAGACCCGTAACCGTCTCTGAGAGCGTGGTTTTCCCCGCGCCGTTCGGCCCGATGACGCCGACGATTTCGCCCTGATTCACCGTGATATCGACACCCCTGAGCGCGTTGACTTTGCCGTAGGAGACGGCGAGGTTCTCACATTTGAGGAGCGCTGTTGCTGACTCGGTAGCGGTTGGGTCGCTTCCCGAATGCGTATCAAGACTCATAGCTCGCCTCCGAGGTAAGCCTCTTGGACGAGCTTGTTTTCACGAATCTCTGCGGGTGTGCCCTCTGCGAGCTTGCTCCCGAAGTTGATGACGATGGCCCGGTCGATGAGCGAGAGCAAGCCGCGCATGTTGTGGTCAACAACGATCATCGTCAGCCCCGACTTTCGCTGTTCGACGAGCAGGTCTGAAATCTTCTGCACTTCGAGTTCGGTCAGCCCTGCAAACGGCTCATCGATGAGCAGTAAGTCGGGGTCGGTTGCGAGTGCACGGGCGAGTTCGAGCCGTAAGAGGCCGGCGTGGGGGAGTTCGTCTGGCATCTGGTCAAGTCGGTCGCCAAGCCCGACTTGCTCACAGAGCGCCGCTGCCTGCTCGCGCGTCTCCCCACGAAGCCCGTGCAAGGAGACAAGATTACCTGGCATGAGCGCAAGCGCGACGTTCTGAACCACATTTCGATCTTCGAGCGACCGGAATTTCTGGAAGGTCCGCGCGATGCCGCGTTGAACCAGCGTGTGACTTTTCATCCCGGTGATGTTCTCGCCGTGATACCACACCGTCCCGGTCGTAGGCGGGAACGTACCGGTAATACAGTTGAACGTCGTTGACTTGCCCGCACCGTTCGGGCCGATGAAGCCGACGATTTCCTCCTCACCGATGGTAAACGAGAGGTCATCGACCGCGGTGAGGCCCCCGAATCGTTTGGTGAGGTTGTTGACGACGAGCGCCCCGTCTGAGGGGTCGTACACGGCCTGCTCTGGCTCCGCCGATGGCGCGACAGCGTTGGTCACGCGAATCTCCCCTGTGAATCGACACCACTTGACATGGAGGCAGGACGTACCCCGGGTATGACTGTCGTGTGCATCATTCTTGGTATTTAAACGCGAGCCGAGGCACAATAAATTTGTCGCCGGAAACGGAGAAATGTGCGGTCAGTACCAGACGGTTCCGGCGTCCACGTTGATGTCTTGGCCAGTTACGTTTCTCGCGTGGTCGCTTGCGAGATACGCGACCATGTCTGCAACGTCGGCCGAATCGGTGAGTCGTCCGAGCGCGGTGTCGTCGGTGAACACGTCGCGCTTTGCCTGTGTGAACGACGTGTCGTTCTGTGCAGCCAGTTTCTCAATGACGCTGTCGATGCGCGGCCCGCGGGTCGCCCCCGGACAGACGGCGTTTACGGTCACGTCGTCGTCTCCAAGTTCGAAGGCAAGGGTCCTGGTGAGACCAATGACCGCCATCTTCGAGGCGGTGTACGGCGTGCGATTCGGGAGGGGGCGTTTTCCGCTAATCGAAGAGATATTGACGACGCTCCCGCGACCGCTCTCGCGGATGTGGGGAACCGCGTGTTTCGCACACAAGAACATCCCTCGGACGTTTACGGCCATGGTCTGGTCCCAGTCTTCAACGGTGACGTCCTCGATTGGTGCAGTCGGGCCCGCAATCCCCGCGTTGTTGACGAGACAGTCGAGGCCGCCGAACGTTTCGACTGTCTGGGCGATTGCGCCTGCCACCGATGCCTCGTCTGTCACGTCCGTCTCTACGGGGAGTGCCTGCGCGTTGTCGTCGAACTGTGCTGCTGTCTCGTGGATGCCGTCACCGCGTGCGGCGAGCGCGACGCTCGCCCCCTTCTCTGCGAGGGTGAGCGCGATTTGCTGGCCAATCCCCTGGCTCGCCCCGGTGACGAACGCGGTTGTGTCCTCTAACACGAGTCAGTCCTCCTGTGACAGCGAGACGCCGCCACCCGTGACCAACTCAAGGTCGCGAGCAAGGTCACGACCAGCCTCGGAGGTGATGCGTTTTTCCGCCGAAATTTGGTGGGCGTGGGTCCCCTCCATCTCACAGATTTTTGCCGCCCACGGCGCGATGTGGTCCGCCCCTTCGGCAGTGAGTTCCTGATGGGTCAACACCTTTAGATACGTCGTGACATTGATACCACCGCTGTATTTCGCCACCTCGATGGTCGGGAGCGTATGGTTCGTCCCGACGGCTTTGTCACCGAAGACGACGGGTGCGTGGTGCCCGAGAAACAGCGACCCGTAGTTGTGAAGGTTGTCGATGAGCGCACGTGGTTCATCGACCATCACCTGCAGGTGTTCTGGTGCGTAGTCGTTTGCCACCTCAGTGGCCGCCGAGAGGTCGTCCACCACGACGACTTCACCGTTTTCGTCCCACGATGCGCGTGCGACCTCCTCGGTGCGGAGGGTGGGCAGTTGCTCATCGAGAGCCGCCATCGACGCCTCCGCGATATGCCGGTCGGTTGAAATAAGAATCGCCCGCGAGCGCGGGTCGTGTTCTGCCTGTGCGAGCAGGTCAGTGGCAACCAGTTCGGGGTCGGCCGACTCGTCTGCGATGATGGCGACCTCGGTCGGCCCGGCGAGAAAGTCGATGCCGACGTGCCCGTACACCTGCCGTTTCGCCTCGATGACGAACACGTTGCCTGGCCCGGTGACCATGTCCACTGACGGGACGGTTTCCGTGCCGTAGGCCATCGCCGCAATCGCCTGTGCCCCACCAATCGCAAAGATTTCGTCCGCTCCGGCGCGATCGATGGCGTAGAGCTGGGCGGGTTGGATGGAGCCATCAGCCTGTGGTGGCGCGCACGCGACGACGTGTTCGACGCCCGCAATCACCGCCGGAACCACAGTCATCGCCGGTGCGGCCACGAGGGGCTTGCGGCCGCCGGGAACGTATACGCCCGCCCGCTCGACCGGGACAAGGCGCGTGCCGAGTGTGATACCCTCCTCGAACTCTCGCTCGAAGCCCGCGACGTGTGAGAACTGTTCTTCGTGGAACGCGCGCACGTTCTCGATGGTGTTGTCGATAGTGCGCCGTTCTGCCTCGGTGAGCGCGTCCGCTGCGGCGTCGAGTTCGGCGTCGCTGACGCGAAGTTGCTCGCGTTCGACGTTGTCGAATTTCTTGGTCAGCGCCCTGACCCCCGCATCGTCGTCCTGCCGGACGGTATCGACGATATCGCGGACGGACGTGGTCACATCATGAGGAATCTCAAGCGAGGGGTCGGCCGCCGACTTCAGGTAGTCGCGTGGCATTTGCTATCATAACGCGCTAACACCCACAAAACAATTTCGTCTGTGTGCGAGCCACCCCTGCGAAATCATTTTACACCGGCCCTGCAAAGGAGAACGTATCATGAGCCAGTTTACGGTTTACGTGTCGAACGACCTCAGAGTTCCCTCGCGCGGGTACGATATGGGACTCGGGACGCTCTACGAGAACGACGACATCGAAGTCACGTTCCTTGAGGCACAGGGAAACGACGCAATCGACCCGGCGAACGTGGCCGATGCGGACGCGCTAATCGCCATCCAACAGCAGGTCACCGAGGAGACGATTCGTGAACTACCTGAGCTCAAACTCGTTTCCGCGTTTGGCGCGGGCCTCGACCACATCGACATCGACGCGTGTACTGACCACGGCGTCGCGGTCGTAAACGCACCCCAGCCAGTTAGGAACGCGGTCGCCCAATCGACCCTTGGCATGCTGATTGCCTGTGCGAGTCGGTCGGTGCCGTTCAACAACCACATCAGAGAACGTGGATTCGACGGGCGTATCGAGCGCATGGGCAACACCCTGTACGAAAAAACGCTCGGGACAATCGGCCTCGGCATGATCGGGTCGAAAGTCGTCGAATTGGTCGAACCGTTCGACGTAGAAATCATCACCTACGACCCGTACCTGCCAGAAGAGCGAGCGGCAGAACTCGGCGTCAGGCTGGTGAGTCTCGATGAACTGCTCGTGGAGGCGGATTTCGTCTCGCTGCACTGCCCGCTAACGCCTGAAACCCGGGGAATGCTCGGAACCGAGCAGTTCGAGCAAATGAAAGAAAGTGCCTATCTGGTGAACACCACCCGCGGGGGCATTTACGACGACGCGGAACTCGCGGCAGCGCTCGAGGCTGGCGAGTTGGCAGGTGCGGCTATCGACGTGTTCGAAGGCGAGCCACACGTCGACGGCAACCCGCTGTTGGAACTCGACGATTGCTTCCTGACCCCACACATCTCCGGTGTCCTCATCGAGACGATGACCGAACAGGGCGTCATCGTGAGCGAAGCCGTGCTCAGCCGGTTCACAGACGAGATTCCCCGAAATCTGGTCAATCCAGAGGTGTACGACGAACCCGTCGATTCGTCGCTGCTCTCGCCGTCGCACCGCTAAGAAGAGAAAACGGGCTCAGTTCATGTGGTCAGAGTCGTAGAAGGGATGTTTCACATCGCGGTCGATTTTGCAGTCGAGGACGACCGGCCCGCTTGGTCGGTCTGTGATGATGTCACCAATCGCATCGAGGTCGCCAACAGATGAAACGCTGTAGGCGTCGGCTCCAAAGTCACGAGCGAGGGCCGCCAAGTCAGGCGTCTTTGCGACGGCGGACTCGGGTGAGAGACCGCGGTTTTTGAGCTGTTGGTACTCAGAGCCGAGCGCGTCGTCGTTCATGATGACGATGATAGTCGAGATGTCCTGTTGAACCGCTGTGTCGAGCGCTTGAAGCGACATCATGAATCCGGCATCGCCGACGAACGTCACCGTCGTCCGGTCGTCGACGCGCCACGCGGCGCCGATGCCCATCGGGAATCCGACGCCGATGGCTCCGAAGTCGAGTGTCCACATGTAGTCATCCGGGTGACGAATCGTGATGCCGTCGATGACCCAGTTCATGAAGTGCCCGGCGTCGGTCACGACGAGGCGGTCCTCGGGCAGTCTTCCATCGAGTTCCGTGATGAGTTCGCGCGGGTCCATCCGACCGGAGGTGTCGGCGTACGTCACGTCGCCCCACGGCGTCGCGGTTGCGATGCGGCGCTTCGTCGATTCGGTCCAAAATTTCTCCGAGAAGTCGATGTCGAGTGTCTCCAACTCGGCCGTGAGCCGTTCGACGGTCGTCCGAACGTCGCCGACGATAGCGAGCGAAACCGGCGTGTAGCGTTCGAGGTGTGCTGGGTCGTCGTTCACGTGAACGATGGTGGCTTCGTCCACGAGGCGACCCACGTCTGTGGTGTGGTTGTTGAGGCTACAGCCGAGCGCGAGGATGAAGTCGCTCTGGCCGATGACTTCGTTTGCGAGGGGTGACCCGAACGTGCCGGGAAAGCCAACGGCGTAGGGATGATCTCCAAAATAGCCCCGCGCTTGTAAGGTCGTGGCGAGGAGCGCGCCTGTGCGCGATGCAAACGCCTCGATTGCGGCTATCGCGTCTGACTGAACCGCCCCTTCACCTGCGAGAATGAGAGGCGGGAGCGTCGCATCCGAATCTAGATAGCGCTCGATAGCGGCGTCGATTTGTTTGGCCAATGGCTCGGCTCTCGCGGCATTCGGGGCTACTGCGTCGGTGCCGAAACGTTCGTGTTCCCAGTCAATCGAAAGGTCAGCCTCTGCGTCCATGAGGTTCCAGGGCACTTGGACCACGATAGGGCCCTTGTTTCGTCGAAGCCGCCGAAATACGTCGCGCATTGTCGGGAGAAATGCTTCTTCGCTGCGGATGGAGACGGCGTCTTCGGTGAGCGTGCTGAGGAACGTTTCCTGCTCGAAATACTTGAGACCGCCAAGGGTCGTCGTCGGCGTCTCGCCCGTGATGACAAGCAGCTTCGATCCGTTGACCATGGCGGTTCCGAGCGCGGTGCCAGTCTGGGCGATGGCTGGGCCGCGGCCGACCACGCAGACGCCAATATCGCTCCCGCTCCGCGCGTAGCCGTCGGCCATCGACATAGCCAGTTGCTCGTGTCTCGCATCGACCACGCGGATATCGTCGGACCAGTCGGTTTTGAGTGTCGCTGTAATGCCCATGACGTCCTCCGCCATGAGGGTGAAAATCGTGTCGACATCCTCCTCGATGAGGTATCTGATGATGAGGTCGGAGAACTTCATGATGTGTTCCGTGTCACCACTGCACAGCCAGCGATATTGTAGTTTTGGGATTAGAACGAATCCAACTCCAAACCGGCCAGACAGGCAACCTGAGCGCAAACGTATATGGGAGAGGTGTGCGAACCGTTAGGTAGACGATTGGCATGAGTGGCAAACACGAGTTATTTCAGTACCCTGCGCCGGATGACCCGCCCGATGCGGTGCGCGTGCTTGACGAGAACGGCAACGTGGTCGCAGACGAGTTGCTTCCAAACCTGACCGACGAGGAGTTTCGGAAACTGTACGCCGATATGCGGCTCACGCGCCGCACCGACCGGCGCGGCGTGAGTTTACAGCGGCAGGGCCGCTCTGGCACGCTCGCGTCCTGCTACGGCCAAGAGGCCCACGTCGCAACCGCCCACGCCCTTGCCGAAACCGACTGGCTCATTCCGTGTTACCGCGAGTTCGGCACGATGCTCGCCCGCGGTATCGATCCGAAGTACCTGTTTCTCCATTGGATGGGAAAAGAGCCGGGTGACCACATCCCGGCGGAGTACAACACCGTCGCGCCACCGACGCCCATCGCCACCCAAATTCCGCACGCGACCGGCATGGCGATGGCCGCCCAACTGCTCGGCTGGGAGGACACGGCGTTCCTGTGTCACTTCGGCGACGGAGCCACATCGGAAGGCGATTTTCACGAAGGCCTCAATTTCGCGGGGGCGTTCGACACGCCGAGCGTTTTCGTGTGCAACAACAATCAGTACGCCATCTCGGTTCCATTCTCCCGGCAGACCGGGAGCGCAACGGTCGCACAGAAGGCAATCGCCTACGGATTCGACGGCGTCTACGTCGATGGAATGGACCCACTCGCCGTCTACACGGTAACGGAGGAGGCCGTGCGACGAGCGAAGTCGCCGCGAGAAGGCGAGAGCAGACAAACGCTTATCGAGCTGCTCCTCTACCGGCTTGGCGGGCACAGCACCTCAGACGACCCGACGAAGTACCGAAGCGCCGCCGAAGTCGAACAGTGGGAGCAAAAAGACCCGATACGTAGATTGGAGGTGTTTTTGCGCGAGACGGGACGGCTCGATGACGAGGCCATCGAGAGCATTGAGAATGCGAACGAAGCACTCGTCGACGATGCCGTCGTGGCCGCAGAAGCCCTCCACCAGGAACCCGAGTCGATGTTCGAACACGTTTTCCACGAGTTGACGCCGGAGTTGCGCCGACAGGCAGACGAGTTGGCTGCCCTCCGCGAGCAGTACGGCGACGAGGCGTTCGACGTGGGGTGGCGGTTCTGATGGCGGGTGAGACAGACCGACTCACGCTCGTCGAAGCGGTGAACAGCGCCCTGCACAACGAGATGGCCCGCGATGAGCATGTCGTCGTCATGGGCGAAGACGTGGGCGTAAACGAAGGCGTGTTCCGCGCCACTGCGGGATTGTACGACGAGTTCGGTGAGCAGCGCGTCATCGACACGCCGCTCGCTGAGAGCGGGATTGTCGGGACGGCAATTGGCATGAGCTTCCTCGGGATTCGCCCGGTTGCAGAAATCCAGTTCATGGGCTTTCTCTACCCCGCACTCGACCAATTGTTCAGCCATGCCGCGCGCTTTCGGTCGCGCACTCGCGGGCGCTTCGTCCCCGAGATCGTCATTAGAGCGCCCTACGGCGGGGGCATCCACTCGCCAGAAAGCCATTCAGAATCGACCGAAGCCTTGCTCACCCACTACCCCGGGGTGAAAGTGGTCGTTCCGAGCACGCCCGCGGACGCGAAGGGACTGCTCATCGCTTCTATCCGCGAACCCGACCCGGTGGTGTTCTTAGAGCCAAAGAAAATCTATCGCTCGTTCCGCGAAGCGGTGCCCACTGAACCCTACGAGATTCCACTCGGCGAGGCATCGGTTCGCCGCGACGGGACGGACGTGTCCGTGTTCACGTGGGGAGCAATGACCCGGCCAACGCTCGAAGCGGCGAGACAACTGGAAGGAGAGGTAGATGTCGAAGTGGTTGACCTGCGGACGCTCTCGCCGCTCGACCGAGTCACACTCATCACCTCAGCCGAGAAAACCGGCAGAGTCGTGGTGGTTCACGAAGCCCACCGAACCGGCGGCCTCGCCGGAGAGATTGCCACGACGATTCAGGAACACTCGTTTCTCTACCTCGAAGCCCCGGTCAAACGGGTGACTGGGTGGGACGTCCCCTACCCGTTCCCCGAACTCGAAAAGTACTACATGGTGAACGTGGCGCGAATCATCGACGGTATCAAAGAGGTCGTCGCGTTCCCATGACGGCCCACGAGTTTCGCTTCCCCGACGTCGGAGAGGGCGTCGCAGAGGGCGAACTGCTCAACTGGTATGTCAATGCAGGAGATGGAGTGGAAGAAGACCAAGTTATCGCAGAGGTCGAGACCGACAAGGCCGTCGTCGAGATTCCTGCACCCGTCGATGGGACGGTTACGGAGTTGCGATTCGAAGAAGGGAGTGTCATCCCCGTCGGCGCGGTGTTTGTCGTATTCGAGGTAGCTGACGAAGATGGGAAGCAAATCGCGGTGTCGGACTCCACGACAGAGCCCGAGAAAAGTGAAACGAATGAGCCAGAACCGACAGCCCGCGAATTGGCAACTCGCGAGCACTCAGCACAGGAGCAAAAAACGACTTCCAAAGACGGAAAACGACAGCGAACGCTCGCCCAGCCCACCGCGCGCCGTATCGCCCACGAGATGGGTATCGACATCAACGACGTGCCACGGGTCGAAACGCGACAGGGTGAAGCGTTCGTCACGAAAGACGCCGTCCGCGCGTTCGCGTCGAGGTCTGAAAAAGTCGAAGGTGAACAATCGAGCGACGAGCGCGTGCCATACCGGGGCGTTCGTCGCTCCATCGGCCGCCAGATGGTGCGCTCTGCGTTCACGATTCCCCACGTCACGACCGTCGAAGAGGTTGACGTGACGGAGTTAGTCGAACTCCGGGCCTCGTTGCGTGACGCCGCGGCCGAGCGCGGTGTGAACCTGACCTACCTGCCATTCGTCATCATGGCGGTCGGAAATGCTCTCAAACAGTTCCCGTATCTAAACGCAACCCTCGACGAGGAGGCAGAAGAGATCGTTTTGAAAAAGGCGTACAACATCGGGATTGCGACCGAAGCAGAAGACGGCCTGCTGGTTCCGGTGCTGAAAGACGTAGACCAAAAGAGCTTGGTACAGATTGCGGCGGGTGTCGAAGACGTCGTAGAGCGCGCACGCACCCGGAAAATCAGCCGCGAGGAGATGCAAGGTGGAACGTTCACCATCACGAACATCGGGCCGTACGGCAGCCAGCACGGCACGCCAATTATCAACTACCCGGAGGTTGCGATTCTCGCCATCGCCCAGATTACGCAAAAACCCCGCGTGGTCGAGGGAGACATCGTCCCTCGCCATGTTGTCAATCTCTCGCTGTCTATCGACCACCGCGTGATCGACGGCGCGATGGCCTCTCGATTTTTTAACGCCGTCAAACACGCTCTGGAGTCGCCGGAACGGTTCTTGCTTGAGTGAGCGTTACTCTATCCCTTCTAAATCTCTGAGCGTCGTCCGACGCACTTTGCCTGTGACGGTGAGTGGGAGTGCCTCGACAAACTCGATTTCACGCGGATACTCGTGTTTGGCGAGGCGGTCTTTGGTGTACGCCTGGAGTTCTTCTTTCAACGCCTCTGAGGGTTTGTAGCCCGGCCCGAGTTCGACGAACGCCTTCGGAATCGTCCCGCGCTTTTCGTCGGGGATGCCGATGACGCCGACGTTCACGACGGCGTCGTGGGAGGCAATCGCGTTCTCCAGTTCATCCGGGCCGATGCGGTGGCCCGCGGAGATGATGACGTCGTCTTTGCGCCCGACGAAGTAGTAGTAGCCGTCCGCATCGCGCGTCGCCGTGTCGCTCGTGTAGTGCCAGCCGTTCTTGCGAACCGCCGCCGTTTTCTCTGGTTTGTTCCAGTAGCCTTTGAAGCAAATGGGGTCGTTCTCGTATTTGATGGCGATTTCTCCAACCTCGTCGACGCCGACGGTTGGTTCGCCCGTGTCGGGGTCCATCAGCGCGACTTCGCCGCGGCCGAGGCCGGGTTTGCCCATCGACTCCTCACGGCGGGCGAACAGCTTCTGCATCTCTTGGACGATGTACATCAACTCCGTTTGGCCGTACACTTCTTGCACGACCGCCCCGTCGAAAACGTTCTCCGCCCACTCGCTCACATCGGGGCCGAGCGATTCGCCGCCCGAGGCAATGCTTCGGATGGTCGTCAGGTCGTAGTCCGCGGCCGCGTCCGTCTCGTGCATCATCATGCGAATCGCGGTGGGCGGGAGGAACGTCGCAGAGATACCGTAGCGCTCAATGAGTTCGAAGGTTTCGATGGGGTCGAAGCCCCCGTCACGATAGTAGGCGAGAAGTGGGCGGCCGTGATAGAGCGTCGGAGCCATCGTCACGAACAGCCCCGCAATCCACGCCCAGTCGGCAGGCGTCCAGAACACGTCTGATTCAGTGACGTCGAAATTACAGAGGCCAACGAGGTAGTTCGGGAGCGACCCGAGCAGGAAGCGATGGGCGTGGACGACGCCTTTCGGGTCGCCGGTCGTCCCGCTCGTATAGAGAATCGTAGCACTCTCGTCTGCGTCGGTTTCGACGGTTTCGAACTCGTGAGACGCCGTCTCTTGGACGTCCCAAAAATCGTGTTCGTCGGCTTCACGGTCGTCCTCACCAACCGTGAGAATCGTGCCGAGTGCGTCGAGCTGTGACTTCACCTCTCGCAACGACGCGATACACTCGCTATCGACAAAGCAGGCTTTCGCCCCGCTGTCGGCCAACCGATATTCGAGGGCGTCGGGGCCAAACAGCGGACTCAGCGGAACCGAAATCGCGCCGAGCTTCCAGCAGGCGAGATGCGCCATTGCCGTCTCCGGTTTCTGCGGGAGATAGACGCCGACGCGGTCGCCGCGTTCGATGCCCTGGTCGCGCAAATAGTTCGCCAGTCGATTCGTTATCTTCTGGAGTTGCCAGTAGGTGTACGTGCGAGCCGATTGGGTCGTGCCGTCGCCAAAAATCGCCACGCTCCCCGTGTCGGCCGCCCAGCGGTCAACGAGGTAGGTGGCGAGATTGAACGTGTCGGGGATTTCGTGGGAAAAGGCATCCACGAGCTGGTCGTAGCTCTCCCACTCCTGTTTGTAGAAGGTGTATGCCCCGATATCCGGTATCGTGGGAACGTCTGTCATGACTCTGCCTGAAATTTGCGCGTCTGGATGATAGTTCTTTGCGTCGGCCCGGACTAGTGTGGATGCGCAAATAGATTCCTCGGTGGGGAGCAAACACTTATGCAGATTCCAAAGTGAGTGGTAGCACGATGCACACGAAGTCACGAGGAGTGGTGAGGCTTGGCGATTCACAGCGAAGACGCCGTTCCAACGCGAGGGAGGAATCACATGCAACCGCTCGATGATATCACCATCGTAGACCTCTCGTTGAAGCTTCCCGGACCGTACGCGACGAAGCTGCTTGCAGACGCCGGTGCAGAGGTGTTGAGCATCGAACCGCCCGGCGGTGACTACCTCGGTGACCCCGAGTCAGAAGAGTACAGACAGACCTATGCCGCGTTGAACGAGGGAAAGCAGTCGATACTCGTAAACCTCAAAGACGAACGCGGGCAGGCGTTCGTACAGGCGGTCGCTGCGGAAGCCGACGTCGTCATCGAGGGGTTCAGCCCCGGGACGGCGAAGAAACTCGGCGTTGACCCGGAGACGTTGCGAGCCGCGAACGAAGACCTCATCTACTGCTCGCTGTCCGGCTACGGCCAAACCGGCCCCCGGCGAAACGAACCCGGCCACGACTTGAACTACCAAGGCGTGGCGGGCTTTCTCGACCCCGACGACCCCACACCCCCGAAAACGGCGGTTGCAGACTATGCCGGGGCGACGATGCTCGCGCTCTCCGTTCTCATCGCGCTCTGGGGGCGAAATCGCGGCGGTGGCGGCCAGTACATCGACCTCGCCATGTTCGACGTCATCGCGTCGTGGAACAGCGTCCACCTGCCGTGGGTGTTGAGCGACGACGAGCCAACCGACTACGACCCCGTCATCGGCGGCGAGTACCCCTGTTACAACACCTACGAAACCGGTGACGGCCGGTATCTCACGCTCGGGGCGATGGAACGCGGGTTCTGGGTCGAGTTGTGTGACTCGCTTGACCTCCCCGAACTCCTCGACGAACAGTTTGCCACGAGTGGGCGGGAGAGTGACGCCTACAAACGCCTCCAGGAGGTGTTCAAGACGCGCTCGCTCGACGAATGGGTCGAGAAATTCGGCCAAGAGTTGCCGGTCTCTGCGGTCCAGACGACGACCGAAGCCCTAAATGACCCGCAGGTGGCGGCGCGCGAGCACCTCGTCGCCGTCGACGAACAGACCGGCGAAATCGTGAATTCGTTTGGCCTGCCCGTCACGTTCAGCCCACTCACAGGCGGCGAAGAGGGACGGGCACTCGATGAAACGCTCGACCGCGCCGGATACGGCGCAGACACGCTCGCCGAACTCGAAGCAAGCGGCGTCATCACGCATCGAGACGAGCCGTAGGAGCTGGCAAGCGCGGAATCTTTATCAGTCAAACCTCGTTCTTTGAGGTATGGGAACAGACGACAGAGAGGAGGGTGCAGAGGAGCGGCGTGCGCGGCTCGCAGAGCACGTAGAGGAGACGAACGGCTACCTCGGCAATCATCTAACGGCGTTGCGAGAGATAGACCCGACATTTTTTGAAGCGTACCTGAATCTCGCAGAACATCCGTGGAAAACCGGCCCGCTCGACCCGAAAGTAAAGGAGTTTATCCTGATTTCGCTCAGCAGTGCGACCACGTCGTTCAACGCCACCGCGACGCGCGAACACATCGGCCGGGCGCTCGACCGTGGTGCGACGTTCAAGGAGGTGCTCGAAGTGCTCGAACTCACGAGTATCCTCGGAATGCACTCAGCGACGGAAGGCTACCCAGTCGTTGTAGAAGAAACAGACCTCGCAGGGGAGGGTGACCCCGAGTTGGTGGCGACGTTGCTCGAAGATCTCGAAGCGCACAAGCCGTTTTTCTCCGCCGTGTGGGACGACGTGCTTGCAATTATCGAAAACGACCCGACGTACTGGCAACACCTGTATGCGTTCTTGCGCCACCCCTACGGCGACCGCGTGCTCCCTCCGAAAGTCATGGAGTTCATCTACATCGCTATCGATATCGGCACGTCGCATCTCTACACCGCCGGCCTCCGCGTCCACGTCAGAAACGCGCTCATGGTTGGGGCGACGCCCGAGGAGATCTTGGAGGTTATCCAACTCGCGAGCGCCACCGGAATTCACGCCGTCTCAGACGGCTTGCCGCTTTTGCTCGAAGAAGCGAAACAACGCGACGCACTCCCCGAAGCGCTCAAAGACCACTGACGGACACCCCCCACGGAATGTTTATACGAATTGCAGGCGACGTTTAACTGAACCATGACTAGCGATGGGCCAGCAGCGCAGTTCACGGATATCGTATTCACCACGGACGGGAACGTCGCGGAAATCGTACTCGACCGACCGGAGAAAGGCAACACCCTCAGACCAGAGACGATCGACGAAATCGACGCCGCACGCGAGTACGCGGAGGACACAGACGGCATCAACGCCCTCGTGATACGCTCGACTGGCGACCGCTTTTTCTCGACGGGTGCAGACCTAAACAGCGTGCTGCCCTTAATCGAAGAAGACGACTCGGACGGGGTGAGCGAGTTTAACGCGAACTGGCACGCGGCGTACCGTCGCATCGAGCAATCGGCCATCCCCATCATCGCTGGCGTCTCCGGAATGGCGCTCGCCGGTGGGTTCGAACTGCTCCTCGTCTGTGACCTCGTGGTCGCCGCCCCCAGCGCGCGCTTTGGCGACCACCACGTCAAGTACAACCTCATCGGTGGTGGTGGCTCGACCCAACGCCTCCCGCGCCTCGTCGGCCTCAGACGAGCGAAAGAACTGTTGCTCACTGAGAAAATGATTTCAGCAGAAACCGCCCGCGAGTGGGGCCTCGTAAACGAGGTTATCGGCGAAGACGACGATCTCGCCGAGGCGACCATGGCTCTCGCAAAAGACGTGGCGAGCCACCATCCGCTCGCGCTTAGACGCCAAAAACACCTCGCCAATCAGAGTGTTGAGATGGCACTCGAACCGAGCTTGAAACTCGAACAGGAGATGGCGAACGTCCATCTGCTCTCGTCGGCCGCACAGGAAGGCCTCGCTGAGTTCATGGACAGAGAGTAAGAGTGATTAGTCGGTGTCAAGGTCTCTGAGGTCAGTTCGCCGCACCTTGCCCGTGACGGTGAGCGGGAGTGCCTCGACAAACTCGATTTCGCGCGGGTACTCGTATTTTGCCAGCCGGTTTTTGGAGTGTTGTTTGAGTTCTTCTGCGAGTGCGTCGGAGGGGGCGTAACCAGATGCGAGTTCCACGTACGCCTTTGGAATCTGGCCGCGAACGTCGTCCGGTACGCCGATGACGCCGACGTTGATGACCGCGGGATGTCCGGCGAGCACGTTCTCGATTTCCTTCGGCCCGATACGGTAGCCCGCGGAGATGATGACGTCGTCTTTGCGCCCGACGAAGTAGTAGTAGCCGTCGTCGTCCAGTTTGGCGAGGTCATTCGTGAACAGCCAGCCATTGTTGAAGGTTTCAGCCGTCTTTTCGGGCTTGTTCCAGTACTCTTTGAAACACTCCGGATCACCGTCGTACTTAACGGCGATTTCACCCACTTCGCCGACCTCGGTGGGGGTGGTGCGGTCTATCGGGTCGAACAGCGCGACGCCGAGCCTCCCGAGCGACGGTTTGCCGAGCGAGCCCTCGCGTTTCGGATAGAGTTTCGAAATCTCATTTACGATGTTCACCGCCTCCGTCTGGCCGTACACCTCGTGGACGACCGCGCCGTCGAAGGTGGCTTCCGCCCACTCGCTGATATCGTCACCGAGCGACTCACCCCCAGACCAGATGCTTCGCATGGACGAGAGGTCGTACGCGGTGGCTGCCTCCGTCTCGTGCATCATCATGCGGAGGGCCGTTGGTGGAATGAAAGACACAGAGATACCGTAGCGCTCGATGAGGTCGAACGTCTCGATGGGGTCGAACTGGCCAACCGCATTGTAGGCGACGAGCGGGCGGCCGTGATAGAGGGTCGTCGCCATCGTCGAGTAGAGGCCTGCGACCCATGCCCACGCGGCAGGCGACCAGACCACGTCCGACTGTTTGATGTCGAAATCGCAGTAGCTCGCGATGTAGTCGGGGAGCAAGCCGAGCACCAAGCGGTGGGCGTGGACGACGCCTTTTGGGTCGCCGGTCGTCCCACTCGTATAGATGATGGAGGCGGTGTCTTCGGCGTTGGTTTCGACGGTTTCGAACTCGTGAGACGCTGTCTCTTGAACGCTCCAAAAGTCGTGTTCGTCGGCTTCGTGTGCCACGTCTCCCACGGTGAGTATTGTATCGAGAGCCGAAAGGTCAGATTTCACCTCTCGCAGCGTGTCGATGCACTCGCTGTCTACGATGCAGGCTTTCGCGCCGCCATCAGCGAGCCGGTAGCCAAGCGCGTCGGGGCCAAACAGCGTGCTGAGGGGAATCGATATCGCGCCGAGTTTCCACGCGGCGACGTGTGCAATCGTCGTCTCTGGTTTCTGCGGAAGACAGACGCCGACGCGGTCGCCGCGTTCGACGCCCTGGTCGCGCAAATAGTTCGCAAGCCGGTTTGCGCTGTTTCGCACCTGCCAGTAAGTGAACGTCCGCGGGGTGTCGGTGGTGCCGTCTGCGAAAATGGCAACCCTGCCGGTGTCCGTCGCCCACCGGTCGCACAAGTAAGTGGCGAGGTTGAATCTCTCTGGCACCTCGTGTTCGAACGAGTCTACAAGCTGGTCGTAGCTCTCCCACTCCTGTCTATAGAAGGTGTACGCGCCAATATCTGGAACCGAAGGCATACCGAGAACTGCGCGACACACCAGCATAGTATTGTCGCATGGTAGCATGGATAGGGGCTGCAAACGGTCTGCAGCTCCCGAACGGTTCGGAAGAGGAGGCATTAGCTCGCTCAACCAAATATTTAATAGCTCGTGGTACGGTTGTTAACAATAGTCTAGGCGGAAACGACGTGTTGCGCCCTAGAAGTAACGTCTTTCAGACAGGTCAAAACATATGGATTTCAGCAAGACGGACACACAGCGGATGGTCAGTGCACAACTTCGGGAATATATCGACGAAAACGTCGTTGGCGAGACGGAAAACTGGGATTCTGGTGAGAACTTCCCCGAGAAGGTCTATCAGGACTTGGTGAAGATGGGCATTATCGGCACCCTGCTCCCCGAGGAACTGGACGGCCAAGGCTTCGGGATTCACACCGGCGGCATCATCATGGAGGAACTCGGCCGCGGTGACGTGGGCCTCGCAAACGTCGTCCACAACCAAATTCTCGGGAACGTCACACTGAGCGAACACGGCAACGAGATGCACAAGGAGATTGCCGCGGCGAACGCTCGCGGCGAGAACAAGCTGTCCTTTGGGTTGACCGAGCCAGACCACGGTTCCGACGCACGGGCAATCGAAACCTACGCGGAAAAAGACGGCGACGAGTGGGTGATAAACGGCGAGAAGATTGCGATTACCTCCTCGCAGTACGCAGACTACAACATCACCTTCTGCCGACTGGGCGACTCGAAGGATTTCCGGGCGTTCCTCGTCCCACTCGACGCACCGGGCGTCGAGGTGCTGCCGTATCACGCAATCGGCACCGCAATCGACGGCTGGGGCCAGATTTTCTTCGACGACGTGCGCGTCCCAGAGGAGAACATGGTCTCTGAGAAGGACGCGTTCAAGATTGCGATGGAGACGTTCGACTACACGCGGCCGTGGATTGGGTATCTCTGTATCGGCTGTGCGCAAAAGACGGTCGAACAGACCATCGAGTACATCAAAGAGCGCGAAACCTTTGGCAAACCGGTGGCGACGAACCAAGGCCCACAGTTCCAAGTTGCGGAGATGCTCACGAAACTCGACGTGGCCCGCCTGAAGTGTGACGAGGTGTGCTGGCGGTTAGAAAACGGCATGGACCACACGAAAGACGCGGCCATGTCGAAGTGGTACTCGGCGGAAGTGAGCTTTCAAGTCGTCAAAGAGTGCACCGTGCTTCACGGCCACTACGGCTACTCACAGGAGTCAGGGATTGGCCAACGGTTCTCCGACATCATGGGCAACGTCATCGCGGACGGCACCCCACAGATTCTGAAACTCATCATCGCGCGCGAGACGTTCGGGCGCGAATACATGTAAGGTCGGGTGGTTTTTTGCGGTTTTCGGGCGCGAGACTGACTGTTGTCTCCAGATAGCGCCGCTCGCGGGGAAACTTATTTAGCCGTCGGAAGGGTCGTTTCTGGAGATGAAAGAGCAGATAGATTTCAGTGGCGATGTCGTCCTCGTGACGGGGGCTGCAGGCGGCATCGGAAGCGCGGTTGCAGAAGAGTTTGCAAAAGAGGGCGCGACGACCGTCGTCACCGACATCTCCCCAGAGGTGGGAACCGAGACAGCAGCGACCTTAGACGAGAAATACGACGCGACCGTCGTATTCAGACAACTCGACGTGGGCGACTACGGCTCGTGTGAGGAGACCATCAACGGTGTCGTAGACGAGTTCGGGAGTCTCGATGTGCTCGTGAACGTCGCGGCGGGCGGCCTGCGCGAACACGACGACAACAAACCGTTCTATCAGACGACGCCCGAAGACTGGCAGATTCAATTCGACGTGACCTTCGGCGGCGCAATCAACACCTCACACGTCGCGGTCAAGCACATGATGGAACAAGAGCGCGGCGCGATTGTGAACTTCATCTCCGAGGCGCACAAGGGCCAAGAGCGCGGCGACAACAAGCTGTATGCAGCCTCGAAAGCTGGCGTCGCTGGATTCACGAAGGCGCTCTCAAACGAGGTCGGTCAACACAACATCAGAGTCAACGGGATTTCTCCGGCGGCGACACTGACGCCAGCTACTGAAGAACTGATTGGCAAATACGGCGATCGAATGTTGAAAAAGTACGCCCTCAACCGACTCGGACGGCCAACCGACTCTGCGAACGCCGCCGTGTTTCTCGCGAGCGATGCCGCAGACTGGATTACCGGCCAAATCCTCAGCGTGAACGGCGGGTACTCGTAAGCTTCGAGAAAGTGGATTTCGGGGTTCAGTCACCTGCGTGGTGATAACATGCACCAATAAGTATAACTGGATACTGCGTGTCAGTCGAACCATGTATCCAGCGCGTTCGCTACTGTACGTGCCAGCGTACAATCAGGATTGGGTAGAAAACACGCCGCACACGACTGAGGCAGACGGCATCATCTTCGACTTAGAAGATGGAACGTTGCCCGAGGATAAACCGGCGGCGAGAGAGCACATCCGTGAGACGTTACCCGAGTTGGGTGAGACAGAAAAGAGCATTACTGTCCGGGTGAACCCACCCGAGACGGGCTATTTCGAAGACGATATTGCAGAGATTCTCCATCCGAATCTGGACGCCATCGTCCTCCCGAAAGTCGATTCCGAGGAGTATGTTCGGTACGCCGACAACGCCCTGACGTTCGCCGAGCGACGAAAGGGCATCGAGAAGAATATCGACATCTATCTCCTGCCGGAATCGGCCTACGGCCTTTACAACCCCTACGAAATCTGTAGCGCGAGTGACCGCGTCGCGTCCATCACGGGTGGGACGACCAGAGACGGTGATTTCAATCGGGCGCTTGACTACGAGTTTACGCCGGAAGGCTTAGAATCGCTGTTCGCGCGCTCGAACGTGCTCGCAGGGGCGAAAGCGGCGGGTCTCAAGCAGATTATCTCAGGGGTGTGGACGGACATCGAGGATTTAGAGGGGCTGCGCAAGCACGCGACCTTCGCCAAACAGCTCGGGTACATGGGCTACGAAATCATTCACCCGAGCCACGCGGAAGTGGTAAACGAAGTGTTCACGCCAGACGAACAAGAAGCCAGAGAGCTCCAAGAGATGGTCACCGAAATCGAGTCGGCGTTCAGCGAAGGAAAGAGCATCATCAGGTGGCGCGGGGAGATGATCGACCGAGCCCATTTCACCACAGCAAAACAGAAACTCGAACGGGCGAAACTGTACGGCGTCCTCGACTGACGGAGGTTATTTCTCGGTCGCGATTTTCTCCTCGACAAAGTCGTAAACGCGGCTCAAATCGGTTTCTCCGCCGTAGTCTGTCTTGGCGAATTTATACAGGTGTCTGACGTTCGCCGCGAGCATTCCGGGGGTGTGATTGTCCTCGAGGAACTGGGCGGCCAGGCGCAGGTCTTTGTCGGCGATGCCGATGCTCCCCTGAATGTCGTAGCGACCTTCGAGGACGTGAACCGGGATGATGTAGCGCGTGGCCGTAGAGCTACCGGCGCTGTGATTGATGACTTCGAGGAGTTTTTCGCGGTCGATACCCGCTTTGTCTGCGGCGACCACCGCCTCGCAGGCGGCGTACAGGTTGTTGTACGTCAGGTAGTTATTGAGGAGTTTTACTTTGTTGCCGTCACTCGGCTGCTCGCCGACGTGGAAGATGTTACTGCAAAAGGGCTCGAAAATTTGCTTGTGTTCCTCGAACAGGGCCTTTGGGCCGCCGACCATGGCGGTCAGTTCGCCTGCACGCTGGTCGCCGCTCGCGGGTGCGCCGAGGAGGTTGATGTCGTGTTCTGCGAGCAGTGCTTCGAGGGCATCTGTGGCGCGTGGCAACCCCGTCGTCACGTCGATAATCGTTGCGCCCGGGTCGAGCGTTTCGAGCAGGCCTTCTTCGCCCGTGACGACGCCTTCGACCTGCTCTGGGTCAACCAACACGGTGAACACTACGTCTGCGTTGCGACCAACGGCTGCTGGCGAGGCTGCGGCCTGCGCACCGTCTTCGACCAGCGAAGTCATCGCGCCCTCGCGGATGTCGTACACCGTCAACTCCCACCCAGCCGCCAAGAGGTGTTCTGCGATTGGTTTCCCGAAGTTCCCAAGCCCAATGAAGCCTATCCGTGACATACACTGTATGAGGTGTGTTAGCAACAATAACTCTTTGTGTGGCACCCAAATCTATAATTACGGCGGCCGCAAACTGAGACAGTGAGCCATGGGAACTAGCGACATCCAGATATTAGACGTACATTCACATTTCTCGACCGAAGAGGGGTTCGTGTTTCAGAATCCCGGCGATTCAGACACGTTCGGTGAGAACTTCGAGATGCGAACTGAAGCGGAGATGGTCGAAGACCTCAAAGCGGCGAACGTAAAGCCGATGCTCGACTTCGGGTTTACGGCGACGATTCCGACCGCCGAAGCCGCGGGAAAACACGACTATTTCGCGGAGATGTACGGTGAGAACCCGGATGCGTTCCTCGGCCTCTGGGTGCAACTCGACCCTCGCGACGACGACACAGCAGGCGAGTTTGAGCGCTGTCTCACCAGCCTCGACATGGGTATCACGGGGTTCACCATCAACGGCTCGACCACGAACGTCCCGGCTGACGACGACCGGTACGACCCCATCTACGAACTGTGTCTCGAACACAACGCACCCGTCCTCATCAACGTCGGCTACTCGGGGCTCGGCGCTGGCCAGCCCGGCGGTGGCGGCCACCTCGTCGAGCACTGCCACCCCAAAACAGCTGACAGAGTGGCTGCGAACTATCCAGACCTCCAGATAGTTCTCGGGCGGCCTGCGTGGCCGTGGCAGGGACAGGCAATCGCCTCGCTCCTCCACAAAGCGAACATCGTGGGCAACGAACTCCACGGCTGGCGACCAAAGTACTATCCTGAAGAACTCACCTACGACATCAGCCGGCGGCTGAAGAACAAGGTACTGTTCGGCGGCGACTACCCACTTCTCGACTACAAAACCCTGCGCGCAGATTGGGAAGCGATGGGGCTCGACGACGAAGTGCTCGAAAAAGTCTACTACAAGAACGCAGAGCGGGTGTTCAGCCAGTTTGGCGATGTCTGACAACAGCACATTTATCACGCCACCCAGACCACTATGTGCATGGTTAGAACGGCACTAGTCACGGGTGGCAGCGGCGGAATCGGTTCTGCGTGTGTGCGGGCGCTCGCTCCAGAGTGCAACGTCGCGTTCCAGTATTATTCGAACGAAGAAGCCGCGAATGCACTCGTCGCAGACCTCGAAGCTGCGGGCCATGAGAACGTCCTCGCCCTTCGCGCGAACGTGACCGACGAAGCTGACGTAGAGGAACTGGTCGCTGCCGTGACCGCCGAATTTGGGTCACTCGACATTCTCGTAAACAGCGCGGGCATCATGAAAGGCCAAAGCCTCGAAGAGATTTCTGCGGCGAGTATCGACCAACTCATTTCGATTAATCTCGTCGGAACTATTCTGTGCACGCGAGCGGCATTGCCTGCGATGGTCGAATCGGAGACGGGCCACATCATCAACGTCTCATCGACGGCGGGCACCCACGGCAGCTACGGCGACCCGGTGTACGCCGCCTCGAAAGGCGGACAAGTCTCGTTCACGCAGTCGCTCGCGAGCGTCTACACCAAACAAAACATCTTCTCGAACACCGTCGCCCCGGGTGCGGTGGAAACCGACATGTTCCCCGACGAGTGGGTTGAGGGCGTGAAAAAAGGGTATCCGCTCAAGCGACTCGTCCAGCCCGAGGAGGTCGCAGAAGCTGTTGTGTTCCTCTCAAACACGACGAGCATCTCGGGCGAAGTCATCGAAATCGACCAAGGAAAGCTGCTCTGAATCTGAAAACTGTCTGGCGATTGCTTCTCCTTTCACCCTGTCACCCATTGAGCGTGCTTCCGGTTATCCCACGCCCGTCGACCGCACTCTCCAGTGAAACGGTCACAACGGAAAATACATCAGAATGAGATTCGGATATCCCGAACGTTCTGGGACGAAGGGTGTGTTAACAACTATCGTGGGAGAGCACAGGAAGAATGGTGGATGTCCACAGCCAAACCATTACAATTGTATGTGTGTAATGGAAGACGAGTTGTCGGGCCGTCTACTGGTTGTGGCGCGGACGGAACTCCGAAAACGCGCAAATATCGTTCGGTTATGCCGAATTTGATTGTAGTGGATCGAGGTTGTTTCCTCGAGTGGAAATATGTCTAGCTTAAATTAGTTATGCAATAATATAAAAATTCGATAATATACGTAGCGGGTAGTTGATCGAGCTGCTTGTGAGAGGTTGATAGAATGGCAGGGAGTCATTTGAGTGGAGTTAAACGAATCAATATGAAAAGTAAATTCGAAAATAGAACAAATATCGAGGTAGTTGTGTAAAGAAAAGCCTATATTGACACATCAAACAGAGTTTCGAAGGGGGATAGTAAACTACCAAAATATCACGTCCCAAAGGAAGAAATGCTAGCCGTTCGGAGAAGGTATTAAATTTATAGAATAGCCAGAATTCCAATATTTAAGTTTGTTTGACTGGGTTGAGTGCACATCTTTGAGCAAAAGCAACACCGACGCAGGGTAGGGTCTCAAAATGTATTGAAAATAACTTGTTGGATTGGCACTGTCACTGTCAAAAAAAGAGCTGAAGATACGACTGAGATTCGACTAGACGAGTCAAGATCGAAATAAAAACGCGTCGGAATGGCTGTTGACGACGCAAGGGTGAGCTACCCCCTTTTTGTTAGCTTAGCAACGAGCTATTGGCCCCACGACATCGCATCACGCGGCGCGGCCTCTGGAAGATACATCGTCTTCTCTCTGCCAATTTGGACGCGGACGATAATTTCGTCGTCTTCGAGTTGTTGGAGCAGACGGCTATCCGTCGAACACGACCAGGCCGTCATGTCGGCAAACGCCTGCTGTTGTAGCTCGCCATCGTGATCAGCGAGGATGCTGGTGACGAACTCAGCGGGCGTCAACCCCGCGTGCGTCACCACGTCTGCAAGCGATTCGAGCGCCGCTGGATCAATGGGCTGAAACTGAGTGGAAACGTCCGTAGAACCGAATCGTTCGGAGGGCTCCGTGGCGGAGGAGGGTGAAGCGGGTGACTCCTCTGCGTTGCATGATTCTGTTTTCGATTCGAAGAGAGCGCAAAATTTCAATGGGAACTCCCGCAGGCACGCAAGAATCACTGCGGGTGTAAGACGCATCCAAGTAAGTATTGTATTGCTCGACGTAATACTCCTCCACCCCAAGGGTTTGGGTTTCTGGCCCGCGTCGCGAGGCAACTCAGTGGCGGTCGGACAGCGAGTGAACCGTCCCGGTCAAGGCCAACGCGTTCATGTGGGCCATCGACACCGCCGGGGAGGTGAAGAGAGCTTCCGTGTGAATCCTTCGTGTGGCGGACAGCCACGTCCGACCACGATACAAGACGATTGCATACCTAATACGCCACTAGACCCCTTTCAGAAAACCTTTTTGTGGGATACGCGCGTCGTTTTTGTAGAATGAGCGTACAAAAACCGTCATACGTCCAAAAGGCGTGCGCATACATCACGCGGGGAGACCACGAGTTGCTCGTGTTCGAGGGGCCTGGCCACGAGGGGTTACAGATCCCAAAGGGGACGATTGAACCCGGCGAGAATCCGCGGACGGCGGTGTTACGTGAAATCATCGAGGAAAGCGGGCTTGGCGCCATCAGCGAAACGCGCCATCTGACGACCGACGTTTGGACGCGGCGCAACTCACCGCCACGGCGCTACATCCGCCACTTCTTCCACACGACTGTCCACGAGCCCCGCGACCGCTGGACGCACACCGTAACCGGGGACGGCGAAGAAAGCGGCGCTGAATTCGAATTTTCGTGGGTTGAACTCCCGGCGAACAGCGATTTCGCCCTCTCGCTCGACGACTACGTCGACCTGCTGTAACGCGACAGCTAACTAGGGTGGTACAAACCAGTTTGGGTCGTTTGGCTAGCCAAACGAGTTTGTACGCTTCGACGCGCGAGCGCGGCCGGGAGTGAACCCACACATCACACGGCTCAAGACAGCGGAAATAGTGGTGTACAGCCACATGGCCGGAGGACGGAGTTAGTATGCCACATGCGCATTTTGAGAGTTTGGATAGATTGTACAGTTTGAAAATATTGTTCAGAGAAGGGAGTGAGTAAATTGGACAAGACACCCGATCGACCTAATGGTCAACGAAACATCCCCAACATATTCCATCGATAACAGCGGAAATTGTGGTGTTACTTCACAGACTGAAGGCGGCTTCGAGGGAATTGAAAGAGTGACGCCTGTCATCGGAACATGTTTTTCGATTGCTACCAGTGCCTATGGTATGACTCCGTCTGGTGGGACGAAATTTTCAGACCGGCGCTATCTTGTTTTGAGCGGTGTTTTTTCTGGGGGCGGTGGGGCTTTCCTACGAGTACATGGTCGCCGAATGGAGTTCCAACAGTGTCATGGTGATTGTCGGTGCAAGCCTCATGCTCACCGTGTTGGTCATCGGTCTCTCACGAAGGAGCCGACAGCGCGAGTGAGAAGTGAGTTCTGAGACGAGACGGCTAGGGCTACTTTCGAAACGCCTCGTCGAGCGTGGGCTGGTGGTAGCGTTTGATGCTCTCGTGGGTGCCAACGTACTCAATAGTGTCAGAAAGCGCAGAGAGCACGACCTGTAAATCCTGTTTGAGCGAGTGCTCGCGATACTTCCCACCCGACATACCCTCGTTTTTCTCGATAGAAGTGACGATACCGAGCATTGAGAGGTCTGCGAGGTGGTCGCGCATCCGCCGACTGGTGAGCGGCTCTGAGTTGATCTGCTTGCAAAACTGCTCGTAGCGCGGCCGGAGTTGTCGAGAGCGAACCGGCGTCTCTCCCGCAGCATCAAGGGTCGCAAGCGCGTAGAGAACGAGTCGAGCGTGTTGGGTGAGTTCTGAGACCCCATCGACGATGCGGTCGCGTTCGAGCTTTTCGCGTGCGTCTTTGACGTGTTGGACGGTGATTTTCTCCGCGCCGTCTTTGCGCGCGAGGTCGCCCGCTTCAAGCAGGAGGTCGAGTGCCTGGCGTGCGTCACCCGCGTCCTGTGCGCCGTAGGCCGCACAAAGCGGGATGACATCCGAGGAGAGCACTTCAGGGTGGAACGCGACCTGTTCGCGCTGGCGAAGCACCGACTGTAACTCGCTTGCGTCATAGGGCGGGAACGAAACCTCCTTTTCACAGAGCGACGAGCGCACTTTCGCAGAGAGCGAATCCCGGAACGAAAGGTCGTTGCTGATGCCGATAATGCCAATTCTGGAGTTCGTGAGATAGCCGTTCGAGCGCGCGCGAGGAATTTGGTAGAGAATGGAGTTGTCCTTGATGTGGTCCACCTCGTCTAAGACGAGCAAAATTGTTCCCCCGAGGCTGTCGAGTTCGTCCCAGAGATAGCTGTAGACCTGCGCTTGGGGATAGCCAGTGTTGCTGATGTGATTGGCCGGGTCGCGAAGCGTGTTCACGAGCCGAATCGCGACTTGGTAGCTGGAGTTGAGTCCGTCGCAGTTGACCTCGATGACGTTGAGCGTCACATCGTCGTATCGTTCGACGTCAGCCCGCAGCTGTGAGAGTAAAAATCGAGTCGCTGCCGTCTTCCCAACCCCACTTTTGCCGTACAGAAAGATGTTCGATGGGGCTTCGCCGTTGATGACCGGCTGGAGGGCGGCGTGGAACTCTTCTAGCTCCTCATCGCGACCGACGAGCTCATCTGGTGTGTACTCTTCGAGGAGCGCATCGCGATTTTTGTAAAGAGAATCGTCCCGCTCGAAACTGAAGGATGTCACGTTGCCACTCGATTCGCTCACAGCGTACATAAAACTAGGGCGTCCGTTGTTTCCGTTGTTTGAATTGTATATAACTACTTGGGCACCGTGGTTTCCGAAGCTCCCTACGTTATATAAGAAGAAGGACCACCATTTCCGTTGTTACTCAGCCAATTTTCCCGAAGATAACGTCAGCTTTGGGAATGTACACCACTATTTCCGCTGTTTCAGCATCCTGCGAGATGCGATGATTTCGAGATGGCGACTCCAGCTGGAGATGAAGTAATTAAGGTCGTATCTTACCAAACAATAGCGAGAGCCGGTTTGAAATGTTTGGTAAGATACCGTCGGGAGTAGAGCGCTCTGACTGAGGAGATCAAATTGGCCAACCCACGGGAACTGGCGATCGAAGTGAGGGGTTTCGAGCAGTTGAGTGCGATAGCCAAGGAGGATTGAGAGAAAAAGGGTGTGCTGAAAAAACGGTGAAGAGAGAAGCCAGAGGATGGCGTTTCCGTTGTTTCCGTTGTTAGGTTTGATATAAACGAGTGGGAGGCCGCGGTTTCCGTTGTCTCGATTGTAATAAAGACAGTCCCACCCCACTATTTCCGCTGTTTAGAAAAACAGGTGGGAGGGGGTTAGAGAGCGCGTGACCTAGATAAGCGATAGCTTTATTACAAAAGTCGTACAACCAAAACCGTAGTGGAGAACTAACAACTAATTAAATCTCTACACTAGTTGTTTGTTTTGTAATTCATCTATCATATTATTCGCTTCTTCATCGAATCGGTCTGCTTTCCTACCCACTTCAACAGGCACTCCTCACACTCCCTCCTCCTCTCGCTCAAAGACAGCGGAAACAATGGGGTGGGTGTGTCCACCCAACACCTTCTCATTATCTCGATCAATCCCTCTCCATACAACAGCGGAAACGATGGTGGGTGGTGGGCAACCTTCTGAATATCTCCACCCCACCTCCATCATCATTCGTTATATTCTCCGCCTCTCCAAATCGTCTCAACACCATGGTAACACCACTGTTTCCGTTGTCTCGGGTGTGTCTGACACCACTTTTTCCGCTGTCCTACCACTGCTCAATCGAGGGGAGCTGTCTCTTCTGTGCGAGTCGAGCGTCTGGCCGTGGCTCGTAATCTGGATTGTTCGCGAACTCGGTAGGGATCGTACTTTTCAGGAACTGAGGACGGGTCTAGCGTAACCATCTACATTCCTGGTGATGACGCGAGTAAGCAAGTCCAAACGGCGTAATCCGACCTCCTCACAAATGCTACCATCCCCTCCACGACCCGTAGACGTGCCACACCCTGTTTCTGTGCTGTTTCTAACTCCTCACACTCAGTCATTCACGGAGTGCGTTGGGTTTCACAGCGTAGGTTAGGTTCGCATACTGATTTATTTCATCACAACAGACGCCCGGCTCAGCAGCCACGCCGACATATTCAAAAATTTTTACATTTATGCCTAGTAGTGCCCTGATAGCCAGTTTCTACTCCGACAAAACACGCCAGTGTCTCTTGCAACTCAATAGTTTCTATAATTTATATTCTATTAACTAAATTACCAATCAGGATATATTTAAGCTGTGACTTGCCGAATATTGACTGTTCGACTGCGTCCGTCGACAGGAGGAAGCAAGTGACATTCACAGACAATAGCGACGTGTACACGTCGCTCCACGAAGACGGCATCAACCAAGTCATCCGGCACACCATGCAAAAGCGGCCGTCGCTCTTTCATTACGGCACCGAGAATGTGGTGAACTCCGCCGCACTCATGCGACGATTCCGACAGTTTAGCGGCCTTTGTGCCCGAATCAACTACGCGCCTGAGGTTGTCTTGTGGGACAATCCTTTGATGAGCGTTGAAGACCCGTTCCCGGTGCTCGGGACTGACGATCTCGTCGCGCTCGACTACTGCTTTCAAGTAACTAATCTCGACATCGACTTCTCGCCTGACGACCCCCCTGCTGACGTTGGGGACCAACAGTTCGCCGCACGCGTCGTGGTTTGTGCAGGCCTTGCCTGTCCGGAGGAAGAAGCGTTCGCACAGATTCGCGACGAACTCGCAGACCTCCGCGCGGAGTGGGGCGACCGACTTACTGACGCGGACTTCCGCACAGAACTTGGCTTGCCCCTGATTCCATCCGCAGAGGGACTCTCGTGTTTCTGTCTCGGTGTGACCGTCATCGGGTCGGTTAGCATGCGCGGGCCGGGTGCCGATGGGACTGTCGTCACCGAGGAGGATGCAGAGACCGGCCTCAGCATCGAGATTGCGGGAACCCCACAACTCAGAGTCGACGACGTAACTCTCTTCGAACCAGACGGTGACCGTTTCACCTTCCCGGAGGGATTGACCGCGAGCATGACCTGCTATCTGCGCTCGTTCGTCGAGTTCTCGCTCATTCCGGCGCTTGAAGCTGCACTTGAACGCATCGTCATCGACCTCCCCACCGAAGGATTCCTCGCGTTCGATTTGAGCGGGGCAACCCTCAGAATCTCGTTCCCAACGTCGGGGGCGATTCCGAACAACCCCGCCATTGAGGATGATCAACTTAAAGTCTATACTGACGTGACGCTCACTAGCCCCGGAGGCAGCCCATGAGCCACCTGACGATGGCCGTCTCAGAGGCGATGTTCAACAACGTACTCGACGTGTTGCTCGACGAACGCGTGACGACCATCGACTACGAGAAGGAAGCCGAAATCTCAGGCGCGCTCACCGCAGGCATCGACGTAGAGGCACACTTCGAACTCGACGCCATCGATTTTCGCGACACGCCAGACCGCATCAAAATCGACGAACTCGACGTGGTCTACGACGTGCTCGATCTCTATCTCGACGTCGATATCGACGAAATCTGTATCGGCGGATTCTGCATCATTCCGTGGTTCAACGGCTGTGCCGTTCGCGCGCCTGAAATCTGCCTGTTCGAGGCCGACCCCGACCTCCACATCCCCCTGTCGCTCGGGGGAATCGTTCGTTCTGAGGTATCGGCGCTCGTTGCGCTCACCGTCGACTATGCCCACAACCGTGGGACGATGGACTACCTGACGGCGCAGGTCGAAGAACACAACCAACTTGCGGCGCGCCCGGCCGGTGAGACCGGCCCGCTCGACCCACCCGTGGTCAACAGTTGGGACGTGTCGTTTTACCCCGACACGCTCGATATCGACCTGCTCGACGTGGCCGACATCGTTGGCGACCTGCTCGAAAGTGCCATCGAATTCCTCATCGACGATCTTCTCGGGTGGCTTCCAGGCTGGGCGAGGGACGTACTCCATGGCATCTTCGGCTCGTTTGTCGACATCGTTCGGGCGGCACTCGACTTGCCCGACGACCTCGGAGAGTGGCTCTCTGACCTCATCGGCGTGAGCCTCGACTTCGAGGGGTTCCTCATCGAAGTGCTTGATGAGTTCCTCTTCGACTATCCAGTCTTCAGCATCGAAGACCCGTTCCCGGTGCTTGACTGGAGTCCACCGCTTGGCGAACCCGTGCCACCTGGCGAGACCCGGCTCATCCCAGTCAAAGTGCCTATCGAGAACCTTGCTATCGACCTCGCAGACACCGAACTCGTCATCACCATGGAGGTGGGCAACTGATGCTCCGACTCAACAAACACCTATTCACCGAAACGAAAACCGACAGCGGTGCACTGACCGTCCTCGGAACGCTCATCCACCGATTTACCAGTCCCGGCGAGTATCTCGTCGCGGTCAGCCGCGCGGGAAAACCTGTTGGTCAACGGCTCATCGTCGTCGATGCACAGTACCACTCGACCCGCGCGGTCATCGACCTCGCGAGCATCGCGGAGGGGAGTGGTGACACAGCGTGCTCGTGTGAGCCAGAAACGTTCGACTGTATTCGCCCTGATGGCTACGCTATCTTCCACGTCTCGCGCGGGCGAGGTGGCTATGCGGTCACCATCTCTTCGCTCACAGACGACAAAGGCGACCAAGGTGACAAACGCACCAAAGGCGACAAACGCACCAAAGGCGACAAACGCACCAAAGGCGACAAACGCGACACACGCACCAAACGCAACAAAAGCGACGGCCACGAGTTCGACAGCGCGACACTCACCGAGTACGACACCGTCTCTGTGACGTTGTTCCGTCCCGGGACGTACGCACTGCGAAACGAACTCACCGAGCACGAAGTGACCGTCGAAGTGTCCTATCCAGACGGAGAACGTCCCGGCGAACCGGTTCGCGTCACATGCACCGAGCGCGGCTTTTCACCTGATGGCATCACGCTCGCCCCGGCACAGGGGCTCGTCGTCGACATCGAAACCAAAGCGAGGGTGACAGTCACTCTCCGTGAACCTCACAAGCGCGCCACGGCCGAGGTGTCGGGCGACCGGCCTCCGCGGGGTGCGCGTACTCGCGCTGGCCGCCCGAGCGTCGACCCGCGAAAGCACTCTGTCGACCGCCTCAAACGCGAACTAGCGCACGTCGATCGGCCGAGCGAACTTCGTCTCATTCACGCAATCGAGCGTGCCTCACGCAACCGGAGCGATGCCCGTACAGCCATCGAAGAACGCCTACGTGCTGTCAACGACCGCAACTAATTATCTAAAATCAGCTACGTCTACGGATGGTGGGTGTGTCAGTGGCGGCGGTGTACCTCACACCGAGTCGACGATTATGAACGTGAGGGATTTGGGGGACGCTGGCGGATTGCCGACTGAGATGCACGGCTCTTGGTAACGGCTGTTCTGTGAGCTCAGTTCTCGAATTCGTCGTCGTATTGTTCGTAGGTAATCGTCAGTTTGCCTGTGGTGGGACGTTTCGCTGCATCTCGGAGCGTTTTGAACGATTCGAGGAGTTCGCTTGTGTCGTCAGAGTCCTCCCGGCCGCTCGATGACTCTTCTCGAATCGTATCGTATACTCGCTCCAGGATGCGCCGAGCGGCATACGAATCCGTTTGTGAGTCAATATCGAAGGAAGCCACGTATCGCGACATACTCAGATATAGCTCTCCACGGGGTTAACAACCATCATGTTTCAGCGGGAGTCATGTCATCAGCCCCGTTTGAGATGATTCTCGTCCCCTCGAATTTGCCGGTTCGGACAGCGGTGGGGATGTTCTCTGGATCGGTTCCATCGATAGCCACTGTTTCGCAGTGTGCACGTTGAATCATCTTCGCGGCGAGAAGGTCGATTAAGCGGTTCATGGCGGCGAAGACCTCCAAGAACTTCATCCTGCGGTTCTTCTACTTCGCGTTCGCGTGCTTGTTGTACTCGATATGGTAGGCGGTGGATCTTCTGGTTCAGGTCGAGTTGACGGGTGAGTACGAGCACTCTCCGATTGTGACTGCGGACAATACGCTCACGCTGTTGAAGAAGGTAACTGGAATTGGGTGATCGGAGGGCTGAGACGACAGAGACCGAGTGCTGGTGAGCAGCACCGTTGACCTAAATTCTTGAAATAACCGATTCGAGTTGGATTGCTAACTCGAGCAGGCGTCCTGACCCGGGTTTGAAGCACGTCTAGTTCGGTGGTTCGTCTGAAACCGTGCATCCTGACGGTGCTATTGCCCGTGTAGTCTCAACTTCCGGCCCCACCTTTATATATCGCAATATTTGGTTTATATAACTCTCGTTCCGTCTCTTGAGGCAACCAAATCTCGACCACAGTAACCTCGAAAACCACTCCACAGCGGCCTCATTGACACCACCATTTCCGCTGTTTACTCCTGGACTCGGCCCTTGTACTCCCACTTGAGCGACTCACCCTCCCGAGTGACCACGTACTTGTATGGCCCGTGCAGATGGCCGCGCGCACACCGACAGCCCGACTTGCCGCAGGTGACTTTCTTGATAACGACCGTGCCTGACTCACTGTGTTCTACCTCCACGAGCTGCTCGTCGTCGCCATGTAACTCGGCTTCATCGGTGACTGGACGTTCGCTTAGCCACTCGATTCGCGCCTCGCAGTACCCGATGATGGCTTCGAGTGTGTCTGTTCCCTGTCGGTCGAGCCCTTCGCGGATGTAGTTTGGTATCGTTTCCGGTGGTGCCGGTGATTCGTCCATCTTACCAAACATTTCGAACACTACCCTCGTAATTGTTTGGTAAGACTGGACTTCAACCGGTTGTGCCAAACCAACGCGTTTGGCGCGTTCGTCGCTCTTTTCGTGTTCTGCTCGCTTTGCCCGTTGTGCGCCGTTGTACGTCTCTACTCGACAAAACTGCCGAACTGGCAATACTGGTTTGGATAATTTGTATGGTTGTGATAGTTTTGATAGCTGTGCGACCACCCGTTCCTTCGCAAGAACTGTTAGCTGGAAAATAACTGATTTATGCTGATAGAGACTTTCAAACCCCGAAATTCGAAGGCTCGGCCGTCGACACGAATAAAAATGTCTGACATAGCTTTATACCATTTGGACGTACAAACTGGTTTGTATGAGAGACCCGGCAAAACTCTGCGTCTCGAATCAGAAAGGCGGTGTTGGCAAGACAACCGTCGCAATCAACGTCGCGGGAGCCTTGAACCATCGCGGGCACGACGTGCTCTTCGTCGACCTCGACCCCCAGGGCAACGCGACGGAGAATCTTGGATTGATGGAAGCCTACGAAGACGAACCGCCCACGCTTTTCGATTGTCTCACCAATCCCGAGCAACGCGAGGTGATAAACGACATCATCCGCGAGCACCCAGAGATGGACGTTATTCCGTCGAACATCGACATGACCGCCGCAGAGCCGGAACTGACGCTTTCACGGCGCAGCGGCGAACAGCTTGACCTCTTGCTCAAAACCGTCGAAAAAGACTACGATTACATCATCGTTGACTGTCCGCCAAACCTCGGTAACCTGATGGACAACGCGCTGTACGCGACCCAGAACGTCCTCATCCCAGCGCTCGCAGAGTCCACGAGCAAGCGGGCGTTCGAACTCCTCTTTGACCACGTCGAGGCGCTCGAACTGGATTACGAAATCGACATCAAAGAGCGTGGGGTCATCATCAACCGCATCGACGTCCGGAAAAATCAGGCAAACGAGATGGTCGAGTGGATAAACGCGGCGTTCCCCGACATTCCAGTGTACGAGGTTCGCGAACGCGCGGACGTCCAGAAGGCGCTTGAAGCCGGTGTCTCGTTGCTCGAATACAACCCTGAGAGCGACATGTTCGACGCCTTCCTCGCGGTCGCAGAGGGGCTCGATGCTGAGTTCGGATTCGCGGAGGTTAATGCATGAGTGACGAAAGCCGAGCCAACCGCCTGCGCAGTCGGCGTCGGGCAGCAAAAGAGCGCGTTCAGACGGTCGATCCGGACGAAGAGACCGAACCGGCCGATAACTCACAACCAGCCGAACCGTCCAAACTCGAAGACGAATCCACATCTGGGTCGGTCAAAGAAGAACAAGTTGGGACGTACATGTACCTCCCACAGAGTCAGAAAAAGGAACTCGAACGCGTCTACACCGTCGCGAAAGCGCAGTACGAATACGAGTTCGACGAGGATTTCGAGAAAAACCGACACTTCTTCCCCCTGCTCATCCAGTACGGTATCGAGACGCTCGATGGCGCGTCGGCCGAGGAAATCAACGACCTCCTTGACGACCTCTGAACACTGAGGGACGCAGGACGTCCTCTCTCGTCGGTATTTTCGTTGGTTCGATACGGTTTCTACGATTTCACGCATTGCTCGCTTGCGGACTACTCTCACCGAGAAACCTTTGAAAGAAGCAAGTGTTATGTTAGTTACGAGTTTCCATGAGTCCTTCGGCCCCCCAATCCGTAGACGAGTACCTGCGTGAACGACGTTCGCTTCCGGTTACCATCGCAGAGACCCTCCTCTCGTTCGATACGCAGAACCCACCTGGCCGAACCGAAGAGAGTATCGACTGGCTGGACGAGCAGTTCGAAGCGCTCGGTCTCACGACGGAGCAGTTCGCCGTCGACCCAGCGAAACCGAACTTGCTCGTGACGTTGCCGGGGGCGAGCGAGCGCATCCTTTGTTTCAACGGCCACCTCGACACAGTCCCCTTCGACGCAGGCGAATGGACCTACGATCCGCTTGGGGAGCGCATTGGAGATCGACTCTACGGACGGGGGGCAACCGACATGAAAGGGGCCGTCGCTTCGATGCTTGCGATGGCCAAAGCGTACGTCGAAACCGAGACAACGCCGCCGGTCACACTCCAGTTTGCCTTAGTCAGCGACGAGGAGGTGGGCGGCGACGCTGGACTCCCTGCGCTCCTTAAGACGGATCACTTCCAGGCAGACGCCTGTGTTATCGGCGAATCGACCTGTCAGGATGGTCGTCACTCGGTTACCGTCGCAGACCGGGGGAGTATCTGGCTCACCCTCTCTGCTCATGGAAAGGCGGCACACGGTTCGCGGCCGATGCTCGGCGTGAACGCAATCGACCTGCTGTACGATGCTGTCACACAACTGCGAGAACAGTTCGGGCGTCGAGCGTTGACCATCGACCCTGCGATACTTCCGATTATCGATGAGTCCACCGCCTACTATGAACCGATAATGGGAGAGGCGACGGCTCGTGAGATGTTCGAATACCCGACGATAAATCTCGGAACGTTCGAAGGCGGCGAGTCAATTAACGGCGTCCCGCAATCTGCAGAGGCGAGAATAGACATTCGACTGACGGCGAGCGTGGACACGCCCGCGGTTCTCTCGGACATTCGGACCTGTATCGACGAGTGTGACGGCGTGACGCTCGCTGACGTGTCTTGGAGCCTCGGCTCTGCAGAGCCACTTGACAGCCCGCTCGTCGAGGCGGTGTCGACGGTTGCAGAAGCGATTACCGGTGAACGAGTGTACCGCAGGAGTGCGACTGGTGGGGGCGACGCGAAGAAACTCAGGCACGCTGGGATTCCGACTGTGGAGTTCGCGCTTGGAACTGATACCGTTCACGCCGTAGACGAGTACACGACCGTCGCTGCACTGGTGAATAATGCAATAGCTTACGCACGCATTCCACAGGTCTACGCCACCCTCACAGATTGACTGGCGGTACGAGTAAGCTATTCGGTCATTCTACAGTACTACGAACGACACGCCTATTCTAAACCCGTATTCCACGTCGTACTGGTATGGGAGCTACATTCGTAGTCATCGGCGGCGATGCTGCCGGGATGAGTGCGGCAAGCAAGGCGAAACGCGACAACCCCGACATTACAGTCATCGTCTTCGAGAAAGGAGAGTGGGTTTCGTACGCCGCCTGTGGGATGCCTTATTACGTCAAAGGTGTGATACCCTCGCTCAGTGACCTCGTCCAGGTCACCGCAGAGGAATTTAGAACAGAGCGTGACATTGACCTCAGAACCGGCCACGAGGTTGTCGGTATCAATCCTGATTCGAAAACGGTTAGCGTTTCAGCGTCTGGCAAGCAGTTTGAGCAATCGTACGATTACCTCCTCATCGGTACGGGTGCGCGTGCAATCGAACCACCGTTCGATGGAATGGACCTCGACGGCGTGTTCACCATCCACGACCTAAACGCAGCAGACGCCATCCACGATTATGTGGAGCAAACCGACACAGCGACGGCGGCAATTGTCGGCGGCGGTTACGTGGGCATCGAAATGGCAGAAGCGCTTGCGACCCGCGGTCTCTCAGTCCACCTGTTTGAAATGTTGTCACACGTCCTCCAGCCGTTTGGAGAGTCTGTTTCACCCATCATTGAGTCTCATCTCGAATCGAAGGGTGTTGAACTCCACCTCGACACTCCCGTCTCGGGATTTGTGGGCGACGAAATCGTCGAGTCCGTAGAACTCGAAGCGGAGATGGTGCCGGCTGATATCGTCATCGTCGGTGTCGGCGTCACGCCGAATGTCGAACTCGCCGACGCGGCGGGAATCGAACTCGGTGAAACTGGTGCCATCGCCACCGACGAGTACGGGCGAACGAACTACGACGAGATTTTCGCGGCAGGCGACTGCGCGGAAACGACGAATGTCGTCACCGCCGCTCCAGATTACGTCCCGCTCGCGCTGACGGCGAACCGCGTGGGACGGGCGATTGGCCAGACGATTGCCGGCACGCCAACAAAAATTGGCACCACCGCCGGCACGGCCATCGTGAAGGCATTCGACCTTGGCGCCGCGCGGACAGGAATACTCGACGAGACAGTCGCCCGAACCGCCGGATTCGACCCAGTATCGGTCGAGATTACGGCTCCCTCGCGCGCTCACTACTACCCCGGTGCAGAAGACCTCACCGTCACTCTCGTCGCAGACAAACAGTCTGGGCGCGTTCTCGGTGGGAGTGTCGTTGGACGCGAAGGGGTAAAGCGAATTGACACGGTCGCCACCGCCGTCCACGCAGAACTGACTGTCGCCGAACTGCAGCAACTTGACCTCGCGTATGCGCCACCGTTCAGTCCCGTATGGGATCCGATTTTGTCCGCCGCCAGGGTGCTCTCCGGTTCGATTGAAAAATCCGGATAGCGGCGACACGTACCCACTCTCCCTTACGAGTTCAGCTAGTCGAACCGGGAGTCAATTCCTAATTGCCCGAACTCCGTTCTCCAGGTACTCTATCCAAACTAGACTACCTGGACACATCGGCCAAACTACCCAATTCATTCAAGTTTGCTTTTGGGTCGGGGGGAGAGGTGAGCCTGCGCCGTCTTTGGTTGTCTTTTTGTGCCAACTATCTCGGAGATGCAACCGCTCCAAACTCAACCACCACTACGTTTAGGCCCACCTAAAAATCGAAACGCCTTTAATTATTTAGGCGAGCCTAAAACCTATGGCGAAGGAGAATTCGAAGGACAAGCGAGCAACGCGGCGCGACTATCTGAAATATGGCGGGGCGCTCCTCGCAAGCGGGTTCGTCGCCGGATGTACGGGTACCAGCGACAGTGACGAGACGACCGAACAGGGAACCGAGTCGATGACTGAATCCGGCGGAGAGACGACCGAGGCAGAGATGAAAGCCTACACGGTCTCGATGGAGCCTGTCGGCGAAGTCCAGTTCGAAAGTGTCCCCGAGACGTGGGTGGCGAACAACGGAAGCTGGGCGGACATGGGCATCGCGCTCGGCCTCGAACCACCGAAGGGCGTCTGGCTCACGAGTCGGTATCACACCCAGTACTACGACGACATTCCGGGCGTTTCGGTCGACAAGAGCGGGATGATCAACCTCTACAACGACGGCGTGAGCAAGGAGTTGTTCTACGAACTCGATGCCGACGTGCACGTCATCGACCCAAACTTCTTGCTGAACCGTTTCAAGGGCTGGGAGCAGGCCGACGTCGATGAAATCGAAGAGAACGTCGGCCCGTTCTTTGGCAACTGTATCTACGCCCAGCACTACCCATGGCACGACTCGTATGGCTACTACAGTCTCTACGAAGGCTTCGAGAAACTCGCCCAGGTGTTCCAGCGCACCGACCGCTACGAAGCGTTCGTCTCGGTGCATGAGGAGTTCCAATCGACCCTCGAACCGCTCGTCCCAGGCGAAAGCGAGCGCCCGGAAGTCGCCGTACTCTGGGGTGTCGGTGACGCACCCGAGGAGTTCTATCCGTACATCATCGGTGAGGGAACCGGGTTCAAGCACCTGAACGACTTGCAGGTGGGCGATGCGCTCGCGGACTCCGACGTGAAAGACTTCCACGGGAGTCGCGCAGCCATCGACTTAGAGACGCTCCTCGAAGTCGACCCTGAAGTGCTCATGCTTCGTGGCTACGAGGCAAAGACCCAGGCCGAGTTCGAGAGTTCGGTCGTCGCGTCGCTCGAAAACCACGAGACGGCAAGCGCACTCACCGCCGTCGAAAACGGCGACGTGTACCGCGCGGGTGGCCTGTACCAAGGCCCAATCACCAACCTCGTGTTGACCGAGCGCACGGCCAGCCAACTCTACGGTATCGAAGACGACCTGTTCGACCGCCAGCGCGTCGCAGACATCGTGAACGGTAATCTCTGACCATGTCCGCACGCGACCCCACGCGAAACACCGACCACGATTACGACGTGGCTATCGTCGGCGGCGGCCCAGCCGGGTGTTCTGTGGGCGTGCTCACCGCCCGCTACGGGCTCGATACCGCAATCTTCGACCGAGGAAACTCCTCGCTTCGCCAGTGTGCGCACTTAGCAAACTTCCTCGGCTTTCCCGCCGGTATCGACGTGGGGACGTTCTACGAGTTGATTCACGACCACGCAGAAGAAGCCGGTTGTACGCTCATCCCAGACCACGTCGAAGCGGTCACGCAGATAGCAGAGGGCTTTCTGCTTGAAACCCAAGACGGGCGGGCCGTCACAGCGCGCCGAGTCGTGGCTGCAGCGCGCTACGACGCGGCGTTCTTAGAATCGCTCGATGTCGAGGAGATGTTCGAGGCGTACGACGTCGACGGTCTGGAGGGACAGACGTTCGACCGCACCTACCCGGCTGTCGATGGCAGTACCTCGGTCGCCGGGTTGTACGTCGCCTCACCCGTAGAAGCGGTCGAACCACAGGCGCTCATCTCTGCGGGTCACGGCGCGCGCGTCGCACGCACCCTCCTCACGGACGTCCGCTGTGAGCGTGGCTTTCCCCCCGCGGTAGCCGGGCACTGGGACTGGGTTCGCGGCGATAGCACCTTGCAGGGTGAGTGGGGCGACCGTGAAACGTGGCGCGAGTGGTTCCACGACCGGATTCCAGCCGACTACCCCGTAAATGACGCCCGTCTCGAAGCCGTTCGCGAGGAAGAAATCGACCGGCGGCTTGCGACGTACATCTCCGACGAGGAGGTAGCGCGCCGCAAACAGCGTGGCCACGCGCGATTGCTCGAACACGTGGACGACGACTGCATCCTCGACGCCGCGCGGAAAATCGAGGCCGCACGAGAGGCGGACGAGACGGGTACTTGAAATCAGTCTCCAATGAACCGAGAAACTCGTCACAAACGCGGGCGGTTGTGGGCGTGGATCTACGCCACGATTTTCAACGTAGACAGCACCACTGACGAGGTGTCGGCTTCGGGCAACGACCCAGCACACCCAGCCCGCGAAACGGCGGTTGACACCAATAGTTCGGCTGTAGAACGATGATGGGAACCGCCGAATATCTGCTAGTTCTCTACATCGCAGAGCAACGCGAAGGCGCACCCGTCGCGCCCGGTGACGTGGCAGCCCGCCTCGGGCGGTCACCGTCTGCGACCACGGAGATGCTCCAACGTCTCGACGCCCGTGGGCTTATCGCCTACGAACCCTACGAAGGTGCAACGCTCACCGAATTCGGCCGCGACACCGCCCACGACGTGTACGAAACGTACCGTATCCTCTCACAGTTTTTCCGGGATGTGCTCGGCCTCGAAGCCTACGACGCGGAGGCGATGCAACTCGCCGGAACCATCAGCAAGTCCGTCGCAGAGCGACTCGCTGCCACGTTGCTTGTGTCCGAGAGTAGCCCCGCGCCACCCTAACGAGTGGGTCACTCATCTCGGGGCTGTGGGCCGTCTCGAATCGCATCCTTTTTGTTTTAGGTCTGCCTAAACAATGATAATGGCCGTCAGCACTCACTCGCACGCTGAAAAACACCCCGACGGAGATCAGACCCCCGAAATCGTGGTCTGTGAGACCTGCCCCGGTCGTTCAATCTTTCTCGAAGCAGGCAACACCGACGGCTGGATTTCTAGCGATGTAACGATGAATGTCACGCAATAACTCATGACTGACACACACTCCACTGAAAACTCAGACCGTACGATTATCCGGACCGGCCGGGACTTCGAACAGGAGTTCCGTCTCGACGCAAAAGAGGCCGGGAAGTTCCTCATCGAACTCGGCAAACAGCTCCGCGACAGCGACGAACTCACCATCTCCACCGACGAGTGGGAACTGCCGTTCGCGTTTGGAGAGCCAGTCGAAGTCGAAATCGATTTCGAAGGCGTTGGCGAGCCAGAGCTCGAAATCGAAATCGAACTGCCCGGGCGAACGGACGAAAAAGCGCCAAACGTCGAGTAGTTTACTTCGTTGCGGAATCGAGGACGAGCGTGTCGTCTTCTAAGTAGTGGGCGATGACGTGGGCGTGTTCTTCGACATCTTCAATTTGCTCGCGGAGCATGTGCGCCGTCGCGTAGTCCCCGAGCCTTTCTGCGAGTTCGATGTGCTCGCGGTAGCTCTCGATGATGTCACCGTACATCTCGAGGTCGTTCGCAAGCGACGTGCGAATGTCGTAGACATCTTCGTCTTCCGGCTCGACGGTCGCGGCCTCTGAGAGCGCCTGCATGCTCGCGTGTGGGACGCCACCGATGGCTTGGGCGCGCTCTGCGATGGCGTCTGCGGCCAGTTCGACTTCCTCGTAGGCCTCTTGGAGGAAGCGGTGGATATTGAGATGCTCTGCGCCTTCGACGTTCCAGTGGTGCTTGTGGAGCTGGTGATACAGCACGTACGCATCTGCGAGGTCCGAGTTCAGCGCGTCGATGATCTGCGCTGCCTTGTCTTGGTCGAGGCGGACGGGGTTCGATTCGACGGTGCCTGCCTTCTGACGGATGGTCTTTTGTGTACTCATTACACCCTCCAATTGGGGCGGGAGCCTCTTATAACTTTTCAACAAACAAACAATTTTTCGTGCCACCTAAAACTCGCTGTTTGTGTACTACGTCAGAGATGTCAGTAAATGCGCCTCACCCAAAACTGACTGAAATTTTATCTAATATAGGGGCTCCCCACCACAATCGAAATCCACTTGCTGCGACCACCCCCACGAGAAATCGGCTGTGCCCGACCGGAACCTCTAGAATTGTTGGAAAAATACGAGCACCACACACGGTGAGCCAGTGTGTATCTCCCCACACGATCTGTCCAAACTAGTTTGTCTATTTTGGACGATTTGGCTGTGTTGGCTGGCCAATCCGGAACGAGTCGTGAACACCACCGACTCAGTAACATCAAAAATAATACGTCCCTGTCAATTAGACGGATTATTTGCATATTCTTGTTACGACTCCCGAACGTTGAATAACCTTCATTGAAACGACGAAGTCCTCATATTTTTTGAATTATTATTGGCTCTCTTGTAATAGCTGCCCAAACACTTTTTCTAATCTCGAAAATTGTTCTGTACCTCCGAAAACCACGCAATTCGCCACCCCAAAGACTATTGAACGCCCCCTATTGAGTCGGTATTGGCCATATTCCCTAATAGTTTGTTTGAATTCACAGAACAAGATAACTCATTTATGACAATAATATTTTAATCAAACCTTTTAGTCAGCTACTGCCGACATATCCTGCTTCTCGGTGACCTTCGACAGCGTCTCGCTCAAACGACTGGCCCACTCTCGGTGAGGGATACACCTATACATTCTGCGAAACCTCAGTATTGAGAATGACAAACTGGGTGCTCAATTTCGAGACACAGGTGCACAATCGAGGGCACGCCGTTGCGATTGTCCACGACGGTCGGTCGAAAACGTACGACGAGCTGAACCGCGATGCGGGGGCGTTCGGCAACTGGGTGAATCGACGCGGGTTCGAGAAGGTCGCCCTCTTTTTGCCGAGCATGTACGAGTTTCTCGTTGCCCAACTCGGGGCGCTCAAAGCCGGAGTTCCGGTCGTGCCGGTCAACTACATGTTCGGCCAGGAGACCATCGGGTACGTCCTCACCGACGCGGAAGCCGACGTGGTGCTCACACAGGCGACGGATGCCGCGCTCGTCGCTGAGGTGGTAGACGACACCGTCGTCGAAACCGTCGTCACGATTGGCGACTCCCCCCACAGCGACCAGACGCTAGACGCCATCCTCGCGTCCGAATCCCCGATGCTGACGGCGGCACCAAAGCGCGATGGGGACCTTTTCAACCTGAACTACACGAGCGGGACGACGGGCGACCCAAAGGGCGTCTACAAAACCCACCGCAATATGAGCGCCCACATCACGAACATGGAACACGTCTGGAAACTCGGCCCCGACCAGACGTGGATAAACGCCGGCCCGCTCTATCACACCGCGGGCCTCGAATCGAGTACGCTCCCGCTCTTACAAGCCGGCGCGACGGTCGTCTTGATGCAGTGGGATGTAGCACGATTCCTCGAACTCACCGAACGCCATCAAGCGTCGAGCGCCTACATCGTCGGCTCGATGCTCATCGACCTCGCAAAATACGACGACCCTGAGCGCTTCGACACCTCGTCACTTCGCAACGTCTTCTGTGGCGGTGCGCCAATCGGGCAGGCAGATTACGACGCCGTCGCGGAGAAATACGACGTTGCCGCCTCCGAATTTCTTGGCTTCACCGAAGCGGGCATCTCGTTTACCTACCCCATCGGGATGCTTGGCGCGTACGAACCCACGAGTCACACCTCGATGAAAGTCCCCGACTCGTGTGGCAGACCGCTGTTCAATCAGGTCGAGGTGCGACTCTGTGACCCCGACACCGACGAGGTCGTGACGGTTATCCAGCCAGACGGCGAGACCACGCCGGGACGCGGCGAACTCCAACTGCGCGGCGAGTCCGTTTTCGAGAAGTACTACCGGAAACCAGAACAGACAGCCAACGCGTTCACCGAGGACGGGTGGTACCGAACGGGCGACGTCGTCAGCGTGGACGAAGCGGGCTACGTCTACTATCAGGACCGAGCCGACAACATGCTCGTCACGGGCGGCGAGAACGTCTACCCGCGGGCTATCGAACCCGTCGTGAACACCCACCCATCGGTTCACGAATCGGCGGTGTTTGGCCTCCCACACGAGCGATGGGGCACCCAAATCTGTGTCGCCGTCGTCCCCAAAAAATCTGCAGACCTCACGGAAGCTGCCATCATCGACTTTTGTAAGGCGTCGGACGCGCTCGCAGACTACGAAGTCCCAAAGCGCGTGTACGTCCGCGAGACGATCCCGAAAACGCCGACCAACTCGATTCGCCGTCGCGTGCTCACCGAGGAATATTCGACACAGGCAGAACAGTAACCGGCAGCTACAGCGTCACTTCCGCGAACACCGTCACGTCGATGTTGGGCTTTCTGAGTTCTCTGCGGAGCAGTTTGCCGACGTTGCTCTTCGAGATCTCATCGACGAACACGTACTTCTGTGGGCGCTTGAAATCCGCGAGCGAATCGCTTTCGAGACAGTGGGTGTCGAGTTCCATCGCAAGCGCCTCGAAATCGACCGACTTGGGCGGTTCTGCGACGTACACGAACGCCGCGATTGCCTGATTCCACTTCTCGTGTTCTAAGCCAACCACTGCGACTTCGTGGACTTTTGGATGCCGCCCGAGCGTCGATTCGACTTCGACGGGGTAGATGTTCTCGCCACCGCTCAGAATCATGTCGTCGACGCGGCCGACGACGTGGATTCGCCCGCGCGCCGAGATGTAGCCGAGGTCGCCGGTGAAAAACCACCCGTCGTGAATCGCCGGTTTCGCCCCGCCGAGATAGCCGACCATCGTCTCCGGGGAGCTTGCATCTACGATTACCTCCCCGAGGTCGCCCTCCGGCACTTCGTCGTCGGGGTCATGGTCGCCGTTCTGGCGGAGGTGGACGATTCGAACGTCGGTGTTGATTCCGGGCTTTCCCGCACATCGGTCGTGGCCGCTGTGTCGGCAGACGCTGTGGGTGTACACCTCCGTACTGCCGTAGTGATTCACGAACGACTCGGGGTCGATCTTTGCTTTGATGTGTTCTTGAATCGGGTCGCGCATAACCATCCCGCCGTAGGACACCCGCCGCACGCAGTCGAGGTCGAACTCGTCGATTATGTCTGACATGAACAGGTCGTGATACACCGAGGGAACCATGTGGAGGTTCTCGATACCCTCCTCGGTCACGGCATCGAGCGTCTCCTTTGGAGAGAACGAGCCTTGGGCCACCCACGTCATGTTGAGCAACACGGCCGTCGTCAGCGTGTGAAAGCCCATGGTGTGAAACAGCGACATCAAGCCGAGTACTGATTCACCGTCGCGCCATCCCAACTCGTAGGCTTGGGCGACCGAGGCCGCGTAGGTGTTAAAGTGCGACCGACGGACGCCCTTTGGGTCGCCCGTCGTCCCGCTCGTGTGAAGGATGATGCTGTCTGCATCGGCGGGTACCCACGTCGGTTCGAACTCGTCGGTTGCGATTTTCACGAACACGTCGTAGGGAATCGCAAACCCCGGCGTGTCAGCATCGACGTAGATGAACGTCTCTATGTCCAGTTCTCCGCGCGTTTGTTCGACCACGTCTCGACTTTCGCCTGAGAAAAAGAGCAGTCTCGGTTCTGCCGTCTCCATCAGATGGTGAAACTCCTCTGGGGCCGCACGGTAGTTGAGCGGGACGAACACGGCGCCGACGTACTGGGTCGCCCAATAAAGCGTCGCCAACTCCGCACGATTGCGCATTATCGCGCCGACTCGGTCGCCGGGCCCGATGCCCAACGAAGAGAGCGCAGACGAGAGCGATTCCACCTTCGCTCCCCATTCACCGTAGGTGTATTGCGCACCGGTGTCCGCATCGACGAGGCCGACGTGGTCGGGTGCGCGGGCCACCGTCCGCGCGAAAACGTTCCCCATATTGGCCGTCGCGTCGGTCATTAGTAGAGTCATACTGGCGAGGAGTAAATAGGTGCCGCCGGTGTTTGATACGGCGTAGACACGCGACCAGTCTATCCCGAAAACCGCCTGCAGAGCCGGTACAACCGCAATTATTGCGGGTCGCGACTGCCGACTATGAAACCTTTATAGTAATCCTGCAGAAACCCTACGCCTGTATGACTCAGATAGACATTCTACTGCACGGTATCCCCGGGCGTTCGAGTCACGGCTATCTCGGACAGGCCTCCGCAGTGCTCGTAAACGAGAAGTCGATGGTCGATGTCGGTTCCATCGGGCGGCGACCAGTGCTCGAAAAATCGTTCGAAAACGTCGACGTCGAACCCGAAGACGTAGAGGACGTCCTTCTCACACACGTCCACTTTGACCACTGTGACAACATCGACCTGTTCCCGAACGCCACAATTCACGTCTACGGCCCGGAGATGCAGCGGCTCAAAGACGGCGACTTAGACTGGGCAACGCCGATTTCGGCAGAGGCGATGTTCGATAACCACGACGTGAACCTCTTCGACACCGGCGACGTCATCAACGGCATGGAAGTCGTCCCGGCACCGGGCCACACCGAACACCACGTCGCGTTCATCCTCGAAGACGACGACCTCACCTACGGCTTCACCGGCGACGCCGTGAAGAACACGCGCGAACTCGCGACGATGAATCCGATGGTGCTCTACAGCAAAGAGGCAGCCATCGACACCTTAGAGCGCATGGCAGAGCGCCTCGACTTCGTCATTCCGGGCCACGACACGCCGTTTTACATCGAAGACGGCGAGCCAATCGCCACCGTGGACGTCGATTGGGGCGTGAACCTTCAGTTCTCGCCCGCCTCTGCAACCACGACCGAAATTTCGAGCAACCGGTCGGTGACGCGCGAACTCCCAGACGGCGTCAACGACGCGACCGCCCGCCAAGAGTTCCACTGAGCGGGCTCCGGGGGTGGTGAACCGAGCCTTTTAAGACCTATTCGAGTGAAACGCGTTACCATGCACCTTGAAGGTGAGCAAGCATTCAATACGCCAGTGGCTACCGTCTGGGACACCTCGTTTCGTCCCGACATTCTCGAAGCCTGTATTCCGGGCGCACAGTCGGTCGAACGCACCTCGGACACCGAATTTAGCGCCGTCGTTCGCCGTGGGCTGGCGAGCATCTCCGTGACGATGGAACTAACCTTTGACGTGGTCGAAGACAACCGACCGGACGACGTCACCATCGAAATGGAGGGGACTGACAACCGGACGAACAGTACGGCGGCGGGCGACATCGCCATCGATGCCAGCGAAAGCGACGACGGGTCTGTCCTCAGCTACGAAGCCGATTTAGAGTTCACCGGGCGCCTCGCCTCGCTGGGCAGTCGGCTCATCAAGCGGCAAATCAACAAAGACCTCTCTTCGTTTTTCGACAGTTTGCAAGAACAGGTCGAATCGGAAAGCGCGATTTCAGAATAAGCAGCCGGGTCGGTTGCTGGAATTAGAACCCGAACACTTCTTCTGCGTTTCCACCCATTATCGCGTCCGTCGCCTCCTGTGAGAGGCCGAGGTCGCGCACGTCGTCTGCGTTGTCCTTGATGTCCGGAATCATCGGCGCAGGCCAGTCGGAACCGAACATCGTTTTGTGGGCGATGGATTCGAGTTTCGGGAACGCGTCGAGCAGGTTCGTCGGCGGGATAGAGGAGATATCGAAGTAGATGTTGTCGTGACGGCGGTAGAGATAGAACGCCTCGTCGTAGTAGAGCGGGCGGCCACCGTGACACATCACCACGTCAACGTCGAAGTCCATGCACACGTCATCGACGTACATCGGGTCTGTGTGGATGTTGCGCGCGCCGGGGAAGAAGCTAGTCCCCGTGTGGATGACGACGGGAATGTCTGCGTCTGCACACCGCTGGTACAGCACTTCGAGGCGCTCGTTGTTATTGCCGACCGGTGGGTCGCGGTAGGCGTTCGGGCGCACGTCTTGGTGGGGTGGGTGGAGTTTCACACCATCCAAATCGAGGTCGTCGATGATGCGGTCCATCCGCGCGTGCACGTCGTCTACGGTGCCGTCTAAGTCGATACCGGCGACCGACCGGAGCCGGTCTGGGGCGGCGTCGCGGAACTCGGCGGCGAACTCGTTTACCTCGGGTGGGTAGCCCACGATATCCTTCGAGACGTAGTTGATCGCGACGGCACCGTCGAACCCCTGTGTGTCGAGATATTCGAGGAACAGTTCCGGATTCTCCGCCATCTCCCACGCCTCGTCGAAGCGCCGCTGGAGGTTCCGGAATTTGTCGATGGCTCCCTGCTTTGCGAGCCAGAACGGATTCATGTGTACGTGGCAATCGATCAGCATCGTCTGTCCCTTCTTCCCCATATTATAAATATGGTATGGGTTGACGTGGTCTGCCAAAATCGCAACACGAAAGGGCGACAGGAAACCGAGAACGTAGCTCAGAACGCGGTGATACGCCGGTAGTCGTCTGCGAGCACCTGCGAGTCTTCGGGGAGCAACGCGATGACGAGATACGGGACGTGTTCCTCGAAATACGCCACCAGTTTCGCAATCCGGTTTGCGTCGAGCGCTTCGAGCGAGTCGAGCAGCATGAACGGCACGGCTTCGTGGACGTCGTGGGTGAGGTAGCCCGCGAGCGCGAAGACGAGGCCCATCACCTCACGTTCGCTCTCGCTCAGGTGGGAAACCGTGTCTTCGTACACCGTTCCCGATGCCGTCTGGCGGACGATGTGCAACTCGAAACTGCTCTCACCGCGCGTGTTGGTGAGCCGTTCGATCCAGATGCGGTCGATGTTCTCGTAATCGAGGATGCGAATCACCCGTTCCATCTCCTCGTTGAACGTCTCGACCGCCTCTCGCTCGATGTCGTCAATCCGGCTTCGAAGCGCTTCCAACCGGCTTTGACACTCCGCTCGCTCGCGTTCGAGCGTCGGGATACGCTCGATTGCCTCCTCGATGTCTTCTATTTTCGCTTCGACGGCTTCGAGGTCGGACTGTGCGGTCTCCAGTTCGAATTCGGCTTCGATAGCTGCTTGGTGGAGCGCCAGCACCTCGTCGCGGTCTTCTCGTTCGAGCTCTGCGACCTGCGCTTTGTACGTCTCGACGGTCTCTTCGACGTCCTCGCGGGTTGCTTCGAGGTCGGCAACGGTCTCGCGGCGACGTTTCAGTTCTTGAGTTGCCCGCGACAGGCGGTGTTCTGTCTGGTCACGCTCTTGTTGCTTGCGCTCGATTTCGGTGCGCTCTGCTTTGACCGCCTCTATCTCTCCAACGACCTCCATTCGCTCGTTGACCTTGTCTGCCCGCAGCGCATCGAGTTCCTCGATGATGGCTTCGATGTCGGCTCGCTCGACCTGGCTTCCACAGGTCCAACAGATGACAGACTCGACATCCGCGAGCAGTTGCTCCATGATGTGGCTTCGCTCTGACTCGTCTGCGAACAGCTCGCGCACTTCGGTGTCGTCTTCGAGCATCTGCCTGTTGAACTCGATGACACCTTGGAGGCGTTCGATGACCGAATCGAGGTTCCGCTTTCGCTCTTGGTAGGTTCCAAGACGCTCCCCGAGGTCGCTGATGGTTCGCACCGACGCCGGAAGCTCTGCGAGCGTTTCGGTCAGTTCGTCGCGCTCTGTTTCGAGGGCGTCGATGCTGTCGCGCTCGGTGGTGATGCGCCCGCGAACGGTCTCGAGTTTGGCTTGCGCGTCGTGAAGTTCTGAGAGGAGTTGCTCCTGTTCGCTCTGGCGGGATTTGGACTGTTCGACGTTCAGGTTCTGTTCCTCGAGTTTGGCGGTTTTCGCGTCGACTGCTCGTTTCTGTTCCTCGATTGTTTCCGTGAGTGTATGGCGGCGCTCTTCGAGTTTCGGCAACTCCTGTTTTTTCGCTTCGAGCGAGCTAATCGTCTCGCTGAGCCGTTGTTTCTCGGCTTGTACTTCTCGAATTTCGCGGTCGATGGCGTCGGTGTCCACGGGCCGCATGATGAGTTCGTGGAGGTCCTCGTTTCGGGTTGCGGTCTGGCGGGCTTCGTTGGTCTCGAATAAGAAGGCGAACAACGAGGCGACTTCGGCGTCGTCAGTGTACGGATTCCCGTCCGTGATGACGGTTCGATTCGCCCGTTCGTAGGTTCGTCGAAAGGAGTCGCCGTCCAGTTCGAGCGTCACGTCGCCCTCGGTCGCATCTCCCTTGAGGTTCGCTTCGTCGCCCCCGAGTGCGCCCGCGAGCGCTCGCAAGAACGAGGTTCGATTCGTCGCATTCCTCCCTTCGAGAATCGTCACCCCCGGTTCGAACGAAAGCTCTGCGTCCTCGATGCCCCCAATATTTCGCACGCCAACGTGGGCAATCGAGTGTGCTTCCTGAGACTGTTTCATACCAGCGTTACTGAGCGATAGGTCAAAATACTATGTGTTGTCGTACCTCTTCGCTGGTTCGGCATCTCCACGTTCACACGGTCGCTCGATTACCGCTTACGTCGCTGTGTCGCCGTCACGTTGGCACTGACAGCCGCCGTGGGACGCGATGTCTGCGAAGTCGGTGATGGTTCCACAGCGTTTGCACATGACGCGAAAGCTCACGATTGGGCGATAGTTGTCGTCTGCGAGCGCGTCTGCGTTGCTGAGGCGCGTTACGGTATCGCCGAGGACGGCTTCGGCCCGACTCTGGAGTCGGTTGATGCGGTCGAGTTCGCCGTCGACCGTCACTTCCGTCTTCGTCTTCGAGACGTGCAGGCAGTTTCGCAGGTGACGGTACATCGTCTGATGGGAGATGAACTCAGAGCGAAGCGTGCTCACGTCCACGCCGTAGTTTTCGAGTCGCCCGTGTGCCTCTGCGGTCATCCCTTTGCTGACATCTCCCGTGAGCAGGTGATAGAGACTCTCGACTTCGCTTTTCACCGCGCTGTGGCCCGCAGTCGACAGTGTGCGAGCGAGAATCGTGCGATTGAACAGGTCTGCGAGCTCCCGAACGCTCTGTTTTTCGAAGCCGTCGCCGCGCCAGCGCGCTTCGAGTTCTTCGTTTACGCTCTCCATGCGATACCGCGAGACGAGCCGACCGACCTTGCACTCACATCGAGGGACGTCTCCGTCCGTATCCTCCATACCTGTCGCACTCACCGGGGGGTGTTACGTGTTACGCTCGTTCTACCGACCGTCACGTCGGTACGGCCGTCCTCACGAGCGTTCTCGCCGTGGCCGCGATTGCGAGACCACCCGTGTAACAGCAATTTGTTACAGTTGTATGGCTGTAACAATTCTTGGAACACACGGTCCGTGAGCCCATTTGGGCAACCGCAGCCATTCTCACGCCTCCGACCACCGGGGAAGAATTATTACCATCCCCTCGAATCCGAGTAGTACGATGTACCCGTCTGAGTTTAAATATCTCGCCGCCGAGTCTGTAGACGACGCGCTCACGCTGATAGCCGACCACGAGTTCGCTGAAATTCTCGCGGGCGGGCAGAGTCTCATCCCGTTGCAAAAAGAGCGACTCGCCATGCCCGACTACGTCATCGACATCTCCGAAATCGCGGAACTCGACTATATCGAAGAGACCGCAGACGAAATCCGCCTCGGCGCGGTCACGACGCACACGACGGCCGAAGAATCTGAACTGGTTCGCGAACACGTTTTCATCTTCAGCGAATGTATCTCGAAAATCGCAGACCGCCTCGTCCGCAATCGCGGCACGGTCGGCGGCACTGTCGTCGAAGCCGACCCCGACGGCGACTACATGCCGGTGATGAAACTGCTCAACCCCGACGTAGTCGTGACCGGCCCAGACGGCGAGCGCGTCATCCCCTTCTCTGAGTTCTACATCGGGATGTTCACCGTCGATATCGAAGAAGACGAACTCCTCACCGAGGTTCGCCTGCCGAAACTTCCCCTCCTCCCCGAGGCCGCAGGCGTTGGTAGCACGTACAAGAAACACGTGAACCGTTCGGGTGACTACGCCATCGTCGGGGTCGCCGCGCTCGTCCACGTCGATGACGACGGGTCGATTATCGACGCCCGCGTCACCATCGGGAGCGTCGGCCCATTGCTCACGTCAGAAGGTGCCGCAGACGCCGTCGTCGGCACGAAACTCGACGAGGCCTCACTTGAAGCGGCCGCAGACGCCGTCGAAGCCGAGGTCATGCCCGACCAAGAGGGACGACTCGGCGCGTACAAACGCGCGATGGCCGGTGAGTTCACGCAGCAGGCGCTGCGTACGGCCTACGAACGCGCGCTCGCAGACAGCCAGTAAACAGTCCCCGAAACTCACGACGGGTTTTCTCTTTTTGCGGAAAGGTGGTTTTATTAGACCATGGTAGAAAGTCACACCGACCAATGGACGATATTAGCGACATGAAGCGCCGCGAAGTCGAGGCGTTTCTCTCTTTCGTAGCAGGCGCAGAAACGGAACGCGCGGTCAAAGCACGGTCCTATCACATCCTCGCGACGTACGAACAGGAGGACTTTGAGCGCGTCTCAGACCTGTTTACCGATGTTGGGGCGACCGCCGGGTTCGCATTCCTCGGGCGCGACGTGGACGACCAAGCGCCCTCCATCGAGATGGTAGCAGACCGCGGCCACGAGGTCGTGTTGCACGGGCATCGCCACGTCAAGTTCGGCGGCCTCTCCTACGAAACGGCACACGACGACCTCTCACAGGGAATGGCCGCCATCGAAGACGCCGCGTCGGTCACGCCGACTGGTTTTTTCGCGCCGTTCAAGGCCGTGAGCGAGGGGACGCTCAAAGCCGCCGCCGAACTCGACCTCGGGTGGGTACTCGGGAAACCCGATGAGGGGGCAACCGTCCCTGCCGAGGTCGAACTCATCGACTCCGTGTATCCCCACGACTCTCGCCTGCTCGAAGGCGGCACCTCGCCCGCAGACACGTTCGAGCAGTTAACTGACGCCGCCGCAGACGGCGAGACGTTCCTGTTCCACCCGAACCTGCTCGACTACTACGACGCGAACGACGAGTTCGCAGAGTGGATCGAAGCCGTCGGCCCAGTGTCGGTGGGCGAGCAAGTCGAAGACGGGGGCGTTGGCGTCGTCCTCGACTGCCTCCGCCCGCTCAGAATCGAGTAACCGGGTACACGGCAGGCTGGATTTTCCCTGTTTCAGGGGCCAACACCCGATTCTTCACCGTCAGTAATGCTTAATAACCATGGTTCGGTACGTGAATACGTTTCAATGACAGCCGAGCAATACACCAGTACCGTCACCGTAACCGTGAACGGTGACGAGGAAACACACGAGGTTCCAGACCGGAAGCTCCTCGTCCACTTCCTCCGCGAGGACGCCGGCTGTACCGGCGTCCACCAGGGATGCGTCGTGGGGAAGTGCGGGGCGTGTACGGTCGTCGTGGACGGGACGCCGATGAAGTCCTGTATGATGTACAGCGCGCAAGCCAACGGGAAAGAAATCATGACCGCACGCGGGTTGGGGCCAAAAGCAGAGGAAGAAGGCGTCGCGCTCGAGGACGACGGCGACATGCTCCACCCGATTCAGAAGGGCTTCAAGGAGAATCACGGTCTCCAGTGTGGCTATTGTACGCCCGGCTTTGTGCTCTCTACCTACGGTCTCCTTTCAGAAAACGACTCACCCTCTGAAGCCGACATCGACGCTGCCGTCTCGGGGAACATCTGCCGCTGTACGGGCTACAACAGCATCGTAGACAGCATCGAATGGGCCGCAGAAGAACTGAAAGCCATCCGCGCCGACACGGGGGCGGCCGATGACTGACGACGCCCGGTCTGAAGACACCTGTTCTGACACCGCCAGAACCGACGGTGGTGCGGCGGCGGTCAAAGCCGTCGAAGCGGAGGAACAACCTGCGCGAGAAAAGAACGTCGGCCAGCCGCTAAAGCGAAAGGAGGACAACCGACTCACGACCGGTCGCGGGCGCTATATTGAGGACTTAGAACCCGTCCCGAATCTCCACTACATTGCCGTCCTGCGCTCGCCGCTCGCCCACGCGAACATTGAGAGTATCGACGCGAGCGCCGCGCTCGAACTGCCCGGTGTCAAGGCTGTCGTCACCGGGCAGGACGTTGCAGCCCGCGTCAAACCGTTCCCGGCCGCCGTCCAGAATCCGTCTAACGCCTACTATCCGATTGCGGTGGACAAGGTTCGCTACTACGGCGAGCCCGTCGCCGTCGTCGTCGCAGACGACCGCTACCGGGCACACGACGCGCTCGAACACATTCGCGTCTCCTACGACCGTCTCGACCCGATTCTCGACCCGGAGGAAGCCGTCGAAGACGACGCGCCGCAAGTTCACGAGGGCGGCAACGTCGCAAACCACCGCGTCCTCGAATACGGCGACGTGGAGGCGGAGTTCGACGCCGCAGACCACATCGTCGAAGAGCGATTCGAGTACCCGCGCACGGCGTACCCGCCGCTCGAAACCTACGGCGTCATCGCGGACTACGACGACGGACAGGACACGCTCGACATCTGGGCAAACTTTCAGGGGCCGTTCTCGCTGCATGCCGTGACGACGGCCGTGTTGCCCCTTCCCGAAAATCGCATCACCCTTCGCGTCCCCTCGGATCAAGGCGGCGGCTTCGGCGTGAAGTGTTCGCTCTATCCGTACATGGTGCTGCTCTCTGCGGTATCCATGGAAGCGGGCGTCCCCGTGAAGTGGGTCGAGTCCCGCCAAGAGCACCTGCTCGCGAGTTCGATGCACGCAAACCGCGTCCAGTACCTCGAAGGCGCAGTTGACGACGACGGTAACATCCGCGCAATTCGCTTCCGGCAGTACGACGATTACGGTGGGTACGTCAGACCCCCAGAACCGGGGGCGACCTACCGCCCGATTGCGAATTGGCAGGGGCCGTACACCATGAACGCCCTCGGGGCGGAGCTTTTCGCCGTCAGGACGAACAAGTGTCCGACCGGCCCGAACCGCGGCTATGGCTGTCACCTGCACTACTTCGCGCTCGAAGGGCTGGTCGACCGGATGGCGGAGACCATCGACATGGACCCGGCCGAGTTGCGCCTTCGCAACTTCATCGAAGACGATGCGTTCCCGTTCGAGTCGCTCACTGGCGGCCTCTACGACAGCGGTCAGTACGAGAAGGCAATGCGGATGGGCCTCGAAGCCATCGACTACGAGAACCTCACGACCGAGAGCGACGACGAGGACACGCTCGTCGGCATCGGGATGGCCGCGGTGGTCGACCCACAAGCGTCGAACATGGGTTACCTCGACGTGGCGCTCCCGAAGGAGATGCGCAAAAACACCAAGTCAGGTGCCTTAGAGGCGATTACCGTCATCGTCGGTCCGGACGCGACGGTCAAGGTTGACCTCACCGACTCGCCACAGGGACAGGGGCACGAGACGACGGTGAGCCAAATCGTCGCCGACGAACTCGGCGTCCCGTTCGACGCGGTGAAGGTGAACACGGGTATCGACACGAGTGCAGACTCGTGGGCCATATCCTCTGGCACCTACTCCTCGCGCTTCGGGACGATTGGCCACGCCGCCGTCGCGAAGGCCGCCGGAAAAGTGCGCGACCAGATCCTGACCATCGGTGCACACCTGCTCGGCGTCTCTGTAGACCGCGTCGAACTCAGAGACGAAGCCGTCGTGAGCGACGAGGGCGACGCTGTCTCGCTTCGCCGCATCGCCGGAACGACCTACTGGGACCCACAGCAGTTGCCCGAGGGTGTCGAGCCGAAGCTGGCTGCACTCTCGGTCATGGGCATGAATCAGGCGACGGCCGTCACCGACGACGACAAGGTGAACTCCTCGATGACCTACGCCTTCGGCGCGCACTTCGCCGTTGTCGAAGTGAACAAACGAACCGGCGTCGTTAACATCAGAGACTACGTCACCGTCCACGACCCCGGCACCGTCGTGAACCCGCTCATCGTTCGCGGGCAAATCGAAGGCGGCACCTTCCACGGCTACGCGAGCACGTTCTACGAGTTCCACGAGTACGACGAGACGGGCACGCTCCAGACAGACTCGCTCATGGACTACGCGATGCCGACCATCAAAGAGCGCCTGAAGATGCGTCACGAACACGTCGAGACGCCGTCGCCGTTCACCGAAATCGGGTCAAAAGGCACCGGCGAGGCGGGGACGCAGGCAACCGTGCCCGCGCTCTCGAACGCGGTGCGCAACGCGCTCATCCAGGCGGATGTCGACTTAGACACGCTGCCGATTACGCCAGACCGCGTCTGGGAACTCCTCCACCCGTCCGAGACGGACGACTGAACCGCGAGCTCTCACGTTTTTCGACGCAATTTACCGCCATTATCGGTGGAAGAAACGGCTATCATGTGCCATGATAGAAAACTACATTATCTATCTCACAAGTTGAGTGAGTATGAACTGGGTAGTGAATCTGGAGAATCAGGTCCACGAGCGTGGTCGAAAGACCGCGGTCATCAGCGAGGGCACAAGCTACACGTACAACGAACTCAACTGGCACGCCAATTCGTTCGCAAACTGGCTCAAATCCTTCGGCGGCAAGCGCGTGTGCATGTACGTCCCGAACACCCCAGAAGTCTATTTCGCCGCGTTCGGCGCGATGAAAGCCGGCGGCGCGCCCGCGCCGATAAACTACATGTTCGGTCGCAACATCATCGAATACGTCCTCGACGACGCCGACGCGGACGCAGTGATGACGTTCCCCGATGACGCAGAAATGGTCGCCTCAGCGGCCAAAGACGCGGGCGTCGAACACGTCGTCACCATCGGCGAATCAGAATACGGCACCATCACGCTCGACGAAATTCTCACTACCCACTCGAACTACACCGAGACGGTGCCCCAGCGCGACGACGACCTGTTCGGCCTCATGTACACGAGCGGGACGACCGGCAACCCGAAAGGCGTCTACAAATCCCACCGAAGCGTGTCGGTGCACACCAAGGCAATGCGACACGTCTGGAAAATCACGTCAGACCAGACGTGGCTCTGTGCCGGGCCGTTGTACCACACCTCCGGGTTCGAGTCGTCGTCACTGCCCGTGCTCGCTGCCGGGGGCACCGTTGTCCTCCACAAGTGGGACATCGACCGCTTCCTCGCTGAAGTCGAACAGTACAAAGCCGACAGCGCGTACATCGCGGGGTCGATGCTCCTCGATATGCTGGAGTACGAAACCCCAGAGCGCTACGACGTGAGTTCGCTGAAGCAGGTGTTCGCGGGCGGCGCGCCGATGGATTCCAAAGATTACGATACCGTAGAAGAGATGTACGACGTGCGCGTCTCAGAGCGCCTCGGCATGACCGAGGCGGGCATCATCCTCACCTACCCAGTCGGCAAAACCGGCGAGTTCTCCCCGCGCGATGAGGTTCCTGGGCGCGTGCCCGGATCGTGTGGCAGGCCGGTCGTCCAAGAGGTGGACGTACGCGTGGTCGATTTGAACACGGGCGAGGTCGTCGAGGTTGGCGAAGGCGAAATGCAGGTTCGCGGCGATACGCTGTTCGAGAAGTACATCAACAAACCCGAGAAGACTAAAGAAGCGTTCACCGAAGACGGCTGGTACCAGTCCGGAGACGTGGTTCGCGTCGACGAAGACGGCTACATCTTCCACCTCCGCCGGGCAGACAGCATGATCGTCACCGGCGGTGAGAACGTCTATCCGCGTGGCGTAGAGCGCGTCATCAGCAGCCACGACGCCGTCAAAGAGACCGCCGTGTTCCCGATTCCAGACGCCCACTGGGGCGAACGCGTCTGTGCGGCCGTCGTCCTCAAAGACGGTGCGTCGGTGACCGAAGCCGAACTCATCCAGTTTTGCAAACAGTCGGACGATATCTCCGATTTCGAAGCGCCAAAACAGATTTTCTTCCGCGACTCACTCCCGAAGACGCCGACGAAGTCCATCCGGCGACCCGACCTCACCGACGAGTACCGCGACGTGCCGTACGAGAACTAAGTTCGACGTCTTGATTCTTTTTCACCCATCTCAACCCACTCTCGCAGACCCACTGCTCAGCAACGCTGAGTGAAAACACAAGAAAAAATCGTCAGTGAGTCGCGCTTAGCGCCCGGTCTTCGACAGCAGTTCCGTCCAGCCGCGTTCGCGGTCTTCTTCTGCGTAGTCGAGCTGCTCGGAAGAGAACCAATCCGAGAGCGTGACGAGATCAATGGGATACTCCGGCCGGTCGAATGTCACGTCGAGTTCGCCGTACGGGACCGTCGCGTCGATGGCGAGGCCGCCTTCGAAGTTGGTGTTCGACTGCTTGACCTCGCCACGTGCTCCGGCGCGCTCGCTTGGCTGGAACGTCTGGCCTGCGCCGCCGGGAACCGGGTTGAGGAAGTCTTTTTGCGGGTTCGTCCGGGTCGTAATCGCCCACATCACGTCGTCCATCGAGTAGATGTCAATGTCCGTGTCAACGGCCACGGCTATCCGCATCCCACGGGAGGTGCCGAGTGCGGTCACCATGAAGTTGCGGTGGTAGCCTTCGTCCACCGGGTTCGACTTGTCCACCTGGAAGATGGCTCCGCCCCAGTCGGTCATCGCGTACGGGATGTTCACGTCGTGGATGATGCCGGGTTCGATTCTGTCAACCGTCTCGTAGAGCGCACCCTCGCGCACGGTCGTCTGGATGTTGTTCTCCTCTGCGCTGTGGACGATGATTGGTTGGATGAGCGGTTTTGCGTCAAGGTCGCGGTGAGTGACGGCTTCAACGTGGAAGGTCGGAGCCTTGTACGCCCGTCCCATGTAGCCGGCCCACTCGGGGTGGAACGGGTGTTTGCCCTGTTCTTCGGTCTCCTCTGACTCATCGGTCTCCCACCGGCGGTCTTTCGGTTTCAGGTAGCCTTCGATGGCGTACTCGGCGTTGGCGATGCTGTACGCGCCCTCGACGGTTGCCGCCTCAACCACTTCGATGGGTGCCTGCTGGATTCCGCCAGCGACGCCGAGTTCGTCACAGCCCTTCGGGAGCACGACGTAATCGAACCCAGATCCGGCCGCGAGCGTGGCTGCCGGCGGGATGCCGAAGTTCATCGTAATCGGAATCTTCGGATCGTCGCTGTCGTTGTAGTGTTCGGACATAACCATCCAGACGTGGCCGCCCGGTGCGGCTTGGAACGTCGAGACGTCGCCCCACCGGAAGTTCATGCGGTTGTAGCCAATGTGGCTGCCGCCGTCGAACCAGCCGCCGTAAATGACGCTCACGCCGGAGCCTGTGGTGAGTTCGTCTTCTTCTTCGGTGTGTCGAATTGGGACGATGATGTCGTCTACGTTGATGTCTTCGGTGACGACGGTTTCCTGTACCGGCGCTTCCTCTCGAGAGACCACTTTCGGCGGAATCGGGTTGCTGATTGCATCCGCGATTCGCTGGGTGCGGTCGCGCCGGTTTTCGAAGCCAAACAGGTTGTCGATGCGCTCGCGGTTTGCAAAGAGATTGACGACGAATCGCGCGTGATCCCACCCTTTGAGATTCTCGAACAGCAAGGTCGGGCCGCCGTCCATCTTCTTTTGAATGCCCGCAATTTCGAGGTCGGGGTCGACCGGCGTTTCTGTCCTGAGTAGCTCACCGCGTTCGTGTAGCCCATCGATGGTCGTCCGGAGGCTCGCGACGTTGATGTCGCCAGGCCGGACTTCCTTTTCAGTACCCGTCGATAGTGGCTTGTAGTCCGCCATGCCAGATGCTTCGAAGAGATACATGATAAACTTGTGTATGTGTGTCTCACACAGGGATTCAGTTCGAGGGCCGTCCGCGGAATCCGCAGTGCGTTTCCCCGCGCCGGTACGCCCATATTCCCCGAGCGAGATACGAGCGTATGGGCCACCACGACGACGCGGCAGACCACGCACACGAACATTCTCACGACCACGACCACCACGACAACGACTTCACCGACCGTATCGACCGGTTGAACGACCCGATCCAATTTCGCTATCTCTCGGCTGAAGAACTCAGAGAGCTACTTGACCCCGCACCCGACTGGACGGTCGCTGACTTGGGGAGTGGAACCGGGCTCTTCACGGACGAACTCGCGCCAGTCGTCGACACGCTCTACGCGCTCGATACGAACGACGGGATGCACGAGGCGTACCGCGAACGAGGCGTCCCCGAGAACGTCGACCTCGTGACTGCAGACGTTGCAGCCACGCCGTTTGCAGACGGCGAACTTGACGGAGCCATCTCACTGCGCACTTTCCACCACGGCGTCGCAGAAGCCCTTCCAGAACTCGCCCGCGTCCTGCGGCCGGGCGGGCGGCTCGTCGTGTTCGACTGGTCTGCGACGCGAGCCGGTGAGACTGAACGAGGCCCACCTGCCGACATGTGTTTCGACCTCGCAACCGCACAATCGCTGTTACTCGACCACGGCTTTCGCATTCAACGCGCCCAGGAACGCCGCGAGACGTTTGTCGTGGTCGCAACGCGACGCGGTGACTGACCCTCCGAACGTTCATGCGACCGCCGTGTAAATCGAGAGCTGCGTTAACGAAGCACATATATACCTCATCTGAGTAGGTCTGGCATACCTCTCACGTATGATGACCGAGCAACGTAGCCTGCGAGTCGCCGTCAGACGCCATTCCCGAGCGATATTCTTACTCGCCCTTTCTCTGTACACCCTCTTTTTGATTTACACGTCGTTCTCCTACAGCCGCGAAGCGCGAATGTTCCCGCTCATAGCGAACGTTTTGCTTATCGCGTTGATTCTCCTTGAGGCGCTTTTCAATCGCTATGGAGACCGGCTTCACTTCCGGATTCACGGCGTGTTCTCCAAAACAACTGAGGGAGACGATGTCCTTTCGCGTGCAGCAGCAGAGCGCAACGTGCGCCGGGAAGTCGAGATGGTCGGCTGGATTGTCGGGTTCATCTTCGTCATCTGGTTGTTCGGCTTCCTCTCGTCGTTCTTGCTGGTTCCACTGTTCGTGTACGTCTACGAACGTGATCTTCGTATGGCAATTTACACCCTCATCGTCATCGTCGTCTTACTGAACACGTTCGTGTATGTGCTCTCTGCGCGGCTGTGGGACGGGGTCATTTTCGGCCTGTTGTAGGCTGTGTGTCCCGTAGCATAAACTCGGAACACAACGTTTCTCTACCAGTCTCTCGGTGATATTGGTCTTCAGTCAAACGGTTTGCGGGAGCCACAAAATATATCTGCCACGACCCAAAGCTATAACATCTGCCCTATTAATGATGGGGTATGCGTCGAAGAAGCATGCTGAAGGGCATTGGAGCAGCCGCAACGCTCTCCCTTGCTGGTTGTACTGGTGGCAGCGGCGGCGAATACCCCTCGGATGACGTCGATCTCATCGTTCCATTCGACACTGGTGGCGGAATGGACCACATCGCTCGACTGAGCAAACCTTACTGGGAGGAGTACTTGCTCGGCGGCGAGCACAACTTAGTCATCAAAAACGTCACCGGTGGTGGTGGCACGGTCGGAACAGAACAGGCCTACAGCGCGAACGCAGACGGCTACACGTTGTTGACCAACGACTCGTTCCAGCTCATCCCGCACGAAATCGGGCGCGACCCCGGTTTCTCCGTTCAGGACATGAGCTACCTCGGCGTCATCTCCCAAGACCCGATTGGCCTGACGGGCTCTACGGATTTAGAGATAGAGAGTTTCCAAGACTTAGTCGACCAAATCGACGATCTCACCTTCGCCACGCAAGGGAAGGGGTCGGTCGGACACTTACACCCCATCGTCATCGGTGAGTTGACGGGTGCGTTCAGCCAAGACGAAATCAACTTCATCCACTACGAAGGCGTGGGCGCGGGCATCACGGGCATGGAGCGCGGTGAGGCCGACCTCGCGGCGTTCACCGCCACGTCCGGACACAACGTCGCACTCGGCTACGACACGGTCGACTTGCTGTTCGTCTGGGCGGACGCCGCGCTGCGCGACCGGATTTCGAGCGGCCAGATTTTCGCTTCAGAAATCGACGCCGACGGGATTGACAGAATCATGGACGTTTCGCTGTTCCCACGATTCTACGCCGGACCGCCGGGCATGGATGAGGACGTCTTGAGCACCCTCCGTGATGCCTTCGAACAGGTGATAGCCGACGACGAATTCATGGCCGACGCAGAGGAGGCAAACCGGGTCATCGTCGACCCGGCGGGTCACGAACGCATCGAGGAGATTGTCGGAAATCAGTTTGAACTCATGTCCCAAGAGCCGTTCAAAGGAATCATCGAGGAAATGTTCTAATCGACGATGGTACACAGTGCTCTGAACAACGCCCCTCGCCTCGTTCGCTTCGAACCGGGCGATAACCCAACTGCGACACCATGATGGACGCACTCTCACCGGTCGTAACCGCCGTTGGCCAAGACTTCTGTTCGAGCCTCGTGTTAGCCGCTGCTGATGGCGACCTGGTTGACGTTGCGCTGACGGCGCTCGATACGGTTCTCACGCCGATTGGTATCGTGTTAATCGTCCTTGGTGCGGTACTGGGGCTGGTGATGGGTGCGATTCCGGGGCTTGGTGGCCCTGTTGCGATTGCTCTGCTCATCCCGCTCACGTTCCATCTTAGAACCGAAGATGCGTTCATCATCATGGCCGCGACGCTCGGTGGCGTTGCCTTTGGGGGGTCTGTCACCGCGATTCTCCTCAATATCCCGGGCGACGCGCCAAACGCGGCGACGCTGCTCGACGGCTACCCACTCGCAAAGCAGGGTCGTGGCGGCGAGGCAGTCACCGCAAGCGCACTGAGCTCTGCAACCGGGGCGACGATTGGGATTATCCTGTTCGTTATCCTCATCCCGTTCGTCCGGCCGATTGTGCTCTCGTTTTGGTCACCGGAACTGTTCTGGCTTGCGGTGTTTGGGCTCGCAGTGCTCGCCACCGTCACGAGAGGCTCCATCCTCAGCGATTTGATTGCCGGGGCGTTCGGCCTCGTGTTGGCCTTCCACGGCCTGAACGCGGTCACCGGCAGCGCCCGATTCACCTGGGGGACGACGTACCTGCTCGACGGCTTTACGCTCATCCCCGTGATTATCGGCCTGTTCGCCGTCGCAGAGATGATTAAACTAGTGAGCGAAGGCCGGAAGATTGCAGAGGATGGGAGCGTCCACGGCGGCGTCGTGGACGGGGTTAAATCCGTCTTTAACAGCAAATGGACCGTCATCCGTGGTTCGATTATCGGCTGGTTTATCGGCGTCGTTCCCGGCGTTGGTGGGACGGTGGCGAACTTCGTCGCCTACTACCAAGAGGTGCAGTGGTCTAACGACCCAGATTCGTTCGGGAAGGGGAACATCAAGGGCGTGATTGCCAGCGAAGCTGCGAACGACGCGAAAGACGGCGGAACGATGCTTCCGACGCTCGCGCTCGGCATTCCGGGGTCGGCTTCGACCGCCGTGTTACTCGGTGCGTTCTTGGTTCACGGGATTCAACCCGGGCCGATGCTGTTTGACCAGCACGTAGACCTCATCTTCATCATCCTGTTTTCCCTCCTGTTTTCGAACTTTGTCACGTCTACGATTGGCGTGTTGCTGGCCAACCGGTTGGTCCGGGTGACCCAAACGCCGACGGTCGTTCTTGCCCCAGTTGTGTTGTTCATCTCCTTCGTCGGGGCATTCATGTTCAGGAACAACTTCGGGGACATCGCCATCGCCGGTGCGTTCGGCGTGCTGGGCTACCTGATGATAAAGTTCGGTATGTCCCGGATTATTCTCATCATCGCGCTCATTCTGGGGCCGGTCGCTGAGGCGAACTTCCACCGGTCGCTGCAGTACTCACAGGGCGATTTCGCCATCTTCTACTCCCGACCGATTTCGGCTGTGATCATCGTACTGACCGTCGTTATTCTGCTCCTGCCGGTGCTCCAGGCCCAGTTCAGAGAGCGACTCTCCTAACTGTCTGCCTCGGCAGCAATTTTCCTCGTACTTGGTTCGCTTCTCGCCGATTTCGAGCACTATCTTGGATGGTTTGGATAGATTGTACCAAACTCAAAAACTCAGATATTTTACTGTCTGAAATAGGCCCTCTCTCAGACAATATTATTCTATTCACCAATAAATGCCTGATTCAACCTATATAGAGTGCAATTGACAACTAGAAAAATTTAGTAAATATCTTTCATTATTATAGTTTGTATGGTTTTGACTCCATGGGGCGAACTAGTTTGGATGGTTTGTATAGATTGGCTAGTTTTGCTCTTACGGCCGGATTTGACGGTTCGTCGAGGTTGGTTAGATTGGGCTGGCATTCTGGTTGGGCAGGTGCCCGATTCTTTGCCAGCACTGCCGAGCTGTGTTTCCGCCGCTTGGGTGATTAAAACTCGCGGTTCACGATTGCTGCAACACGAGTCCGGTCGAACAACCATTCGTCTTCGGGGATGTCCGGGTAGTGGTCGCCATCTTGGTAGCGAGGCCACTCGCCAAACAGGTCTGGATAGAGCTGTTTTGCGCCCATCTCGATTTGGAACAGGTTCATGAGCGGGCCTTGATACCGCATTCCGGCGGCGAACACACGGTCGTTCTTCACAGCCGAAAGCTGACTGCCCACCGAGTGTTCTTCGAGCGTCTTTCGCGTCTTCTGCATGCTGTAGCTCGGCGTCATCCCCCAGAGGTGGAGGATAATATCCGGGTCGGCTTCGAGCATCGCTTCGTAATCAACGGTGCCCCAGAGTCCGCCCCAATCCTCGTCCGCGAAAGCGTCGTTCGCGTCCAGCGGACGGGTGTCTGCGAGCCAGTAGCCCGGCTTGTTGAGGTGGTACGTGTAGAACTTCTCACCGTCTGCGGCGAGTGTCGCACGAACGACCGTCGGGCGCTCTGCTTTCGGTGGCAGCGCGTCTTGGATGGTAGAGACGAGGTCCGTGTGCACCGCAGCGAGCGCTTCGTAGCGCGCTTGCTCTTGGAATACGGCCGCGACCTTCCCGAACAGTTCCCAGAGGGTGTAGTAGTCGTAGTTTTCGTATCCCTTCGGCGGCGCGCCGTTGGTTCCGCTGTAGAAGTTCCCGAACCACGGTGCCAATTGGTCGCTGATTTCCTCTACGTCGGATTTCGACCAGTTGCTCTGGGTCGAGGCCCACGCTGGGTCAGCAAAGTGGACGTCGCTGTCGAGTTCGTACAGTTTCTCTTTCGAAAAGCTTGCCATGAGGGGGTCATAGAGGCCCTCCCAATCGAACGACACCCCGTCTAAGTGGTGGGTGTAGTGGTTGAGCGTCGTCCCGAACATCTCGGGGACGTACACCGAATTCACTGCGTCGCCGTGCCCGAGGGCGACTGCCATATCTGCGTACTGCGAGAAGACGGTGAACACCGACTCTGGTACGGCGTCGAACGTCACGTTTCCCATCGGTGACATCGATACCGTGTACGGTCCTTCTGTGCTTTCGGTGGTCGAGCCGTCTTGTGGTTCGGTCGTCTGACCGCCCGTTTCCGTTCTCTGCCCGATTGCATCGTTCGTGCCCGTACAGCCGGCGAGCAGGCCACCAGCGATGAGCGCACCGCCACCTTTGAGATACCGCCGCCGGGTCGGATTCGATTGCGACTTACCGTTCATACTTTTAGGCGACCCTAAATCCTTAAGGGCGTTTCGATATTTAGGTGGGCCTAAAACTGGATGTACTGTGGGTTATTCGCCCTCTCCATCCACGTCATCGAGCACGCCACCGACCTGTTCTGCGAGGTCGCTCGCCTCGATGTGAGCGTATGCCCGAGCCGTCGTCTCCGGGGATTTGTGCCTGAGCGCACGCTGGGCGGCTGCGGGGCTGTGGGCCCGATACAGCGTCTCACCGAGGCCGCGGCGCGCACCGTGGAGCGTCAGGTAGTCGCGGTCACCCGCGACCTCGAAATCAGCCTCGTCACAGAGCCGTTTCATGATGGCGCGGGCTCCCGTCGTTGTCACCGACGGCGGGACGAGTTCGTACGCGCGAATCACCGCTTCTGTGTTGGCTCCAGAGAGAATTTCATCGATTTCATTGTCCACATATCCTGCTGCCCGAAGCCCGTCTCGCGCCGTCGAATAGAGGGTCGGCGCGCTTCGCGTCGGAAACACCGGCCACTCGGGAGTTGGCGGAGCGAGCAGTTCGCGGTACCGACGCAGGGGTTCACACGCTTGTGGTGGCAGCTGTACCGGCTCGCGCTCTTGGGATTTTCCGAGAACGACCAATATCCCCTCGTCGAGATCAACGTCTGCCCACGTCAATCCAGTACGCCGACTGTCGCCGGGTGCGTTGAACACCTCTGCGCCCCGAACTCCGGAGTAGGCAAGGAGGGCGACGAGCGCCCGGTCACGCGTTTCTTCGATTGCGTCGAACCCCTGTTCATCGATGGCGTCGTGGGCTCGCTTATTAACGAAGGCCATGATTTTGCGGCGTTCTGTCGGCGACCAGAACTGTTCTGGCTGGGTTTTCCGACCCGCCGATTTGTCGGGTAATTCCTCTTCTGCACGGCGTTTTGCCGCGGGGTTGTCCGCGATGAGTTCTTCGCGCACGCACCAGGTCAAGAACGCCCGGACGACGGCGTAGTAGTTGTGCGCGGTCGAGGCCACGATGGCATCGGCACGAACCCGCTGGGTCAGGTATCGCGCGTACTCGCGCATCGAGCGGACGTCTAACTCGTCGAATGTATCCACTCCACGCGTTTCGAGCCAGTCAATCCACAGGCCAACGACTCGTTCTGCGTTGCGCTGGTAGTTACCCGATCCGGTTTCTCCCTTGCTCTTGCTCGCAAGGAATGGTGGAAGCGCGTCTTGGAGCCGTGTCCCCCCGGAGTTGCGCGTCGAGGTTCGGGGCGGAGAATCATCGTCCGTTGGATTGGGCATGACGTTGGACGCACAGACGGCAGCAGGGTACAAAACTGTGGTGTTGATTATTGGGTTAGTCAACACCGGCTTTGGAAGCGGTGGATTTTCGAAAAATCGCTATACTACGGAGCGATTATCTATTTATAAACTTTATACTACTATACAAAAATGAGGGGGTGGTTCGAGCCAGAGTTTCGATAGACGGGTCAGCTCTTACTTCCCCAGCATGCAGCGGACCATCTGAATGGTTCAAACCTGATTAGCTGGGGTTATACCATCAGATGATACCTCGATATCTTGGATTACAGTGGCGAGATGATTGCCTCATCCTCTGCCACCGGCCAGGTTCGACGCTTCTGGGAGTACCCGGAGATAGAGCATAGCTGCGGTGCCGATAGCGGGGCCAATAGCCAAGGGGGCGAACGCCCATTGCCAACCTAAATACCCCTCGAATACTGGTACGAGCTGAATGGAGACCGTGGTGATAATGTATCCAATCGCAGTTTGCAAGGTGAGAGCCGTCCCGACGTAGTTGTCCTCCGCGAGTTCGGAGACACAGGCGGAGAACTGTGCGGAGTCGGCGACAATCACGAAGCCCCAGACCAGACAGAACGGGGCCAGGATGACTAGTGGTTCGCCGAAGACGAACCCAGCAGCGAGACAGGAGAGGCCGCTAATGACCATGCTTGCGCTAGTAACGGTCGTCCGCCCCACGCGATCTGCCGCACTGCCTGCGAGCCAGGCACCCACGCCCCCGATGGCGATCGTCCCGAAAGCAAGCAACGATGTCGTCGCGGACCCGCCGCTTCCGTTCGCATGCAAACTCGCTGCGATGTAGAATGGAATCCAGGTCCAGATAGCGTACAGTTCCCACATGTGGCCAAAGTACCCAACGTTCGCGAGCAACGTTCCTCGGTCGCGTAGAATTCGCCAGACTGCAGTTGGGTCAAACGGTGACGTATCCGCTTGATACGGTCCCGATTCATATTTCAAGATCAGGAGCCCTCCGGCCGTGGCGACGACTGCCGCTCCATAGAGCACGAGCCGCGGTTGCCCGATACCCCCGAATACGCGAAGAAGGTGGGGCGCAGCTGACCCAACAGTGAGTGCACCAACCAATACGCCGATAGCAAGCCCTCGACCCGCCTTAAACCATTCTGCCATCATCTTCATGCCGATTGGGTACACACCAGCCATGGCTACGCCGGTCACGAACCGAAGGCCAACAGCAGGAAGAAACGACTGAACCACCCCTGCAATAAGCACGGTTGCCGCAGCACCGACAAACGCTGAGCTGGCGAACAAGTACTGTGGACGGATCGTATCTGAAATAGTGAAGATAGAGGAAAGAAGCGCGCCCACGACGAAACCCAGTTGTACGGAAATAGTCAGCCAAGCCGCCTCAGTGCCGGATAGATTCCAGGCAGTTACGAATGATGACGATACAGCTGACGCACTGAACCACAGCGTCATGACGAATAACTCAGCTACGGCCACGAGGAGCAAGACTCGCCATTTCGGTTCGCCCCCACTTATCATATTCACTACCGCCCACTGTTTGTTCCAACTGTCTATTTCACTCATCCGTACTCTCCCCAGAGCTGAATGTCTCCCGTCATCTGGTTCGTGCCGTGTATCCGGCGTTGTCAGAGCATGATATCATTAGTCCTTGTCCTTCGATCCCATATCCATGGTGTAGCAGACTGAGGTTCCATCTAGTACGACCGTTCCATCGTCTCGCGTTACGGTCGTCTCGAGGTTCGTGATGGGTTTGTCGTCACGAACGTCCGTCACCTTCACACAACCTGTGATAGTGTCGCCAGGGCGTGCGGGTGCCTTGAAGTTCCAATTCACTGAGAGAAAAACGGTGCCTGGGCCAGGAAGGTCTTCGGCGACGACCGCATTAAGGATCGCACTTGTAATTCCCCCTTGCACAACGATTTCACCGAATTGGGAGTTCGCCGCTGCCTCAGCATCATAATGTAGTGGGTTGTAATCGCCGCTAATCGCGGAGAACCGTTCGATATCTTTTTCTTCAATTGTTCGAGACCTCTTGGCGGTATCGCCAATTTCGGGCTGACTGACTGGCCAAACTTCCGTAGATGAGTCACTCATTGTTGAATGTGTTACTGGATTTCGTATTTACTATCGAGCGTCTTTGACCTTCGCTAAACTCTCCGGATTCTCGATACTGGACGTGTCTTCAATCTCTTTGCCTTGGTAGAGCGAGCTGATGATTCCACGCACAATTTTTCCGGATTGCGTCTTCGGGAACTCGTCGACGAACAGGATCTCACGCGGTTTGAACGGTTTGCCGTGTTCCTGGGCGATTTGATCTCGTATCTCTTCACGGAACAACTCACTTTCGTCGCATCCGGGTTCAACAATGACGTACAATACGACGGCAGTACCGGTTGTGTCATCAGGAACCCCGACTGCTGCGGCCTGATTGATACAGCCATGTTCTATTGCGACACCTTCTAATTCTGCAGGCCCGACTTTCCGGCCAGCAACGTTCAGCGCATCGTCTGCGCGGCCATGAAGGAACCAGAAGCCATCCTCGTCCTTTTGCGCCCAGTCGCCGTGATCCCAGAGGTCGTCGAACTTCGACCAATATTCCTCAAGATACCGACTGTCGCCACTCCAAAGGGATTTGGTCATCGAGGGACACGAGTCAGTCGCCACCAGATAACCTCGTTCGTTCGTGTCGGCGATGGACTCGCCTGCCTCATTCACGATGTCGACGGCTTTGCCCACCGCTGGGCCCCCAACTGTACAGGGCTTTTGTGGATTCGAGGGGAAGGGCATGAGGAAACAGCCACAAATCTCGGTTCCACCGATAATGTTCATGATGGGTATCTCACCGTTGCCGATTTGTTCGTAGAACCAGTACCAGGACTCTGGATCCCATGGTTCACCAGCTGACCCGAGCAACCGAAGTGAAGACAGGTCGTGGCTTTGTACCCACTCGTCACCTGATTTCATGAGGGCACGAACCGCGGTCGGTGATATACCGAAAATCGTTAAGTCGTGTCTGTCGACCATTTCCCACAACCGGTCTGGTTCAGGATAGTCCGGAGCACCCTCGTACAGGAACACAGTGCCTCCAAAGGTGTGGTTCCCAAGTAACGCCCACGGACCCATCATCCAGCCGATATCAGTCAACCAGAAGAAGCGATCATCCGGCTTCAGGTCGAAGTGGAAGTACATCTCAGTCGCACAGTTCACGAGCAGTCCAGCGTGGGTCTGGACGATACCCTTTGGTTTCCCCGTTGTGCCGGAAGAGTACAATAACATGGCTTCCGCGTCGGCGTCGAGTTCTCGGGTTTCGAATTCAGTGGGTTGGGACAGGACGGCATTCGTCCACCATTCATCCACCGAATCATCCCATTCGGGGTCAGCATCCAACCGGTCGAAGACGATGGTTCTCTCAACGCTGTCGGCCTGTTTCCTGGCCGCATCTGCTGTGGTCTTCATATTTACTTCGGAGCCACGACGGTAGAACCCGTCTGCCGTGAATATGATCCGACAACCGGCGTCCTGTAGGCGGGATGCAGTCGCCTCGACACCAAATCCGGAGAAAATCGGGACGACAACTGCGCCAACCTTGAAACAGCCATAGAGAATCGAAATTGCCTCCGGCACCATCGGCATATACAACCCAACTCTATCGCCCTCTTTGATGCCATACTCGGTAAGCGCGTTCGCGACCTGGTTCGCTTCTCGGTTAAGCTCCTGAAAACTGGTTTCGGACACCTCACCTGGTTCGGACTCCCAGAGACACGCGGTTTTCTCTGGGTTAGTCGCCGCGTGCCGATCAAGCACGTTGTGGGCGATATTGAACTTCCCCCCAGGATACCAATGCGTGAACTGCGGACCGTTCGTGTCATCCCGAACGGTATCGTAGTCCTCATAGAATTCAATGTCGAGATAATCGACGACTTCATCCCAGAACCAGTCGAGGCCCGATGCTTCGATTCCCTCGACCGTTCTCGTCGTCCGAGTTACGAGTTCGTCAGTCGTTTGGATATCGTACTTCTCCATGAACTCGTAGGCGTTCGTCTGCCTGACAGAGTCGTGGTTCTGTTCGTGAACAATCCCATCTTTATCGCCAAGGCTTGGCAAGGACATTGCTAACTATACACACAATTGTAAGCCACCATGAAAAATGTTTTCCTGCCTGTCGCAGCGGGACGATGGTTTGGGTGCGGCGACATTTGTAGCCGCTACACCGCTTCTTGATCGACTGACGGAATCACTTAGGCGGGTTCGATTACGTGAAGCGGCCAGTCTTTCTCCTGACGGAGCTCCGTGTCGGCACCGATCTCTTCTGGCTGTCTGATGCGAAGCTGAATTGGCATCCCGATATTCACGTCGTCGTATGGAACCGTCATTCGACCGGTTAATCGCGCACCGGAGTCCAGTTCGACAGTCGCGATTGCGAATGGAGCGAGAGCTTCGAACGCCGGTGGCGGCCGGTAAACTTCCGTGTAGCTGATAACCTCGCCGGTCATTGGTTGCTCTTCAATTTCGATGTTACGGCTGCCACACGCGTAACAGGCTGGTCTCGGCGGAATCATGCGGTTTTCACATTCCGCACACTTTCCGGCTAGGAGGCGTTCATTTGCCATTGCCTCGAAGAACCCTGGCAGTGTTAGGGGACTCTCTGAGGTAATTTCACGCTGTTCGTGTGTCACTGTCTGTAGGTCGTTATTGCTCATTGTTAGATTGAAAGAACGTGTGCCACGGTACAGGCATCAGCTACACCACCTTCGTTGATTAACAGACCGGCGTTAGCGTTCTCGATCTGTCGTCCAGCCGTAGCATTACCTGTGAGTTGTTCGTACACCTCGACGGCCTGTAAAAGGCCAGTCGCACCAGTGGGATGGCCCCGTGCCTTCAGTCCGCCACTGGTATTGATGTGGACATCGGTCCAGTCGGCCGACCGTTCGGCAGGATCGCGGACAGTTTGGATACCCTCTCCCCAGGGTGCGAACCCGGCAGCCTCTGCTAAGAGCGCCTCGCATGCGGTGAATGCGTCGTGAACTTCTGCCACGTCCATGTCTTCGGCGGACATTCCGGCTTCGTCGTAGGCTCGCTCAGCTGCCACTTCGGCACCCTCGATGGAGGTAAGGTTCCGGTCGGCCACCGAGAGGTTGTTCGAAGTGACGCTGCTCCCGAGGATTTTCACCTGTTCTTCGTCAGAGACTAGTTCCGAAGCAAGGTCTTCGGACACGACGATTACGGCTGCGGCTCCGTCGCTGACCGGCGCACAATCGTAGAGCTTGATCGGGGGTGCGATGTAGTCAGACTCCATTACATCGTCAATGTCTACTTCCTTCTGGAAGTGCGCGCGTGGATTCTGGGACGCATTATGATGGTTCTTCACCGAAATCTCCGCAAGTTCCTCCTCGGTAATCCCCGATTCGTGGAGATACCGCTGTGCGATGAGCGCGTATTGACTTGGGGCAGTGATCCCCGACCGTTGTTCGAGTGCTCGGTCGAACGCCCCCGAAAGGGATTCGATCGAGTGGGAGGTTCCGCCAGCAGTCATCTTCTCTACACCACAGGCAAGGACTGCGTCGTGAGTGCCGGTTTTGACGTCCCGCATTGCATTCTTCAATGCGAGCCCACCTGCGGCGGCACACGCCTCAACTCGCTCGGCGGGGACGTTTCGGAGGCCGGCCCACTCGGCCAGCAAGGTCCCCATCATAATCTGGTGTTCGTACATCTCGGATTGGCTTCCGGCGTAGACCGCGTCAACGAATGATGCCGGATCTGGGAGGCCACTAAAGGCCTCTTCCATTGCGACTGCGAACAGATCGCGGCCAGTGAGATCGGTCCTGCCAATGGGTGATGTACCCACGCCTATAATACAAGGGTCTGGCATTGCATAACAATGTCATTATCCCACCGCCATAAACCTACTGCAACTAATAATATATTTGCTATAACTTCTAGCACGAGCCTTGATGGTGATATCAGTTCTAGTAGGGTCTATCCCGAAATTGACCTTCAGGAGTACAATGAGTCAGACAATGCATTCCCATCTCCATGGATCCAGTCCTCTCGATGACCATTCCGAGGTCGAATGTGACGTAGCTCAGGATTCAGACGAAGAGGAACGGATTAGGCACCATCGCTCGACGATCTCGGTCAATTTGTAGCCCGCGCGTTGTATGAGCGTCTCGCTGTCATCCGCCAAATCAGCTTGTGCCGTGATATAAAATACCTAATACATATTCTCCAATATTTATTTTGGGTAATTTTGAGAAGCTAACACACTATTGCGGGAATTAATCAAAAGTTCGGACAATTATTATTACTACGGACTCCAAAAACATGGGGATATTTCTCTTGACGGTGTATTTTTCCGAAAAATTTGCGTGAGGGGCACGGACCAATCTTCAATTCGACTTTCTGATATTTTGAGAGGGGCAAATTGAAGTCAAGGCTTGACTATGCCTAGCACATGGTTCAAAATTCGCCAGACGGCGGCCCGCGGACGATAGCGGCAGTCGAAAAAGCGTGTGCGATTGTGGACTCTCTCCATGAGATGAACGGCGCAACGCTCACGGAAGTCGCAGATCATCTCGACTTGACCCCAGGGACAGTGTACCCGCACCTAGCGACTCTGATGCAGCAAGAACTAGTAATCAAGCAAGACGACCATTATTACACCGGATACCGATTTCTGACCATCGGTGAAACTCGACGACGGAACGATGTCCTTTTTGAGCACGCTATGGATGAAATTGATGAGTTTGCTCAAGAGGCGAACGTCCGAATGCAAATCTACATCGAAGAGTTCGGGCGGGCGGTTTGTATTGGAATAGCGGGTGGGAAGCGGAGCATCTCCCCTGTAGATGAGGTCGGTTACCGCACCCCGCTCCACTGTATTGCAGCTGGCAAAGCGATGTTGGCGGAGTTCGATCAGGACCAGTTGGACGAACATATTTCGCGCCATGGACTGTCTGAACACACCGAGAACACGATTACGAACCGCGACCGTCTCGTTGCCGAACTCAAGGAAATATCAGACCAAGGATACGCTGTCAACGACGAAGAATATATCCCCCGATTGCGTGCTGTAGGTGCAGCGGTTACGAAGGAAGATGGTTCTATCCTGGGAGCGATATCGGCTTCAGCCCCGGTTGGCGTTCTGAGTGGAAGAAGGCTCTCCGAGGAGCTGCCAAAACAGATCGTGGCAATGGCACACACGATCGAAATGAATATCAGAGTTCAAAGCGAATGACATTTGCTGGCCGCAAGTTTGCAACCCTGCAGGTTTGTGAGGATTAAGCATGAATATAATTGGTATATTTGACTGAAAATAGGCTACCTCACGTAATTCCGCGATATTATTGGACATTCAGTTAGAGTGTATCGGTGGTACAGTGCTTGTGGGCATCAAACCGTGAATTATTCCCCTTAGCAGTCGTGCCTACAATCTTACTCGTATCTGTCAAAGTGGTCGTGCACGGCCAGCTGCTCCTCTGGGACTCACCTCAGCCCGTCTCATAGTAAAATGCGTCCCTTGTTTGGAAACTTTCCATAACAGTAGTACGTCTGTTATTCGAGTTGCCAGGTATGATGATTAATAAGCCGAGAAACTGATATCGACATTCCCCTCATTAATTCTCACGACAAGAATACAATCACACATTGTAACTTCCCCAGAACCGTTGGGACCTCCGTCGGTAGTTACAGATACATTATATTTCTTGTCTAACTCTAGGTCGGTTTCAAACACCTCCATCTGATCCGGTTCAAGTGTTATTTGCTTCTCGAAAACAATATTATTTTTAGTGGAATCAACCTCCGCTATAGCAAGAGATATTGTGAGGATTTTCTCAGACCTGTTATATATTTCCAACCTTTTGTATGCTTCTACGTCTGATGATTCGAACATAGAGAGACATCCTGACCATGCTGTAAGAATGCCTGTGGAGATCCCAAGTAATGTACGTCGATTCATGAGATTTTCGGAAGGTAAGGAATGGTATGATAAATATTTTCTGTAAATATTGTTGGAGAATTTATTCCTTCACACATGCTTGAATTGGCAGAAGAATTCTCTCAAAGTCCACATATTCTGATATTATCTATGTGTGTAATTTTGCCTTCTCCCACCTCAGTAAGTGGCGCTTTTCTCCTCTGAGGGTATCCAGTACCCCCCGAATACGACCATGGCGTCGGTTCGTGGCCGTTCTCTTACCCACGAAAGAGACGTCTTGTTCCGCTGTGACCAATGGCGGATTACACCGAGAGCTCCGGTAGCGCGAAGAGCTGGCGTCAAGGCGAACCTTGAAGACAGCTACATGCGCTACAGCTGACCCACATAACAACACAGCTGTTATTCATTTCCATAACCACAACACGAGTACCACAGTAAGCGCTAGAAGTAATTACTCACACTCTGGAGGAGACGCTGGTCGAGAGCGGTATCAATCGCTGTGGTGAGCTCGTCAAGTGAGAAAAAGGTGCTACTGAGAGCTGCTTGGAGCTGTCTCCTGCATTCACTGACTGAGTTCAAACCAACGAGTCCGAAGGGGAGTCCGTCACAGCTCGTGACGGCTGAGCGGTGAGATTTTTGATAGCTCAATCCCGCTTCCTTCAGCAACCGTCGGCAACTCGGGATCGAATACTCCACATCGAAGCTGACTCCGAGGTATTGCTGAGCGAACGCCAGTGTCCACGTCGGCGTGTCGATTCTGATTTGTCCGGGTGGCTCCAGAAACCGCCTTTGTATTTCTCTTACCATGAGTTTGAGGGCTTCCGTGTTCTCCTAGAATCCCGTCAGTAACGCCTTGATGAACCCTCTCATCGGTGTCATCCGGCGCTGAAGGTCGTTCCACTCGGCCATCTCTGTCTGCTTCACACAGTGCTTGTTCGCGATTGCAGCTAAGAGCCGTTGTGTCAGCTTCTTTCCTTCCACGTTGTCGAGAGCCCTTTACAGCTCTTCGACAGGATTTTCATCAAGATGGTTCACTCACTACTGCACCAATTTGTGAGCAAATAATTCTAACGTTCTCTTATTTCAGCTGCATATTTCGAAGAGGACCGACCGTTCATTCTTGGTGCTAAGTTAGTCTGGCATTGACTTCATCACAAAGAATATTCTTGACGTACAGTTTTTGGGACGATATGGCACCATTCCGGTGTTACCTTTCTGCGTGGAATCCGCGAGAAACACGATATTTTTGAAGCAGTATTTCCCGTCGTTTAGTTCCTCCTCTATTCAGTTACTAGGATGCGTTCAACGGGGTTCTCGCTCATCCTTTGTTCTGTTTTCTCTGTTGGCCAGTTCGGCTGCCAAAACCGTTTTTGCTTGTTTGTATAGTTTTGACAGGTTGGATGATGTCCAGTGCTATCCTGATATAGCAGCCTTCGAATCCTCACGAGTAGTGTACGGCTTCATATATGTACTATAGATAGACTTCAAATCGGCGTTCAGAAGTAAACTATTCGTGCTCATCGGTCCACGAGCGTTCACGCACGGAGCCTCTATTTCTTTGCAAGACGTATTCATTGTGACGGACAATGACGAATAAAGCGAGTAGGGGTATCGGTGGGGGATTGATTGTTTCAGTATCCAATATAATCGACCGACCGGTTTCTGACGTGTTCCATTTCATCGCCGACCAACATGTCGAGAATCACCCACGATGGGATCCTGATATCGAACTAGAACAGGAGTCGGATGGTTCGATCGAAGTTGGAACCATCATTCGCCGTCGGAACACACGGTATGACACACCCGTCGAGGGAACGATGGAGATAACAGAATTCGAACGCAACCAAGCGATGGGCTCGATTATCAGAGAGGGTGGCTTCGAGATGCAGGGGCGAATCACCTTTGAGGACTTGGGATTGTCTCAAACGCGGATTACCCAGCAGGCGTCTGTTCCAGATTCGATTGATGAGGCACTGATTCGTCAAATGATGGAACGAAGCTCAGCGACGATCAAGGAGTTACTCGAATCAGCAGAGTAGTGCGGGGTTACCCGACTCATGGAAAGTCCCGTCCTTTAGATCATTGCTAGGACACTCGATATCTTTTTCGCACGGGAAAACACCTGGGTTCCAGAGTTGGGCGGTTGTCCGTTGCGTCGGATGTCCATGAAGAATCCTCTAACTAGAGCCAGTTAATCGTTCTCTCGAAGAGTGCCCCTTTGCGTCTACCCGACCAATCACATCTCACGATTTCGTTCCGTGGCGGATATGCGCTCTGTTTGCAGCACCTTGGATGGACACCAGAGGTGACCCCTTCCTTACAGGAGTCAGTTACGCTGCGTCGACGCCGCTTGGCCCCCGAGGGAGGTATTCGCCGATCCCCTTCTCCGTGAGGATCTCGTCGTCTTCGACGACCACTTTTCCGCTCGTGATGACGTGGCTCGGCGAGCCCCGAAGGGTTCGGTCGTACGCCGAACACCAGTCGTTACCCAGGCCCTCGAGCCACTCGGAGTCGACGTGAACCTCCTTGTCGAGGTCGACGATCAGCATGTCCGCGTCCGCACCCTCGACGAGTGCGCCCTTCCGAGGGTACAGTCCGAAGCGCTTCGCCGTGTTCGTCGAACACGTCTCGACGAGTCGCTCCATGCTGATGCGGTTCTTGTTGACGCCTTCGTGGAGCAGCAGGGGCAGGAACGTCTGCAAACCCTGGTCGCCCGGCGGGCCCTCCCAGAAGCTGCCGTTCCTTTCGCCCTTGAACTCTCGCGGATATGGGCAGTGGTCGGTCCCGACGTGCTGGAGCGCGCCAGTGCGGAGACCCGCCCACAGCGCCTCCTGGTCTTCCTTGTACCGGATCGGGGGGGATATCTTCCCCCACAGCCCGACGTCCTCGTCCTCACAGTGGTTCGCGAGGAAGGAGGGGAGCGTCTCTCCGTAGAGTTGGACCCCGCGATCCTGATATTTCTTGAGGACGGGGATCGTCTCTTTGGCGCTGTTGTGAACGACGTAGGCAGTGGCGTCGGTCTCTTCGCACAGCATGCCAATCTGCTCAACCTGCATTGCCTGCGCGATGCCCGGGGAGCTGTCGGCCCACGCCCGCAAGCTATCACGCCCCTCCTCATCTCGGACCTGGGGGATTGTCTTCTGGAGCAGGTCGTCGTTCTCCGCGTGGAACATCACGACTGCACCGCCCATGTCCGACGTCTTCCGGAAGACTTCGTACACTCGACCGGCGTCGGAGTGGCCGATTCCCAGCTCCGGCGCAGACTTCTTGTACATGTTGAAGAAGAGCTTGAACGAGCGAATTCCCGCGTCGTCCGCGAGTTGCTCGATCTCCTCGACATGGTGGTCCTGGTGGATGATCGCGTGGAAGCCGAAGTCGATGTACGACTGCTCCTCACCGGTGTCGACGAAGAAGTCCATGTCCGACATGTACGGCTCCTCCTGAAGGAGGAAGGTAAAGAATGAGGTCACGCCGCCCTTGAGGGAGGCGCGGGTCTCGGTTTCCATGTCTAGCTCGAACTGGGTGTGGTAGTCGTTTTCGTAACCCGCCGAGAGCCCCATGTGGTTGTGCGGGCAGATGATTCCCGGAATCAGGTGGTTCTGCTCCGCGTCTATCTCTTCGTCGGCCTCCGGGAGCGTTTCCTTGGATCCCACCGCGGTGATCTTGCCGTCTTCGACCGCTACGCCTCCGCGTATCGTTCCGGCCGGCGTAACGACACGGCTGTTAACAATCCTCAAGTCTGCTGGCATGCGACTGTCCTATCTCCGGTCTAAAACATAAGTACCATGATTGTTTTACCGGCAGGGAACTGTCTCGTTACGCCAGTGTGAGGAACAAGCAGGTCGGTGGGTTCGTTGGTCAGAATGCTCGTAGACCTGCTCAGCGAGTCGTTAGTGGCGGACTATCAGGCATCTTGGGAGCGCGAGCGGACGGAGACACATACACAGTTGCGTCGTAGCCGAAACAAACCGATTCTCCCTGGCTCGGAAGTCGACATTCGGTCGCGTTTCGCGTTACTGCATCGTCAGTATAGAACGACAAAGACCGAGAATACGACGACAGCACCAATTGCGACTCCAAGCCATTCCCCGTACGGAATACCAATTTCGAGGACGGCTCTACCCGTCATGAGGGTTTCATAATCGGTTTTCCTCTTGTGTTTTTACTGTCTCACCGAATTAACTCTACACCGAATTAGCTCTCCAAGTGGCTGAGACGGCCTGTATCGAAGGGAGTGAGCCGTAGTCGGCACATCTACTGAGGTGTCATAATCAGAATTACTGCCTTTGAGTTGGTTCTGGAGTGTCTAGGAGATTCTGTGCCTGTTATTTCGACTTCATAATCGGGTTCATTGCCCGGAAGAGGCTGGTTGAGACTGGCTGTGTTTGAACTAGTGTGGAATTTTTGCGGAGGCGAAACTGGCGTTTGAGCGGGTGAGATGTTTGAATTCGATGGATTTGTTGATTTTTGCATGTTGCACAGTAACTCCAAATCCGCCTCTCAGAGTTTCATAATCGGTTTCCTTCTTGCGGTTTCGAGTTTTTGAAAATGAGCCGGTCACGTCAAAACAGTTTCTTCAAAATCGCGTTACGTACCCGGGTTTGGGAATATTCTGGCTCTCACCATCTCTCTTTGTTGCTCGCTTGGTCGCCACATTCACTCTAGGTCCCACACATCGTCTTCTCTACCGCTCTCTTCCGGGCAAAATACCCGAGTTTGCAAATGTAACGACTCGCGTAGCACCGCCTAGATTCCCGCTGACTCATGCTACAGAACTATATGCGATTATGAGCACGCTCCAACAGAACCAGCACCGAACAGTGGTCAGGAATTCAATGCTGTAGAAACTCCCTTCAGCTAGAATCCTCATTGGAGGCTTTCACAGGCAATGCCGTCATTATCTGCATCGAGTCGGTGTGGGTCAGACGGATCGTTCTCAAGGACGGTTTGGGCTTGCTCGTGCGTGTCGAAGTGTCCACAGTCATAATCGCCATCCGCAGGTAGGGGTGGCAAGTCTACATCATCAGTGTTCGATTCGGTCGGTGTGGGCGTTGGCGTTGGAATATCGGACACATCCCAGAGGCCAACTTCATTCTCTCGTGCGTCTTCTTCAGCGGCTCTGAACTCAGTACGCTTTGAGAATGAACTGTCGTAGAAGCGGGCGTAGCCCTGCGTGAGCAACTCCTTGTTGAAGTTGTCTCCGTCTACGTAGACATAGACGAGGAGCCGACCATAGTAGCCACGTCGGTCTGCTTGTGGGTCAACGGCGATGCGTACCGTTTTGCCATCGAGTTCTCGAACTGCGAATGCTTCTGCTCGCTCACCCCACTCGAAGAGGTGGTCTCGTCCTGCAACCGTGTCTGGAATGCCCTCGTATTCGGAGGGATTCACTTGGCTATACGTCGTTTCAGGTGTGTCAACGCCCAAGAGTCGGAGGGTGTCGATTTCGCCATTCGGGAATCGTGCCTCGACAGTATCACCGTCAATGACGCGGGTAATCGTCACCGTCCACTCGGTGCCCTCGTTCGGTCCGGATGGTGCAACGGTGGTTGGCGCTGGTGTCGGTGTCGGTGTCGGTGTTGGCGTTCGAGTAGTCGTCGTGACTGCCGTAGTCCTCGCTGTTGTCGTCGTTGGCCGTGGAGTTGTCGTCGTCACGATGCGGGTTGTCGTCACAACAGTCGTGGAGACAATCGTGGTCTGCTGTGTTGGGGTAGGGGTTCGTTGTGGCGTTGTCACCACCGTGGGTTCAACCTGTGTTTGTGACGTCGGTGTCTCGCTCGTGGTTGGTCGCTCCCGTTCTGTTTCGCTCTCGATAGCGTCTGTCTGCTCGCCTTGCTCTGCCGTCGAGAACTCAGTCGTCTGCCCTGTTTGGGGCGATTCGACACACCCAGAGAGGATGACGAAGCACGCCAAAAGATAGACAATGAGCGTTCTGCCGCGAATCATGTTTCAGATTCGACTGAAATTGGGATAGTAAATTCGTGCTTACAAAATGTTCATCTCAGCACAATAGGGCAGCGCACATTCATTCACCGCTCCAAATACCGGTCACGCAACCACGCCGCAGGATACATCGCCGTCAACCCGGGTGTGTCGATGTTGAAATGCTGGGGTGGCGTTGTCTCAGCGTAGGTCTTCTCCACACGCGGCTCGCCTCCGTTCGAGTTGTTCAACGCCGACAACACCTTGTGCCCATCTGATTGCGACATCACCACCCAAATCGATTCTGCTGGCTCACACGCAGCCATCTTATCGAAATCTTCGGGAACGGCTTTCCGGTAATCGTGATTGATTCGCTCTGCCTCTCCTGCAACCACGACATCGCCTTCAGCATCCAACCCCACACAGTCGAGGCGATGTTGTTCAAACCCATCTGTCGCAGCCGCAGCGTCGTCTGAGCCACCCATAAAGCCAGCCGCAGGCAACTCGCCTTCACGAATCTCGTAGTACGGAACCACCTCGACGACCTCCGACTCAGGATTCTCTGCGAACTCAGTCACGATGTACTGTCGAAGTATCTCAACGGCGACGATGTGCTGACTCGATTCCTCCAAATCACCCTTTCCGTGGCCGTAATCGACGCCTTGGCGGTAGCTCTCGCCAATCTCTTTTCGACCTTCGGGGGTCACCGTAAACAACCGATGTGGGTGGTCGGTATCGTGGCGAAGCAAGTCCCCGTCCAGTAAATCCTGAATCGCCCCGCTCTCGATGCCGACGTACTCTTGGAGGCGAATCATCGAATCGCGGAGGATGTCGTACTCCAGTTCGTCATAGCGCAATCGCTGGGCGTTGTACACCACCTGCAAGAAGAGCAACTGAGGGTCAGTCCAGTCGGACAGTTCTCGTTCTTCTTCGGTGAGCTTGAGCCCAACCGAACAGACCGGAATATCATCGCGGTCAACCGCGTCAAGCGAGGAACAACACGCAATCGCACGCTTCATGCCCCCGATGGAGCGGTCGTAGCGGTTGTCACAGTTCACACAACGCAGGGCGTGAATTTCCCCATCGTACTCCACCGTCTCAGGCATGCGTTTGGTGTGCGCAAGCGCTGTGTCCACTCGAAGCGAAGGGGTTGGTTCATCTCCGTTTTCATCCGCCTCACTCGACGTGTGGAGCGTAACCCCCATTTCGTCACGCGTCCGCTTGGACAACTCAGCCATCGTCTCTTCAAACCGCACTTGCTCACTCTCCGTAAGCGGGCGCGCTCCCGCAGGGTCGCCGGGTGGCAACGGCGCAGACCGCACGAGGAACGGGCGAGGCTCAGCCGTATCGAACGCGGCAGGCAGCTTCACGAACCACTGGCCACGACGCAACGCCCGGAGGCGATTTCCAACCTCCGTCGCATCCATCTCGTCGGTCGCGAGCCGAGCAGCCAGCTCGCGGTCGATGGGCACGTTCCCCGTCACGAATGTCGAGACGTTATTGAGAACCTCGTTGTACGCCCGTTCGCTCGCCTCTCTGAGCTGGCCGGGGAATTGCATTGCGAGGGTCACCGAACACCCAAAACTCCGCGACTTGGCGAGGAACTCCGTGAGCAAATCCGTGACTGCAACGCTCGCGGCCTCCTCGATGTAGAGATTCACGAGCGGATGGTCGTCCTCCTCACCTTTCTGTGTCCGTCTTCGCAACGCCGTCCAGAGGTTCGAGAGAATGACGAGCGTGAGTACGCGCTGGGCACCACTCCGGAGGCCGCCCGTATCGAAGATAATCACCGCATTCTCGTCGAGGGAGTCAGCGAGGTCGAAGTGCGGCCCCTTCGTTTCCTCACCATCTCTGTCGGCAACGTGATTGAACATCCGCGCCAGTCGCTTGTCAACGGGAATCTTCTCAATCCGATTCGCTACGCCCTGCATGATTTCGTCAAACGAGCGGGCACGATTGGCGACCACGCCCCCGAGCATGCGTTCGAGTTCGTCATCAGACACGGCGGGTGCAGTCTGTCGCTCGTGCATCCTGCGGGCCGCGTCGTGGAGTTCTCGGTGCGAGAAGGCATCATCCCCATTCACCGGGTCGAACAGTGCTTTCACGAGATAGCGGATGATGTCGGGCGAGCGCACCGCTTGCTCGAAACGCTGCTTGCCCATGATTTGGGTGAGAATCTCGATGTAGTGGTCGACGGTATCTTCGACGGCCGTGGTTCGTGCAACCCCCGCGTCGAGTTCATCACGAATATCGAAAAACGAGAATGCTGGAAGGACTTCCGCACAGTCGAAATAGAGCACGTTGTCGAGCGTTCCGTATTTCGCAAAATGCGCGCGACAGTAGGCTTCGCCCATCCCATCACCTTTCGGGTCGATGAGGATGTTCGCACCCTCCGTCGCTTCCTGATTTTCAAGGATGGCGTTCACGAGCGCTGTGGACTTCCCCGACCCGGTCTTCCCGAACCACGCGACGTGCAACGGCTGGAGTGATGGTGGCAACGAGAGGCCACGGGCGCTTGCCGTTCCATCCTGGGTGAGTGGATGGCCAACGAGGAGGCCATCAGTGTACGCACGCAACTGGGCTGCGGGTGGGCGAGGAATCGAGGTGCGCTCGCCTGGGGTGGGCGCGACTGCTCGCTTGCCAGCCGAGGTAAGCGACTCGCCGGTGAGGATGCAGAAGTTCGGGGCTTCCCGGGCATCTGCGACGATCCCTCTGCCCGTGTGTTTCCCCCACGGGAGTCTGTTGGTCAATCGGTCGAAATCGGCCGCATAGAATCTCTGTGTGTGGATGTCCTCGTAGACGCGGTCGACGTCGTCGTCGGTGTACACCGCACTCGATATCTCATAGCAGGTGTGGCTCACGCTGTCGAAGGCGGTTGCGAGTTCGCGAATCGAGGTGGACTGGTCGGTGTCTGCCTCGAGTGTGACGGCGCGGGCGTTCACCTCGAACGAGCGGCGTGTCAGCCTTGCTGCGAGTTCGTCGAGGCGGGCTTCATCACTCGCAGACAGGATATGCTCGTCTTTCGGCGGTGGTCCCCAGATGGCGTTCGAAAGCGCTCCACCGAAGGTGTCGAGGCCGGCTTCGATGTCGATGCGACGGTCTTCTGCCTGGCGCGACCAGTCAGGCTTCGGTTGGACGAGCGTCTGGAAGACAATCGGCACCGAACTCGTTGCCATCGTCTCGATGACGTCTGAGAGTGGCAATCGGGTGTGGTCAGTTTCGTGGAACTGTTCGAACGCGGTAAGCTGGGTTTGCCAGTCTCGGCGCCGTTCTAGATTGCTAAGGAATTCGACCGCAGCGTCGGGTGTCTCATCCACCCTCAGCGTATCGACAGTCACGCGAGTGAGTTCGTACGTGTTCGGAAACATCCCATTGAGAATGCGTTCAAGGACGTCGACCGATTCGCTGTCGATGCCGACGTAATAGTCGATGGTCGTTTCGGTTGTGCCGTCAGAGACGAGGCGAAATTCGATGGTTGTCGGGTCGGGGGTTCGCCTGACGAGTCGAGAGATGAGACTCGTGGTCGTGTCTGGGCCAAGGCCATGCAGGCGTTGGAACTGTTTTGTTACCGTTCGCGGGTTCGGCGCGGTGGCTGTCGGGCGGACGCGAATGAAGGAGTGTTCGGAGTGGGCTGTCGACCGGTCGTCAGGAGGCGCGTCTGTGGCAGGCATCGAAATCTGCAGTGTTCATTCTCGGGATGTCCGCCAGTATAATAGTGCGCATAGTGATAGCAAGCGACATGATTGTCTGACAAGGGGTTTGCGTGTCGTCTCACCAGCGTGGTTCCACAGAACCGTAGCAACGAAGCCTTCGACGAGACACTCTGCTACCTTCGCCAATAGGCCGCCCGAGAGGCAGATGCGTATCTCGACTGCTTATTCGAACGCTTCCCAGAGGTCTCCAACGCGAGCGTTGATGAATGGCGCAACCACTTCTATCACGACATCGAGCAGGTCGGGCGGAAACGATTGGTCCTCCCCATCCCTGTGTCGAGCTGCCGGTGGCCGATGAAAATGATCTCGTGAGCGGGTGGAAATGTGAGGATCCGCGATATCCACACTTCGTCTGTGAGAAATGCAGCCAGGTTGCGGAGCACTTCTGGGTTTGGCGTCCGTTTCGTTCGGTCACCGCCCCTCACACCACACCCTCGTCAGGCACATCACGAGAAATCGAGCGCAACTTGCGAACTTCGCGACGAACGCTTTCCCATTTCGTGAGTGCAAGCCAGCGAGCTTCGACATCATCTGTCGGCAACGCAAGTGGGTCTACTTCGTCGGGCGTGTCAGCACCGAACAACTCGTTAAATTCTGCGTGACGGCGAAGCAATGCAGCGATTCTGTCACGTCGTTCCCGGTCGCTCAACTGCGCAAGTTCGTGTCGGCGACGCCATTCGAAGTAGGACTCGTTTCGTTCGTAGCGGTCGGGGTTCTCGCTTGCCTTCGTCAAGACTCCCAATTCGACGAGCCGGTCGAGGTGCGTTCGTGCCCCGTTTTTCGAACACGCTGCTCGCTCGGCGATATCGCTCACGCGGGTTGGCTCGTACAATGCAAGCGCAACACGGTACACCCGGTCTGCAGTCGGTTCGTTCTCACGCTTTTCACGAAGCGATGAACCGAACTCCTCTTTGGGCGGCTTTCGATCGGTTGGTGCTTTCTCAGAGGGACCGTCGTGCCCGATTGAATCTCGAATGCGGTCGATGTCTCGGTTCCCAGCCATACTCATATATTTGAACAACCGCGAGAAATAGTTACCAACTGTTCAGAAATCTCGTCATGAACGAGTTCGGCCCCGTGTTGACTATCTATTGGGCGAGTTCGAAGGTAGGTAGGTTTAAGAGCGGTCGACCGATCGTCGGTGAAAGCGTCGGCGGCGGACGATGTCACCAATTCTTGGAAATGGCGGAAAATTAGGCAAATAACGAGATGTTCTTCACCCCGGAGGGCGGAACGAGCGTATGCCTATTGAAAATCCCCCTGCCGTCGACGCTGACGTGACGGTTCACTATGTCTCTGAGCGCTCCCAATCCGTCGTCTCCCGTACGGGGAAGCTCGCTAAGGAATCTGTGACCACGAGCGACCATACCGTGGGCTTTCTCGTCGAACCCGACACCACCAGTCGGGTAACGCTCATCAACTACGACACGGGCGCGGTGTTTTCTCGTTCACAGGGTCGAACAACGTATCTGGGGCAAGTCGAGCGTCTCGAAGTCACTGAGTAGCCGATTTCGTGACGGTCCTGGCTGAACGATCGCGATTTCAGGACCGAAGCAATCACGCAACTCAGTAGTCGTGACCCTGTTTTCCCTTCGCTCGCTCTCCTCCACTTCGAATCACTTCCTTCGGTCGTGTCAAATTTCTCGGAACCGACCGTTCCGGGCGGTCATCCACTTAATAATCGTATTTCAGAGTATCATACTTCAGAGTATCATTCGGTGGCCTTGTTTCAGATGTTGACCCATGTCTCGATATTAGTAACAATCAGTCCATCGGGTGGCGAATGAGCTGTCCGTGTTCTACTTTCATGCAATGGTCCTGAACGACCTCCAATCCGGCGTCTTCGGCCATCTTGGCCGCCTCGTAGTTACGAATCCCGAGTTGCATCCAGATTGCCTTCACGTCGCCGCGGGCGATTGCCTGTTCGACGATTTCGGGGACTTCTTCGGCTGGGCGAAAAATCTGCACCACGTCGACCGTCCCTGGTACCTCGGCGAGTGAATCGTAGGCGGGTTCGCCGAAAACCTCGTCTGTCGTCGGGTTGACGGGGATGATTTCGTAGCCGTGGCGCTGGAGGTACGCGGGCACGATGTGGGCATCTTTCTCGAAGGAGGTGGATGCCCCGACGACGGCGACTCGCTTGTAGCCGAGAATCCGGCGAAGTCCGTCGGTGTCCTCGATTGGCATACCAAAGATACTGTGAGCACACAGATGAGCCTATTGCCGGGATGCCCGCACCACGTCACTCTCCGCGCTTCAAACGAGTTGTTCGACGAGCGAATCGACCCGTGTTCAGACTTCTCGGTTGTGTCTGTCAACCAACAGTCTCCGAGTCGCTGGATTTCGACCATTCCTCATCAAGTTCAACCTGGTCGGATTCACCACTCAAACGATACAGTCTACGCGACTGCCCGGCCACCCACAGCGACATCACGCCGATGAACACCCGTTGGGTGAGCCCGAGGAGTGGTGATTCGATGATGACGGTGGACACCGAGACGACGAACGTCATGAGGACGACGACTGGCGTCACTGCCGGTTCGTACCGATAGGTCGGCCATCGGTCTTCGGCACCGAGCCGGCGAGTGACGAGGCTCACTGCCGAGACGCCAGCCAGGAACGCGACGATGCTGACGATGGTGTGCAGCGTGTCGGTCACTGAATCGGGCGCCGCGGGATTCTCGGGGAACACCGCGGCCAGGAGGACGCCGCTCCCGAAGACGCCGAGCAGCGCGGTCGAAACGCGGGGTCTGCGTCCATCATCGAACCAGAAGTGGATGCCGGCCGCCAGTGCGAGGATGGAGCCTCCGAAGATACCGAAGTTGAGCTGCTGCAAGAAGGCGTACGGAGCCCCCACCGAGCCAAGCGTGCTGATGAAGTCACTCACGTGGCTGTAGCCCGGTGTGATGGCCCCGTTGAGTACGATAAGGAGCCACCACGCGATTGGCCCGAGCATACCGGCGAGGGCGAACCGACGTAATCGTCGGTTGGATCCGGACATGAATGAAATGTACGTGACACAATTATATATAATAATCGTGAGGGTTACGGGTGAGCAATGACTGGCTCAACGCGGATTTGGGATTCTGAATAGGCCTCTACCTGCAGCACGACAGTTCTGGTACCGTCCAATTATGCGGCTGGAGCGGGAGCGACAGTCGGTCACTCGTGAGGAGTTCACGAGAACTGCTTTGTCGTTAGTGTCACGAAGATACAGCTGAGCAACAGCAGAGTGGGACGCACGCCTATTGGCTTCCTTGACTACAACCAATTTCTGCCGACTTCGCGAAACTCCAGCCCATTGTTCTGGATATAGAGTTCAACTCCATGAGATTCGTTCGTCGAAAACGAGACCTCGTAGGTTTCCTCAAATAGTCCTTCTACGCTCGCCTCGAAACGGAAGTCTGTGGCTTGTTGAATCGGATTCGTTACTGTGCCTGTCTTGTAATCTCGCGAGTCAGATTGTGCTGTCATCACCAGCGTCGAGATCGTTCTCTTCGCGGGTAATATGCCATCTCACTGTTCGCTCCTCCAACGGTCGGCTGACTAGCTGACTCCACCGCAATTTTTGAACCGACATGGAAGAGAGATGGTCACAATGCATTTACTTGGGTGTCACGTTGTGTCAACGTGATGCGGTTGAGTCTCCCTGAACGCGCACACGAGTTACTCTCGAGTCACGACGTTCCGTTGGAGATCATGACGCTGAGTGAACCTCATGCCTTCCCGGAGAACGAAATTATCGTGACAGGGATCGCGAAACGCGACGGGGAAACCCTCTTCGTGAAGAACACGAAACCCGACCGAGACTGGGAGTTACCAAGTGGCACTGTCGAAGACGGGGAAACCCTGGAGGGAGCGATGCATCGAGAGTTCCTCGAAGAGACTGGATGTACGGTCGAGGAGTCAGAGCCGGTAATGGTGTTAGTGTGGGCGTTTCCCGACAGCATCCTCACTCAAATCATCTACCACATCACATGTGGGTCACAAGAAGTAGAAACAGTAGACGAGATAGCGGAAACACGCTGGATGGACGAAATTCCCGACGACGTTTCGTTCGGGTCAATCAGCCGAGAAGCCTTCGAGGACTTGCTGGAGCTAGACAATGAGGACGCACTCTCACGGCTTCGCCACCTGATAGATGGCCCGATTAAGTCACGGAAATCGTTGGCAGCTGGCGCCGCAACCGGGGGTCTCGCGGTCCTAGCCTTAGCACACCGGTACCTTCCACGGAAAGAACCCCCGTCTGAAGAGTAGAAACAGCCTGAGAATCCTTTTCGCTCCAGCATGATGCGACTATCGACTGGTTGCATGTGAACTTCTTTGATAGTATTATCGTGTCCATCGTGTGGGTTCGAGTGTGACCGTGACCTGAATGCGGCGTATAACATTCTTCAGCGTGCGTTTTCTGAAGTAGGGCAGGGACTGCCCGAATCAACGTCCTCAGAATCGTATAGCGGTTCTGATGGGCGAACGAGAGCATTGCTCTCGTTAACGCCTGTGGAGATGAGTGCCGCTGTGGACGCTACGGTGGCGTCTGCAAGCCTCGTCGTAGAACCAGGAAGCCCCGTCCTCAACGTACGCAGTGCGTAGGGCGGGGTAGTTCAGCTGTAGGGATTGTCGTGCCCCGTAGCCTCAAAGACACGCTGCTCGATGAGATTATCAGCGATCAGGATTAGTTCATCCTCATAATCTGATACGTCTCCGAAAATCCCAAGTGGTAGTTGGGCCGCGGCCATACCGTCGTGACCGCCAGCGCTTCCAACATCGCCGAAAATCTCGTCTAGGAGTTCTCCGAGCTGGACGCGCGGATCTTTCGACCGAGCGCTTACGTGAATTTTCCGTCCATTGATTCCGAACACGATGACGGTTTCGACGCCCTCGAGCTGGAGCAGGTAGTCGGTGGCCTGCGGGACAGCGTCACGTTCGGTAATGCGACCAACGTTCGCGATTAAGTACGACGAGCGTACGGTCCGAGTGTTTATCGCCGTGCCTAGGGCAGCGAGTGTGGTCTCGGAGACCGGTGGCTTAGCCATCTTTTGGAGCAGTTCCATATCCGTGAACTCGTGGAGATACTGTGCCTTCTCGTGCATGTTCGACGAGGCTTGCCGGAGATAATCATCAGTATCCTGCCGAATCGCGAACTGCATTGCAGTCGCGAGCCGCGGATGCGGTTTGATTTCGAGTTCGCGGAGGTGCTCGACGAGTATCTCCGTTGTGCTGGCATACCCGCTTCTGACATCTCGAAACGGTCCGTCGGGCGTGTTGGCTACGTGGTGGTCGATGATGATATCCACGGTGGCGTTGTCCTCTAGACCGTTGTTTCGTCCGGGACCCGCACTGTCGACGAGTGCAACACACTCCATCGAACCGACATCGTCGACGTCATACGTGTCCAACTCGATATCGAGGAGATTGACAAACACACGGTTCTGCTGGTGGCTGATGTCCCCACGGTACAACTTTCGGATGGACCCGACCCCTGCGTGGGCTCCGACTCGCCCGAGAGCCAGCGCGCTCGCAAGTGTGTCCGGGTCGGGGTTATCGTGGCAAATAATCGATAACGTGTCCGTGGACTGGAGACACTCGACGAGTGCCTCGGTTTTAGTCCCATCCGAGGGAAGGTCGGCTGTCATCAGTTACACCCCACCGTGAACAGTGGTGGTCAAGGACGACGGTGTTCTGTTCAATCTGACGGTTACCATCGTGACGTCCGGCGTCGAATTCGGGGTCTCGATGCTCACGCGACTGGTAAATGCAGGCCTCATGGGCGAGAACTGAAGGCTTCTGAAGCAGTACATCCGCGACCGTGGACACAGCTGAGTAGCCCAGTAACCGAGTTGCCCTTCGACACGGATTTCGTTCGACGAAATCTGATAATCATGGCAATGGATGTCACGCCATCCTGAAAAATCCACTTGCCACTGGTCAACGCAACTGACTGTGCAAAATTCAATTGGTATTCAGAATGTATCTTCTCAATCGCGTGCTTCCGGTGGTTCGAACGGAGGTTGCGTATTGATTGCCTGGGCGCGTCAGACACACCGCCAGACTGTGCTTGGATTACCATACCCGGCTGACTTTTTCGACGTCATTGGTGTGGGACTCTTTGATATCCAGGCACGGTGGGGAGAGACGTTCGAGGACGTCTAACGGCTGACCTCCAATAGCTCCGTTCGACGAAACCGAACATGTGATTCGTTTCGAACCCGACTCACTGTACGAACTCGAAGACCCGATCCGTTTGAAACGAGGTATCCAGAGAGCCTGCAGTACACCACGTTGGATGCGCTCCGATCTGCCAGAACGACTGCTGATTTAATCTAGAGAGACAGTTTGACTGTTTCTTGAGCGTGGGGAATGTGCCTCATTCAATTTCCGATAGATGTTTGTGGAACTCTCGCTCTGCTTTCGAATTCCTACATTAGTGGCAGCCTATTAGTTCAATACAGAAGCCTCGTACCGTGACTAACCTGGGTCTTACCTGCCACTGTAACTTCTGTGTGTAATGATACGGCTTGCGAACGTGGTGGCGAGAGCATCGACACGGCAAGGGACTTCGCACCTCCCAGAGAGATTGTCGAAATCGTGTTTCGCTCCCCGTTGATGATCTGTCCGCTCGAGTCACGGTAGGTCGTGGTGACGACGACGTTTCGAGCAGTTGCATCGCCATTGTTCGCAATCGAATACATGTAGGTTGGTGCACTGCCACTGAGCGCCATCGACGAGACGGAATAATTCATCACGGGATATCCGTACAAATCAACGAGTCGAGCCTTCGACGACCGGTATTCATCTGGCATATCTCCGACTCCCCATCCACTCCCTGTCGTTTCGATGTAGTAGTATCTGTCCCCGTTGTAATTGTAGTACGTTCCAGAAATATCATCTGAACCTTTGATTCCGAGAGCCATGTGGCCAGGGAGGAGCAATCCCTTCACGCCATAGCCCATCTGTTTGAGGATGCTCCCCAAGAGAATGGCGCTGTCTTCGCAGTCACCACCTTCCTCGACGAGTGTTTCGATGGGATAGCGCTGATACTCATCCATACGAGCTGTGACCGAATCGGAGGTATACTTCATCGACTGTACGAACCGAATCGCTGCGGTCACGGCGTCCCTTGACCCCCTTCCGTGGGATTTTTCCAACGTCACTGCGATCTCTTTGGCGAGTGCATCATTTAGTGGATCTGCGCCGTAAAACCCGTACTCCCCTCGAATTCGTGGTCGATTCGTGCAGTATTCGTAGGCCGCTTTAGAGATCGAGAGTGAGAATGTCCGTTTTCCGGCGAACAGACTATCAGAGAGTTTGTACGTGTACTCTCTATCGTACGATTCAGCAGCTGGACCTATCGCTGGAATCGAAGAGGTACTTACATTCTTGAATCGCGGTTGGGATTCGAGTGAGAGCCGAGTCGACCCGACGACGTGATTTAATTGGACGAAATCCGGAAATTCGAGTATCGACATCTGGCTCAATCCACGCAGCGTTGTATGTCCAGACCTGGAGATAGTGTGGGTCTTCCCCAGTGACGAAAGTGAGGGGTTTTCTCTCACTCGTAGGCTGGTTCTTCCGTTTAATTCAACGTCTAAGGTCACATCAAAGGTGAGAGTAGATGCACTGAACGACTCTGAAACGACTTCGATTGTAGGCGGTCGTTGCGTAGTCCGGAACTCAAATTTTGGTCGGGTGGTCGTCTGTACCGTTGGCTTGACTGTCGATTGTGGTGATTGTGCTGTGTCAGTGTCTGTTGAAACTGCCTCAGCGTCTGTGAGTTGGGTACAACCTGCGAGTACCGCGGCCGGGAGTGCTGCAAGGAACGTCCGCCGATTCATAAATCCTTAACTCGCATTGACATAAAGAAGATTCCTATTTGGTTAGTTAATTAACACTATTGTGGGAAGAGAAAGTGCTTGCTTGAGTACTTTCGTAGCGTGATTTTCACCGTATTGTATCGAATTCCGAGCGTCTGGGGTCTTGGTGAACTACGACGTTTCTACCATTATCGACAAGTAAAACCACTAAACTCAATATAGTGGTAACACTCTTTATCGATGCTATTGTATTCTCATCTATGTCAACACAGACGGACCAACAGGGGCGTCTTTACATTCCAAAGGAAGTGCGGGAGAAGTACGGAGACAAGTACCATATTGTGACGTATGATGATCGAATTGAGCTCATCCCAGTAGCCGACGATCCATTGGGTGCAGTTCGTGAGGCAGCTGGCGACCTCCGTGAGACGTCAGTAGCAAAAATTCGAGAGGATATCGAAGCAGAGGCAAAGGCTGATGCTCGCGGAAAAGATGCAGATAAATGACTGTATACGTTGAAACCGACTTCTTGCTCGCCCTCGCCAAGGATTCAGATTGGCTGCAAGGGTCCGCGGAGGAAGCGCTCGATACGTACGAAGTGGAAACATCGGCGTTTTCGTATCTTGAACTCGTACTCGCCAGAGAACGCTATGAGTTTGATTTCGTTCCCCTTGTGGCGAACCTTTTAGAGCTCGTTCCCGTCCAGAATGAGCAAGAAAAGCAAATCGTTTTGAAAGGGGTCAACTACTACGACGAAGGGATGACGCCGTTCGATGCATTCCACGCTGCGACCGCAGAAACGCGGGGACTTGACGTACTCTCGTCTGAGAAAGATTACGAGGACATAGACGTCAATAGACTCCCACTGGAACCTACTGACGAGGAGTAAGCGCGTGGGTAATCGTCTCACCCAAACATGAATATGAGTTGACTTTCATTGATTGGACAGTATGACCGAGGATATTGCCCGGATAGAGGAACATGAGCTACGGAGTGTCTGGCCGCATGAAGAGCGAGATTTCACCAAGTGGCTCACCTCGAATATTGATGTGTTAGCGGCAGAACTCGGACTTGAGATTGAGGAGGCAAACTCCGAGGAAGCTGTTGGTTCTTTCTCAGCAGATATCGTGGGCAAGGAGATGAATAGTGGCGGAATCGTCGTGATTGAGAATCAGTATGGCCCAACTGACCACGACCATCTCGGAAAACTGCTTACGTATTCAGCAGGCAAAAATGCAGAGTTCACCATTTGGCTCGCAGAACACTTCCGTCCTGAACATCGGAGTGTGCTTGAATGGCTCAACGAAAGCGGCCCGAAGGACATCAAATTCTTCGGTATTCGACCGAGGGTTGTGAGTATCGAAGGGGCAGATTCTAAAGGATTCGAGTTCGAGGTTCTTGTCGAACCGAACGATTGGGAACGAGACTTAACGAACGGGTTGTCCGAGACTGAGCAAGCGTATAAGGACTTTTTCGGACAGCTGGCGACTGCGTACGCAGAACACCGTCCTAACTGGTATAAACTGACTCCACAGCCACAGCCGTGGCTGGCCTTTGGCGCGGGCAGGAGTGGATTAGCCTTCGTATGGGCGTTCCACAAAGGTCCCGAATTTTGTGTTGAACTCTACATCGACACATCTGATCCACAGGAGAACGATGCTATCTTCCAAACGCTACAAAACCAACAAGGGGAGATCGAAGCCAGTTTGGACCAGGAGTTGGTCTGGCAGCATCTTCCAGAAAAACGAGCGTGTAGAATCAAGCTAACGCAGGATATCTCAGGGAAGATCACAGAGTTAGGGACTGTCGAACAGAACAAGCTCGTTGAGTGGGGCGTCACACGAATGGACGCTTTCCAAGATGAATTCGAGAATCGAATCTCAGAGTTATAACCGTCCTCACACTCCCACGTAGAAACGATCCGTATCTACTTCTTGAACTCCCATCCACCGATTCCAATCGAACTTCAATTCTTGCTCAAGATTAAGTTTCTTGATGTGCGGCACTACTCGTCAAATTGTCCTGTTTCGGCTAATAGTACATCCTCAATGAACGATGCCACGCTACTATTTTCACATTTCAATACGGGCACTCAAATCACACAATTCAGTGAGTTGTTCAATGTATCTACGTTTCGCGTCTGCACTCAAATTCGTCATTAGATAATACCCGTTCGAGAGCTTCCTGTACGCCAGCATCTCATTTCCATCAGGGTGATTTGGACTATCATTGATGAGTGCACGGTCACCGCTTCCGGGGAGATACGGAATGGGGATCTGATTAAGTAGGTTGTGTTCATCGATTAGATAACTCACAACCACCTCCATTGCGTCACTCTGATTTCTCTCCTCGAATGTTTTGATTACCTTGTCACCATCACAAATTTCAATAGTTGTTTCTCGAGAAGATGAGCTTCTTCCCCCTGAAACGGATGCTGGTTCTGCTGAAAGTGGGCGTCGGACTGCCTCCGTTGTGAGTAACTTTAAATCGCCGTTGTCAGTGGTGAATGACCCAAAGGTGACACAAACCACGTCGATTCCGTGTTCACGGAGAAAATCCGCCATGTCTAAGGATAACTCTGAGAAATCTGTGCCTACAAGAAGCAACCTTTGGTCGGTATTAAATTCCCGTTGAGTAAGCGGGTCATCTACTCTTGAGAAGTACTCTGTATGTTTACTCAGTAGAGATGCTTCTTCATCATCAACAAACTCTCTGTACCGTTCATCCAATTGGGGGTACTCTTCACTACGGATGCTTGCTGCATATTCAAGCGCTTGTGCGACAATATCCCGCGGTGTTCTTTCTCGTTTTAATTCAATGATGACGATATCGCCCTGTTCATCAACACCTAGAATATCGAAGATTCCACCTTCACCCGGACTACCCTGCTGACCAATGTATAGAACATTCACCCCTCCGATTTGAGCTCCGTCGGAGCGAATTAAATATTCCTCAAGCTTCTTCTCGGTTGGTAATTCCTGTTCTTCAAGCTGAGACAGATTCTCATCATCAATTCGATAAACCTCCATATGACTATCATCTGGTGGCAATATAATAGAATTATTGGGGATTTTTGAAAAGCTATGTCTCAAGATTCCTTTGACGTGAGCATCATACAGGTCCGAGACTGTCCCTACATACAGAGTGCCTGTTTCGAGTTTTATCGAACGTTCTAACATATCGGAAGTATCGGAACCCACCCCATTCCGCTTATCACATCTCCGGGAGACTGTCTCCACATGATACGGGATGCGAGAGTGCTTCAGGACGACTTCCTGCCCCAAGAAGTGCAACACAGAGAGGCAGAAGTCACCCAACTCTCCACCACGCTCGCAGCCCTCACGCGCGACGAAATTCCCGAGACAGCCTTCCTCTCCGGGCCATCGGGCGTCGGAAAGACCTGTATTGCGAAATTCACGGTCGACCGACTCCGCGAGGAACTCATCGACGTCAATCACCAGTACATCAACTGCTGGGAGGACTACAACCGATACCGCACGCTCTACCGTATCCTCGAAGGCATCGGCCAGACGCTCGATGTGCATCGCCAATCGACGCCACTCGACGAACTCCTTGAGCGGGTACGCTCGTACGACGGCCCACCCTACGTCGTCATCCTCGATGAGGTAGACCAGCTCGAAGACACCTCTGTGCTCTACGACCTCTACAACACACCGCGCATCCATATGGTGCTCATCGCAAACGAGGAGGACGACCTGTTTGCCGAACTCGAAGAACGGGTGCGCAGTCGCCTGCTGAGTAGCGTCCGCATTCGCTTCGAACGCTATCACTTAGAAGAACTCGTCACCATCCTCGAAGACAGAGCGCAGTGGGGATTATCGGAAGGCGCTATCGGAAAGCAACAATTGGCGCTGATTGCCGATGCTGCAGCGGGCGATGCACGGGTCGCAATCGGCATTCTCAGGAACGCCGCGAGACGTGCTCAACAGGAGAATGCAGACACCATCACGTTCGAGATGGTCCACGAGTCCGTCCCGCGAGGAAAGGCCGAAGTCAAGCGCAAAGCCGTCGATAAACTCCATCCCCATCAGCACGCCCTCTACGAGATTCTCCGCGACGAAGGCGAACTCTCACCGGGCGATTTGTACGAGCGCTATACCGAGAAAGTGGAGAATCCAAAGACCAAGCGGACGGTCAGAAACTATCTGACCAAGATGGACCATTACGGGCTCGTCATCGCGGAAGGGACGAATCGCGGGCGAACGTATCGTCCTCAATAAGTTGGCGTATCGGAACGACCGGAAGCCACACGCTTTGGGTTATCCCACCACCTCGCGACTTTTCAGGTATGCAACCGACGACTGGTGACCCGCCCACGCTCCCGACGCTTGGGCCGGGCATCACCCGACTGGAAGCCGACGAGAGAATCACTGGCGCACTCCAATCGCTCGTTCTCGACCACGTCCTCATGAGCAAAGGTGAGGCACTGTGGGTCGATAGTCGCGCCAACGGAACAACCCAGCCGCTCTCACGCCTCGCGCCGAGTCCCCGAACCTTAGAGCAAATCCATATCGCGCGGGGGTTCACGCCGTGGCAACACTACAGCCTGCTGCAGGACTTGCCCGCGGCCATCACCGACTCCACGTCGCTCATCGTCCTGCCCGCGCTCGATTGGTTCTATCGGAGCGACGAAGTCCGCACGAAGCTCGGCACGAAAATGTTCGAGAGTGCAGTCTCCCAGCTCGAAGCCATCGCAGAGGAGTTCGACGTACCCATCCTCGTGACCACGTACGAAGCCGACGGGTTCACCGACTCGCTGGCTGAGGTAAGCACCCCCTTAGAATGCACACTCACGAAGTTCGGGCCGCGCTTCTCCGGCCAGGAGTTCGAGACGCTCGTCTACCCCGTCGAGTACGGCATGCTCCAGACGACGCTCGCCTACTGGTGTCAGGTGCTCTCTGCACGCCATCCAGCCATTGCCACGCCAACGTCGCAGGAGGTGACGGCGAGTGGGTCGTACTAATCCAACCTACCGGGACCTCGTTCGCGCCACCGAATCACAGTGGAGTGATTATCGCCGGGCGTTGCGGCGAGCCGACCAGCCGTATTTCGACCAGCTGTTCGAACACGCTCGCGCCCACGCGGACGCGGGTGGGTTCCTCAATCACCAGTTCGTCGAGTTGCCGATGCTCGTCTCGGTCGCGCTCGAACAGCAGAAAGAACTCGATGCGCTCCGCGAGCGCGTGAGCGACCTTGAGGAGGAGTCGTGACGCTCGATGGCGTTCAAATTCGACTACCGCGACGGCGACGTGCTCGCGTGGTCGCTCACCGACGAGGGTGCGACGTACGAACGCGATGAGTCGTTCACGCCCACCATCTACGTTTCAGTGCACGGGGATGGCGCTCTCTCGGACGTTTCGGCCGTGCTTCGTGACCATCCCGCGGTATCGCACGTTCGAGAGGTGAGCGAGCGGATTAGCTTTCGCCACGACCCCGAATCCGTCCTCGAAGTCGGCGTCACCACACTCGATGCGGTCACGACACTCGCCCACACGATTAGCGCGTGGGGGTCACCGGGGACGTATCGCCTCTACAACGTGGATTTCTCGCGGGAGTATCGCTACTGCCTCGAAGAAGGCATCATGCCACTGCCCGAGCGCGAGCTTCGCGTCCTGTCGCTCGCCACGCCCGAATCGAATCTGAGCCGGGGGCGTATCACGACGCTCGAACTCGATGAGGAGGTCGTAGAAGGCACACCAACAGAGATACTGGATGTTCTCTCCGCTCGCCTCACCGAGTACGACCCGGACGTGTTCTTACTCTCGACGAGCGAACTCGTTCCCGCGCTCTACGAGCAGGCACGACAGGTTGGCGACGACGAGTTCCAACTCGGGCGGCTTCCCGGATGGGAGCAACTCGCGGGGAAATCGACGTACACGAGCTACGGTTGCGTGGGGCACTCGCCTGCTCGCTACAACCTGCCGGGTCGGGTCATCATCGACCGGAGTAACACGTTCATGTGGAATCAGACGAATCTCGATGGCTGTCTTGACCTCGTGAAGCGATCTGGGAAACCACTTCAAGAACTCGCGTGGGCGTCGATTGGGAACATTCTGACGGCAATCGAAATCAAGGAAGCGCGTCGTCGAGGTGTCCTCATCCCGTGGCATTCGTGGCGGCACGAGCAGTTCAAAACGATGGGCCAACTCCACGAAGCCGACCGTGGCGGGTTCACGTTCGCGCCAAATGTCGGCCTCCACGAGGACGTCCATGAACTCGATTTCTCCTCGCTGTATCCGAACATCATCGTGACGCGGAACGTGAGTCCCGAAAAGATTCGGTGTGACTGTCACGCTGGCCGCGAAGACGTGCCCGGGCTTGGCTACTGCATCTGTGACGAGCGCGGGTATCTCCCTGATGTGCTCGAACCAATCATTGCAGACCGTGATGCGTACAAGCGCGAACTCGCAGAGACAGACGACTCAGAGCGACAAGCCGTGCTCGAAGGTCGGTCGAACGCCCTGAAGTGGATTCTCGTTTCATCGTTCGGGTATCAGGGATTCTCGAATGCGAAGTTCGGGCGTATCGAGTGCCACGAGGCAATCAACGCCTTCGCGCGGCAGATTCTCCTCGATGCGAAGGACGTGTTCGAGGAAAACGGATGGCGTGTCGTCCACGGCATCGTGGACAGTCTGTGGGTGACGTCCGTCGAGGGCGAAGAACAGACGCCGCTCGATGAACTTGCCAAAGAAATCACTGAGCAGGTCGGGATTCGCTTGGAGTACGAGGCGGCCTACGACTGGATTGCGTTCGTGCCCATGCGGTCGAGCAACGCGGGGGCGCTCACGAAGTACTTCGGGAAGAAGGAGAATGGCGAGTACAAGTACCGAGGGATTGAGGTTCGCCAGCGGAGTACGCCTCCATTCGTCAAAGAAGCGCAGAAGGATTTGATAGAGATGCTTGATAAACATCGGTCGCCCGAGATGGTGTGTGACCGACTGCAGCTCTGGTTACAGAAACTCAGGACGGGGAACGTCGAGATGTCTGATCTTGTCATCACGAATCGCGTCTCGAAGTCGTTAGAGGAGTATTCACAATCGACGCGGAACGTGGCCGCACTGGAGCGAGCGTCGAAACTGGGACGGCCTCGTGGTCCGGGGCAGAAAGTCCAGTACGTCGTGGTCGATGATTCACTGCGAGACATCGACCGGGTTGCCCTTGCGAGCGAACACCCGAGCGAGTACGACGTCGAGTTCTATTGCGACCTCTTACTTCGGGCAGCGGAGAGTGTAATTTCTCCCCTCGGGTGGCGACAGTCGAGGATTTCGTCGTATATTTCAGGAAGAGTGGATGCGTCGCTCAGTGCGTATTGAAGGCCTAATTGACTTCTTGTAATCGGCGTGTTATCGGTGAACCGCTCGCCCCGTTCTAGTTGGCACTCTAACATTTATCGTTGTAGTCAACCTTCTCTATTGAATGAGTGACAGTTCACCACTCGAAGACCTTCGGTCACGATTGCTCGGCAGACGCTTCTATAATCAGGGCATCGACGAGTCATTCACCGTCGTCGGTGTCGATTCAACCTTCGTGTATCTCCAGTACGACGACGGCATTGGATGGGACGATTCACCAGGACCAGACCTCGTGCCTGAGGACGTCGCATACATGATGGACCTGTCTGAAGGCGGCATCGACGACAGCAACTACGTTCCCCTCGAACACGGCCTCTCGCTCGACCACGCATGTAACGAGGATGACCACGCTTTCTATCCGTTACCTCACCAACTGGGGTGGGCTGACGCTTCGGTGTGGTACAGCTCTATCGACGGGCAACCCACCTCGAACATCTACCTGAACATCGTTCGTTGTAAACGGTGTGGCCTGTCTGGCAACGTCCTTATGCAGTTCCTCGGGCACGCAACCCCCGAGGTCTGTGCAAAGTGCGGCAACGAGCTCATTCCCGGTCAAGACGAGTTTGTATTCAATGCAACCCCCGACTGGGGCGACGCCACCCTGTGTGGGTCCTGTGCTGAATTGGAGCAATCTCGCTTTGAGGATGTCGAGGTATCTTGTGCTGACTGTGGGACGGCACTCGGACTAGCAAGCGAAAACGAGCGGCATCCAGGTAACTCGATACTTGGCAAGCAGCTGGGTGTTGACCCAGCTGAGTATTTCTACATCTGCGGAGACTGTTTCCAGACGCACTCGTCTACTTGAGGTTGTGAACGGGGTCGTTATCGATGAAGGGTTGACCGCATCTGTTGCTCCGCTATGACAGGGACTATTCCAAACTTAGGTGACGCTGACACGCGCGAGCGCCCGGCCCGGTTCAATCCCACCCTATGGTCTGCGTAGCGGTCTTTGGATCGCGGGTGGTTAGTGTCACGTTTCGAATACCCGATCGACCGCGCCTTCGCGTCGATCACGGCTCCGCGGTCACCTACTGATGTTGATAGACTCGCTGTTCTCAATTGTCCAGCGATCCATCTGTCTCGCTCATGCAAAACCGAACGTGCGACCCCTTCCAATCTCACAATTGGTGTGTATGCAGCACAGAGTTCTATGCAATTCTACTTTTAACCAAATATAGCGCTGGTGTCCGATAGTCAATGGAAAATATTGGCTATAATTATGTTTATATCTAGTTGTGTGTTACTATTTACCATGGGCGGGGGAGAAGCGCGTGAGCAGTTCGCTCAGAAAACTACTCGCAGAGACGCATTGAAGAGATTAGGAGGGGCAACGATCATTGGAGGGGCGCTATCAACTCTTCCAATTTCAGTCCAAGCAACACGTACTTCGAAGCAAGATGATTGGCCGATGTTCAAATACGATACTGCTCGAACAAGCCACAGTCGGCGGTCCAAACGTCCACGCAAGAGTAGCCGTGAGTTATGGCGAACAACTCATCTTGGGTCGGGTACGTCGCCAGCAGTCGTAGATGGAATTGTATACCATGGATCGAGAAATCATCAACTATACGCCTACGATGTGGATGATGGTTCTGTACTGTGGGCAAGCGAAGCCGAGGCGAGTCTCGATCCTTCTCGTCCATCGGTTGCCAATGGAATTGTGTATGATGGAGACATCGCGGGCTATCTAAACGCATTTAACGCCCAAACCGGAGACTTACTTTGGCGGTTTGACACTGGTGAAGGCCAACTATCGAGCGGTGCTGTAGTAGCCAACGGGATGGCATTCTTCGGGAGTTTTACAGGCGTGTTGTATGCTGTAAACGCCACCACTGGGGACGAACACTGGAGGGTTGAAACTGGCGGCATCATTGATCATTCACCAGCCTACCACAACGGAACTGTGTATATCTCTAGCACTGATAGACACATGTACGCGATTGACGGCGGTACTGGAACGATTAAGTGGATGAGTCCACTTCCAGGCGGTGATCGCCCTCGCGGGTTTGCAGTTTCTGATGGTTCCATTTATGTTGGGGGACAAGGAGGCTTTTATGCGCTTGATAGTGCTGATGGGTCAAATCGCTGGCAATTCGATTCAGGTTGGGTCACGAATTCACCAACAGTAAGTGATCGATTCGTCTATTTTGGAAGTAACAGAAATTACGTCTATGCGGTTGAGCGAAAAAGTGGTGAGGAACAGTGGCGTTTTGCTCTTGGCGATGCACGGTTTGATGGGATAATCTCGTCACCTGCACTCGTACGCAACAGCCTTTATTTCGGCAGCTATGACCACAATATCTATGCATTAAACGCAAAAACTGGGACGTTACAGTGGGCCTACGATACAGGTAGCGAACTGACTGGTTCACCAGCAGTTGTTAATCGGAACTTGTACATCGGAATCCGCTTGGGTGGTATCCTTGCTCTTGGCTAGCATTGTCTCAGCGAAACACGTTTGAACAGGGTACTTCAGGTGGCATTTTGTACGCCCGTTCTGATTGATGGCCCACCCCGCTCGCCGCGTCTATCCTCTGCGTGCTCACGGCTCATTCTTCGCCGTTCACACCGAATCGCTCGGCACCGACCATTCCGGGCGTGCGGCCTGCGGCCGTTCCGGGCATCTGGTTTGCCGCCAGCACCAAGCGCGCTTTCGGTTGCGTCTTGCTCGCTCCTTGGGGTCGCTCGTGGATAGAAGATTGGAGCCGGGTCGGGCAGACCCTCGTGAGCGGGTGAGCCGGGAGGAGTTGGCGGCGGTGAATCAGCAGGCGACGCGCATTCATCGGATGGTCAAAAGCAGTGTCTCTCGGGCGGTACTCTCGAAGCAGTTGGCCGAACGGGTGGTGCGTGGAGGGAGTTGGGCTCACATCGTACACACGAAAACGACTAAGTTCGTTGGCTCACAATGTACACATAATGAGCACCGATAAGAAGCGCGTGCAGTTTCGAGCTCCACATCGGCTCATCGACCGGGCTGACGCACTGGCCGCGGTCCTCGGGGAGGACCGAACCGACGTGCTCGTGACCGCGCTTCGGGAGTACCTCCAAGACGCCGCTCACGACGACAAACTCATCCAGGAGATTGCTGCCGCCTATTACGACGACGAAATCACCTTTGCGCAACTCAAAGCCCTCGTCGGCGCGAAAGAGGCGGCAAACACCCGGGTGTTGAAACAGCAGTTGGACGAGGGCTTCGTCGACGAGATCGCTGAGCTATAGATGGCGGGATTAGTCGCAGATACTTCAGCTCTGGTGAGCCTCGGTATCGTCTCGGACTCCGATCCGAGTCCGCTCTCGCTCTGTCTCGATGGCTATGCTGTGTTCGTCCCAAACGCGGTCATCGAAGAACTCGAAGAGATTGCCTCATACGATGATAAGCATGGACAGGCCGCAACCGCAGTCCTTGATCGAACTGCCGAGCTGACGGTTCACTCAGTAGCGCTCGATGCTGCGTTCCCACTCGATGATGGGGAGAACGCTGCCGTCACACTCGCGAACGAGATCGACGCCACACTCTTCCTCTGTGATGAATTCAATTCGCTTGGGCTCATTCATGCCTCACTGGCCGATACGCGACTCGTGACGACCCCAACGCTACTCTCGGTGTTCGTTCGAATGGGCCGGTTGACACCCGACGACGCACGCACCCTCCTCGACGACATCAGCACCGCTCGGAGTTGGGATGCGAACAGCTACGTCCAGCGGACACGCTCGTTGCTCGATGATTCCTGATCGACACCCCTTCTTCGAGCGGTACCGTGTTGCGTAGGTGCGAGTTGATTTATATATCACTTCGATATCTCGCAACGAGATTTAGCTGTCCACAGGGAAGTCGAGTACGGGTAACTCGAATAAGGCCTTCAACCGCTCGGTATCCCGTGACACAGTAGCCCTGAAGCCCCGGTATTAGTATACCCATTCATATATCAACTATACATAAAGTTCGTGCCAGCGTTCGCACGTATACTATTCGGGCATATTTGTCCACGATAGAGCTCGCACAGCCCCTCCGTATACCCACTATAAAAACAACTATACCAATAGACGCAGATAGTGGTATCATCGAGATGCCCACGAAAGAGCTTCCAGATAGTGCGCCGGGGAAATACGTCCCGTATCATCCGAATCCATACTATTCACCGGAGCCGCTCCCAGTGGAGCCGAAGCTCGAACTCTCCGAACAGACACACGATTTGGTGACCGCTGCAGCGTATCAAATCGGTCGTGTCGACGGTATCAGCTCGACAGTTGATTTCTCCGCAGTTCTCTACACCTCTCTCATACGTATCGAGGCCGTCGAGTCAGCACGTATCGAAGGGGCAGACGTCGCGTATCAAGACGTCGAAGCGTACCACACAAAGCATCCTGCAGGCGGGGCTGGCACGACAATCGGGAAAGACCTGAAAGAGGCCCTCAATTACGAGACTGCACTCACATACGGACTCGAGAGAGTCGAGAGCGGAGCGTCGATAACGCTCTCGCTGATCAAAGAACTCCATTCGATGCTGCTCGAGGATGTCCGAAACGAGGGTGACGTTGTCGGTGACTTCCGCGACCATATGGTTCATCTCACGAGCCCACAGCCAGGACAGCGTCCGTTCGTCCCACCGACTCCGGAGGGACTCACTGGACTCATGCACTCACTTGAGTCGTACATTCAGATGGGTGGGCAGTACCATCCGCTCGTCGACGCCGGCATCATCCACTATTTCTTCGAGACCGTTCACCCCTTCTCGGATGGGAACGGTCGACTCGGTCGACTCCTTATCATTCTGTATTTGGCGAGCGAAGGGTACCTCGAAAGTCCATACATCTACCCGAGCGCGTACTTCAATCGGCACAAAGTCGAGTACGTCGAGCGGATGCGTGCGGTGAGTGAGGACGGTGCGTGGGACGAGTGGCTCACGTTCTTCCTCGAAGGACTCCGAAGTCAAGCCGAAACGTCGTACGACCGGACGCACCGACTCCGTGAGCTCCAAGCACGCTACGAGAAAGAGTACCCAGGCAGCACGAATACGGACAAATTCGCTCGGCAGTTGCTCCAATATCCGTACTTTACGGCGCCTGACCTCGTGGAGTATCTCGACGTCTCACGTCGGACTGCCTACAAGGTCGTCGACGACCTCGAATCGGATGGCCTCATTGAGGAAGTGACCGGGAAAGAACGTGGGAAGGAGTACAAGGCGGTCGAGGTGTTTGACATTCTGGAGTAGGCGGCAGTGCCTCGGGTTCACTCTGGTTGTGGATTTTTCCAGGTGTCGAATCAGTTGCAGACCTCCTGAAGTTGAAATACCATGACGAAGGAAGCCATCCACAAGAGATGACTGACCACTACGCTGATTTAGAGGAATTACGACCACTTGGTGAATCGACCCACGTTCCCGACGACGAGGTTTCTGGACGGGGGAACGCTGGGCGAGTAGAGGGACAACGAAGAGCGGCGGGATTCGTATCCAGATCGAACGAGATTGACGCAAGGCGAGTGATCTTCGCCACAGGGTCGTGCAACGGTGTCGTCACGTTGTGTTGTTCGGTGAGATCGGCCAAAGGAACGGATACACACGACGGGAGCGATGTTCCAGAGGGACCCGACCAGGAACAGTCGTTGCAGAGACTCGACGGCATCGGACCGACGTACAAGGAACGTCTCCACGACGCCGGGATTTCTACGGTGAGCCAGCTCGCAGCCGCGGATCCGGCCGCGCTCGCCGAGCGACTGGGTATCAGCGACTCACGAGTGTTGTCGTGGGTCGAGCAAGCCCAACAGCTCTCCAGCTAGTTCGCTCACCGTGCTGGTTCCCGGACAATTGCCCCGGTGACATCTACGACGGATCCCTATGTGACGACGATGCCACCGTCGATTTCCATGTATGGGTGTCCATAGCCACAGTAGGTCAGACAACTCAGCGTGTAATCGCCCCGTTGCGTCGCTCCTAGCTGACGAACGATGGGTCTGGTGGCATTTTGCGGAAGTGCAACTGGGCGCATCATCATGCCACCGCCCATGTGAATCTGTCCGGAGGGCATGATTGCCAGGCTATGATCTGGGTACTGCTCGTTCGCTTCTTCCAGCAGTTCGTGGAAGTCGCCATCTGACGGGGCCGGGATGCGTTCCGCGTTTCGTTCTTCGAGCGCCTCGTGGTCGGGTAGGGCGTCTTGGACCGATGCTGGAAGGGACTGGACGGCTTGACTCGCGAGCGTGTTGAATGCGACCACACGGAGAACATCGTTCCGCTGCAGACTGATGCGGTCCTGTTCCTCGCCGGATTCGTCGACGATGATGAAGCCCCAGTGGTACGCCCCAACGTAGATCGTTCGATCAACGCCGCCGCTGCTCCCTGGAAGATTGCCGACACAGCCCGAGAGACTCGCGAGGCCGGCTCCGAGCGCAGTGAGGAACTCACGTCGCCGTACTGTCGGGGACATCTTGGAACCTATTGTAACTCCTCGCGGGTGAGTTTCGCCCGCCGCTCCTCGAACTCCTCGTCGGAGAGGTCGCCGCGTGCGTACGCGACTCGGAGTTCCTCGAGCGCCCTGTCAGTGGTCAGAGACGACCCGACACCACTGACGAGGCCGCGATAGAGGAGATAGCCGATGCCGACGAGGACGACGAGCCAGACGAGCATCATCCCGATGCCCCACAGCGGCGAGAGGCCCCCGGCCGTGCCGCCGCCCCACCACCAGCCCATCATCCCCATCATCGGGGCGGCGAAGACCATCATCAGCATCGGAAACAGGACGATTACAGCGAGGACGATCAGGACGATGCGGAGCAGGCCGTCGGAGGAGCGCTCTGTCGACATGGTTTACCAGTAGAGACGTTCGTCCACGACGGGTATAAAGTTGGTCGGCTGGCAGTACTGCTCTGGGAATGGCCTGAAAGTCGGAGACAGACACGATGTTGATCCGTGTCTTTATTGAGGTGAATCCACTCAGCAGCAGTCGTTATTGTCGGGTGACCACTCGCACGCGTCGCCCGTCGTCAGGTCGTGTTCGTCGATGTACACGGAGAGGCACGCATAGTTACAGAAGTACGCGGGAGAGCCGCAGTCATCGGTGCAGTCTCGAACACAGATGGGATCGTGATCGTAGATTCTCGACCCGCAGTAGGCACACGTCTCGTCATCTTCGGGACGTTCGGCAGTCGTCGCCATCGCGCTATTAGAATTCGATTGCTCCGATCATCGGCTCACCAACACACTTCGGACAGACGTCAGTGTCGTATTCCGCCATACAGTGTCGGTGACAAGTGATTCCACAGTGCTCACAGACGAACACCTCGTCATCGCTGGCACACTGTGACTCACAGATGTAGCACCGAACCATGGTTGCTAGAACGTACAGTGGGAACCGGCATGAATCGCTGTGCTCGCCACTCTCAGCAGATGAGACGTGTTCAGTCCCGCCGATCCTCTCCTAACCGCTCCCGTCGTTGCCGAAACTCCTCGTCGTCAATATCGCCGACCTGCAATGGGGAAGGTCTCCATGTGGTAATTCATTACAAAGTCAAGCAGTTAATATTTACCCTGCTACATTACTTTTTCAATCCAAATTGGAATTTCAACATATTGGCCGATATCTCCGTTGTACTACCATCGCCGAGTCTGGTAAGCTGGCAGCGTGGTCAGTCTCGGAGCGATTCCGCCAGTCGAGACCTGCCTTACTCTTGCCAGACCTCTCCAAGGCGGTCCTCAATCCATGGGAGGACGACCGTTTGAAGCACCGTCGTGAGATCTGGGGGGAACTCACGATCTTCAGCGCCGGTTGTACTCGCAGTCGGGAATGGATGGAAATGATCACGACTGTTGTGTGGTTGGTCGTGACGGTCCCACCGACACCGGCGCTGGTCCCCACGATACCGTTCGAAATATGAGACGTGGAATTCCCCGTTCGTATAGACGCGAAGCTCCAACCAGACGGCAGCCATTGCCGTTGGATAGTAGTCACGACTGAGATGCACAATGAGGCTTTCCTGCTTGTTCGCTGGGAAGAGTGATGTCCCACTCACTTCCGATTGCTGTGCGAGAACCCGTGCCAGATAGCGAAGCGTTGCCGCGTCGATGGTTCGCTGTCTGTCTCCCGGCTCGCCCACAGTCAGGCGGCCTCCGATGGGAAGTCACCCGTTCGCTGCTGACGAACGTCTTCCAGTCGGCGAATGCGGCGCCGCACGGTTTCCCACTCGCTGAGGTCTAACCATACGTCTTCGATCTGATCGAAGTCAGCGTGGTCGAACGCGTCGACATCGTCCGGTCGGTCGACGCCATACTGGTCGCGGAACTTTCGCTCACGAGCGGTTAGCTCTGTGAGTCGAGTTTGGAGCTGATCCGTCGAGAGTTGTTCGAGTCGGCTGCGTTTCCGCCACTCGAAGTACGATTCGTTCCGCTGGTAGGTTGCGGGTGAGTCGCTGACCTGGTCGAGGACGCCGATATCGACGAGCCGGGTGAGATGCCGGCGTGCAGTATCGGGTGAGCACTCAGCCCGTTCAGCAACTCCCGCGACGCGTGTCGGTTCGTAGAGCTGGAGGGCGACCCGGTAGACACGCTCGTCGGTCGGCGCTGCGGCCAACTCGGCCGCGAACTCGGCGGCAAGGTCGAACTCCGCCACTGGGTTAGTGTCTGGCTCGGGCATATTGGGTGATTTGGGCTCGTGACTAATATATTTGTCTCGCACAGAAATATTTCGTGAGATGGCTGGTAGACTCCACGGACATGGTGAAATGCTTTGCAACTGATAAAAGTCGGCTTTCTCTGAATTCAGAGATCGTAGTCAGCATGAGTAAATGAGTATGGCTAGATGGGTGATAGGGTTCTTAAACTAAAGATTTTTTGAGGATTCTACTCTGGTTGTATAGCGATTGCTGAAGCGAAACAGGACGGCCACACAACGGTGCAAGTCAACGAGAGTGAGTATAATCGATTGACGACCCTATTTGCTGAACACCCTCATATCGTCGTCAAAAATGGGCTGCGGACAGAATCGCCGGAATTCACAACCGCGCATGAGGGTACTCGTGTGATGTTCGTACGTGAAAACGGCGAGACAGTGTCGTGGCCGACGAGGTCGACGTCTTCCGCGGTGATGCTCATACCACGCCTCGCCAACCAGTATCCAATACGTGGTTGACGGCACGCCTTGCCGTCCGAAACGCGGGCTCTCGACCAAAATATCGGTGCGTCCCGGGGCGAACCTGGGACGCGCTGGCCGGCGGTGCGTTCCCGACCGTCACTCCGCTCGCTCGACGGCGTCCGCCAACACCCGCTCGGTGTACACCCCCAGCAGGTGCGCGCGGAATTCGCTCGAGGCCTGCGGGTCCGAGTGCAGGTCATCGGCGTCGACGGCCGCCTTTGCCGCGTCACCGGCGGTCGTGAGCAGTTCGTCGTCCATCGGTTCGTCCTCGAGGACGTCCTCGACGTCCTCCAGGCGGAATGGACAGTCGGTGATACCCGTGGCGGCGACGCGCGCCTCCCTGACGGTGTCGCCGTCCAGCCGCACGCTCGCGGCAACCCCCACCAGCGCGTATCCCGAGAGGGGGTTGCGGTACTTGTGGTACGCGCTCCCGGCGTCACCGTCGACGGGCAGTTCGAGGCGGGTCACGACCTCCCGTTCGCCGACGGACGTCTCGAAGGAGCCGTCGAAGAGGTCCGTGGCGGGGATTTCGCGCTCGCCGTCCGGGCCCTGGACGACGAGGCTGCCGTCCAGCGCCAGCACCGCCGCAGGCGGGTCCGAGCGCGGGTCGCCGTGTGCGAGGTTGCCGCCGACGGTGCCGGCGTTGCGCACCTGCAGGTCGCCGACCTCGCCCGCGGCGTCCGAGAGCGCGGCCGCGTGGTCCGCGACGGTCTTCGAGTCGGCGACCTCGGCGTGCGTCGCGAGTGCGCCAACCGAGAGCGCACCGTCGCTGGCCTCGATTGCGGACAAGCCGTCGAGGTTCCCGATGTCGACGAGTGCGGGCGGCGACTCGTCGCCGGTCTTCATGCGCGTCAGGATGCCCTGTGCACCCGCGAGCAGTTCGCTGCCGTCGTGCTCGCCGAGCAGTTCGATTGCGTCCTCGACGCTGTCGGCGCGGTAGTAGTCGAAGTTCTCGGTGTACATCACTTCGCACCTCCGATTGCGCGCCAGACTTTCTCAGGAGTTACCGGCATGTCGAGGTGGTCGACGCCGAACGGCTCCAGCGCGTCCGTCACTGCCGCCACCATCGTCGGCGTTCCGGCGATGGTCGCGGACTCGCCGACGCCCTTCACGCCGATGGGGTTGTGCGGGCTGGGCGTGACGGTGTTGTCCGTCTCGAAGTCCGGTAACTGGGTCGCGTGCGGCACGGCGTACTCGTCCATGCGCCGCGTCTCCAGCTTGCCGTCGTCGTCGTAGGACGCGCCCTCGAACAGCGCCGCGCCGATGCCCTGCGCGATGCCGCCGTGGACCTGCCCCTCGACGACCATCGGGTTGATGATTTCGCCGCAGTCGTCGACTCCGACGTACTGCTGGATGTCTATTTCGCCCGTGTCCGGGTCGACTTCCACCACGGCGACGTGCGTCCCGAACGGGAATGTGAAGTTCGCCGGGTCGTAGAAGTTCGTCACTTCCAGCCCGGGGTCCATGTCCTCTGGCATGTTATGGCCGAGGTACGCCTGGTGGGCGACCCCCTGGATGTGCATCGATCGGTCTGGCGCGCCCGCGACGTGGAACTCGCCGTCGTCGAACTCGATGTCGTCGACGCTGGCCTCGAGTTGGTGGGCGGCGATGCGGCGCGCCTTCTCGCGGACCTCGCGGGCGCCGCGCGCGACGGCGCCGCCGCCGACCGACGCGCTCCGACTGCCGTACGTCCCCATTCCCTGTGGGATGCGGTCGGTGTCGCCCTCCACGACCTCGATGTCGTCCATCGAGACGCCGAGTTCCTCGGCGGCAATCTGGGCGTACGTCGTGCGGTGGCCCTGTCCCTGGTCGGCCGTTCCGACAAACAGCGTGACCGTGCCCGTGGAGTCGAAGCGCACGATGGCGCTCTCCCAGCCGCCGGCCTGCGAGCCGAGGTTGCCCGCGGCCTCCGACGGCGACAGGCCCGCGGACTCCACGAAGTTCGCGACGCCGATGCCGATGTACCGGCCCTCCTCGCGGAGCTCTGCCTGTCGCTCCCTGAGTGCCTGGTAGTCGACGTGGTCGAGCGCGGTGTCCATGCCGCGCTCGTACTCGCCGCTGTCGTAGACCAGCGCTGCCGCGGACTCGTAGGGGAAGTCCTCGGGCGGTACGAGGTTCTGCTTCCGGAGTTCGACGGGGTCCATGTCGAGTTCACGCGCCGCGACGTCCATCGCACGCTCAATCACGTAGATGCCTTCCGCGCGGCCCGCGCCGCGGTAGGCGTCCACGGGGGTCGTGTTCGTGAACGCACCGACGACGCGACTGTGGATGGCCGGAATCGTGTACTGGCCCGAGAGTACCGTCGTGTAGAGGTACGACGGCGTCGCGGAGCCGAACTGCGAGAGGTGCGCGCCGAGGCCGGCGTACGTCTCCACGCGGAGCCCGCGCACCGTGCCGTCTTCGTCCACGGCGATTTCGGCGGTGGTGTCGTGGTCGCGGCCGTGGCAGTCCGTCTTGTAGCTCTCCGAGCGGGTCGCCTGCCACTTCACGGGGCGCTCGACCTGCATCGACGCCCACCCAGTGATGGCCTCGTCCGGGTAGTGGTAGATCTTGCTCCCGAAGCCGCCACCGACCTCCGGTGCGATGACCTGGAGTTTGTTCTCCGGGATGCCCAGCGTCGCCGCCGCCATCAGCATCCGGTGGAGGTGGGGGTTCTGGCTGGTCATCCAGATTCGCATCTCCTCGGTGGTCGCGTCCCAGTCGGCGACCGCCGCCCGCGGCTCCATCGCGTTCGGAATGATGCGCGGCAGGCGGAGGTCGACACTGGCGGTGTGGTCGGCGTCCGCGAACGCCTGGTCGACGGCGTCGGCGTCGCCGAGTTCGAAGTCGAAGCCGACGTTGTTCTCGGCCGCCTCGTGGACCTCCGGCACATCGCGCTCGACGGCCTCGCGTGGGTTTGTGGCGTGGTCGAGTTTCTCGTACTCGACCTCGATGCGCTCGACGGCGTCCCTGGCGACGTGGCGCGTCTCCGCGACGACCGCCGCGACGCCGTCGCCCTCGTGGCGCACCTTGTCGACCGCGAGCATCCGGTATTGCGGTTGGACGAGGTTCGGCAAATCCCAGGCCGTCGGGATGGCGTTCGGGACGCCGCTGTCCTCGACGTCCTGGCCTGTGAATACGGCGACGACGCCGTCCATCGCCTCGGCGGCGCTGGTGTCGACGTCGACGATGCGGGCGTGCGCATGGTCCGACCGCCGCACAGCGAGGTGAGTCATTCCCTCGAGTTCGATGTCGTCCGTGTATTCGCCCTCGCCTTTCAGCAGCGGGACGTCCTCGCGGCGCGCGACCGGCGACCCGAAGATGCGCTCGGCGGTGTCCTCCGCGTCGCTCATTTCAGGTCACCCAGTTGGGCGGCTGTCGCCTCGATGGCGTCAACGATGTTGTGGTAGCCTGTACACCGACAGAGGTTTCCCTCGATGGCGTCCCGAATCTCCTCGCGGGACGGGTCGTCGGCGTCCGCGAGGAACGTGTCCGCGGTCATCAGCATGCCCGGCGTGCAGTACCCACACTGCAGGCCGTGGTGCTTCTGGAACTGCTCCTGGATGGGGGCAAGGTCGCCGTCGTCGTCCAGGCCCTCGACCGTCTCGATGGTCGCGCCGTCGGCCTGCACTGCCAACCGCGTGCAGGACTTGATGGCGTCCCCATCTTCGCGGATGGTGCAGGCACCACAACGGCCCGTCTCGCAGCCGACGTTGGCTCCCTTGTAGCCGAGTTCCTCGCGCAGCGCCGTCACGAGTAACGTTCGCGGCTCTACAGTCAGTTCATGTCGTTGCTCGTTTACTGTCAGTGTGATGTCTGGCATTGCTGTGTTCCTCCACCCCAGTCGCGTCGGCGATGGGAGTGGCTCGTCATGGCGTCAGTACCACGTTGACAAATACCATGGACCTACCAATCAAAAAGATTCGGGAACTTCGTTCGGTCGCGTTACGGCAGAGGATGAGGCGGACGATTTCAGGGTGTCTATGCGAGAATCCGAAATTCTTCGACGTCGTGGCGGCATGCATCACTTGCTCAGCTTATAGCCACTCTTGAGTTCCCACCTACAGCCGTACTCGGTGCGGTGTCCGCTCCCCCGATTCGTCATGAACACCGAGTACTGCCGGTGATCGTTATGCTCGGAATTTCTTTCCGGCGATAGATCACCGTCGTCTCCTGCTACTTGTTCTTCCCGAGGTGGAGCTTCCGGTCAGTCTCAACTCCCACTCTCGCTCGCTCCACGGTTCGGTCAACGATTCCCGGCCGGGACGCGTCGCACGGGAACGCACTGTGAGACATCTCATAGGTCCGGAACGAGCACGCGTGGGCGGGTTCGGAGACGACGGGCGCCAGCACCGCATTCCGTTCGTCGAGTCCCTCGGCGAGGGCGTCCATCACTTCCGTCTCGGGAACGCTCCAGTCGCCGGCTGTCATGCGGGGTACCTCCCGTTCTGTTCGATCCGGTCGTTCGTTGATCGCTGAGTCATGGTTCTGTCTCCGTGTCGCGTCGGGTGGTTTCCCGTCCTCGGCGCGGATCGAACTCCAGGCCGATCCGGCCGCCGACCCCGTACCGTTCCAGTTGCCGCGCCGTCTCGTTGACGTCTTCCGAGTCGACGAACGCGAAGAGACCGTCGACAGACGGGAGCGCTGCCGCCATTCCCGTCGGCGTCGGCTCGTATCCCGGGGTGGCGGCGAGCGGATTGAGCCACAGGACGGCCCGCGCGCGGCTCGCGAGCCGCGTCATTTCGTGCTCTAGGTCCGTCACGTCGCCCATCTCCAACCCGTCGCTGACGACGAGCACGACGGTCCGCCGGTCGACGGCCTCCGAGTGCTCTCGCCTGACGGTTCCGACGGCGTGACCGATCCGCGTGCCGCCGCCCCAGCTCGTCTCCGCCCGCTCCAGCGCCTGCACGGCGTCGGCGGTCGTTGGCTCGTCGAACGCCGCCGTCACGTCGCGCACGTCGCTGTCGAAGAAGAAGGCTCGACTCCAGCGGACCCGCGCCGTGAGCGTCCGGAGGAACCGCAGCAAGAATCCGCGGTCGACGACGTCGAGCACCGACTGTGAGACGTCCGCGAGGACGACCACCCGCACCGCGGTCTCGCGGCGGGCTCGTTCGGGCAACGAGACGACCGCCCCGCCGGTGGCGACGCTCCGGCGGAGGGCACGGCGCGGATCCACCCGTTCGCCGGTCCCCGCGCGCTGCCAGCGACGGCCCCGAAGCGACGCGAGCGACCCGACGAGCCGGTCGACTGCGGCGTCCAGGTTGTCGTCCGCGAGCGCACGCACGTCGACGGTGACCGTCTCCGGGCGTCCCGCGGGGCTGTACGTCGCGGTCGTTCCGTCCGCCTCGCCCTCGTCAGACGCCCCGGGCTCGATCGCGCTCCGCACGAGCGGCAGATCGCCGTCGCGCGAGTCGTCTCCCGACCGCGTCTCAGCCGCGGTCGCCTCGGCGGTCTCGCCGAGCGGGGCGAGGGCGCCGTCAAGGGCGTCGTCGGGCGGCTCGGCCGCCGTCTCGCCGTCGAGATTGGCGTAGAGCCGCCGCCAGAACTCCCCGAACAGCCTGTCGAACGTCTCGAGGTCCTCAGCGCGGGTGACGAGCGTGGCCCGGAGCGCGGCCCGGGCGCGGTCCTCGTCGTTGAAGCCGACTTCGACCAGCGCCTGCGCCCCGACGACACCGGCGTTCGCGGAGACATCGACGCCGGCCCGTCGGAGCCCGCGGACGAACGCCACGAGCGCCTCGAGCACCTCGTCGCGGATCCCGGTCGCGTCGGACACGTCGTCACCGTCGGTCGGGAACATCGTTACTCGTCCTTTTGCGCTCGCTCGGCGGTCTCCGCGAGCGTCTCTAGCAACGTTTCGTCGATCCGCTCCACGTCGTCGACCTCTTTCAGGAGACAGCCGATCGTGTGTTCGATCTCCGCCGTCGAGAGCGGCTCCGAACCGCCGTCGACCCGGAGGTGCGCGATCGCCCGCGCCCAGTCCAGCGTCTCCGCGACGCCCGGCCGCTTCCGGAGCGGTTCCTGCCGGAGCCGCTGGGTGACGGCGCACAGCTCGGCCGCGATCGCGCCGTCCAACTCCGGGACCTTGCGCTCGACGATCGACTTCTCCTTCTCGAAGCTCGGCGGTTTGGCGTGGAGGAACAGGCACCGTCGCTTGAGTGCGTCACTGAGCGCGCGCGTCCGGTTCGAGGTGATGACGACGGCCGGCGGGGTCTCCGCCCGCACCGTCCCGAGCTCCGGGATCGAAACCTGAAAGTCTGATAACACCTCGAGGAGGAGCGCTTCGAACTCCTCGTCGGCCCGGTCTACCTCGTCGATGAGCAGCACCGGCGGGCGGTCGCCGCTTCCGGAGAGCGCCCGGAGGAGCGGCCGCTCGAGTAAGTACTCCTCGGTGAACACCGAGTTCCTCTCATCGACGCCGCCCTCGTCGGCCTGAATTGTCAGCAGCTGCTTCGTGTAGTTCCACTCGTACAGCGCGTTCTCGGCCGTCAGCCCCTCGTAACACTGGAGCCTGATGAGCTCCGCGTCGAAGCCGGCGGCGAGCACCTTCGCGAGTTCCGTCTTGCCCGAGCCGGGATCGCCTTCGACCAGCAGCGGGCGACCGAGGCGGAGCGCCAGCAGTACCGTCGTCACGATGTCGTCGTCGGCCACGTAGTCGGTCGCCTCGAACGCCGCCCGGAGCTCGTCTTCGCTCACGTCGTCGAACCCGGTCGACTCCGTCGCGTCTCGATCCGTCGTCGGGCTCGGTTCGTCCGTCATGGTCGATGGCTCGTGGGAAGGGCATGTGTTACCGGCGGCCGGCGGTGCGTCGGCCGAGTCACGTTGTGACGGTCGCGCCGGCGCGTTCGGCGGCCCGTTCGAGCCCCCGCTCGGCTGCGGCCGCGACGGCGTTCTCGGTCATGAACGTGCCCTCGAACTCCACGATCAGGCGACCTCGGTTTGTTCCGTGCTTCTTATCAACATGGTACGAGTTAACATTCTACTGTGCTGGGGACCAAGAACGCTCACATAATAAAATATAGGGGGGTTATGTAGCCGGTATTAATTGCGCTCCCGCCGTATATGTAACTGAATGTAATCGATTGTCGGTCGAGCGGGTCCGCGGATTTGCGAGGCCTCAGGCCTCCAATCCCACGGAGGGCGTCGTGTGACCGACCGCGAGCTCTCGCGCCGTCCCGCGGCGTCGCGCCGGCTGCACGCCGAGCGAACGCGGCTACTCGGAGACGGCCCACCGGAGGAGGTCCCGCTGTCGAGGGTCGGCGAGCGTCCGCCCGCCGACCCAATCGTCGCCGAAACCGACGTTCCGGCCCACGACGTGGCGACGATTCCTGAAAGCCATCGGCCGTTCACGGGCGGCGTCGCCGCCCGTTAGCTCGGACGACGCAGTCTCCCCGTGACCGAGACGGCCTCGTCCGTTCTACGTCCGACAGGATATCGACTGTGTCACTGAGCGTCGAGAGTGGTTGAACGGTGGTTCTCTACGGTACGCCCCGCTCGCCGCGTTTCACCTGCGCGTGCTCACGGCTCATCTTTCGCCGTTCGCACCGAGTCGCTCGGCACCGACCATTCCGGGCGTGCGGCCTACGGCCGTTCCGGGCGTCTGGTTTGCCGCCAGCACCAAGCGCGCTTTCGGTTGCGTCTTGCTCGCTCCCTATGGTCGCTCGTCGCGACGGACGCGAAAGCGGCTTGCGTACTGGACGCTTGCGCCGGGTGACGCTGGCGCGCGGTGCTAGTTGCGTAGTTTCAAAGGCGCGCTCGCTTCGCTCCCGATGGTCGCTTGCGAAGGCGCGAAGCGAGCGCGCAGGTGGTTGAGGTGTCTTTTGAGAGCCACGGCTGGAGAGTCAGTGGTTCTGTGAAAGTGAAGACGCCGAGTGAGCGCCTTCGAGCGGCTACCAAACAAGAATTGGAGCAACCAATGAGTACTAAACGCACTTTCGGACAAGAAGCTTCGGTCGAACAGGCATATGAATTAGACGTTGCAGCGGTTGACGAGGATGGCTTCGAGGTGGTCGAGGAGCGTCCTGAGCTGCGGCCCACGGTCGAGTTGGAGATTCAGGCGAAGGTGGATACAAACCACCCGGATGCGGGGGTGTCGGGATTGACGCTCGAAGCAGAGGAGCGCATGTTGGCGAGAGAGTGGGAGATTGCGAAGACGCGGACGCGGTGGGATGATAGACCGGAGTCAGACCGGGAGGCGCGGACGCGGCGGATGGTGAGCGACCAGAGCAGAGCGCGGCGAGTCGAGTTCCAGAAGCGAGCGGCGAGCGTCGATAGACGGTTGGAGCCGGGACGGGTTGATCCTCGTGAGCGGTTGAGTCGTGAGGAGTTAGCGGCGGTGAATCAGCAGGCGACGCGCATCCATCGGATGGTCAAAAGTAGTGTCTCTCGGGCGGTGCTCTCGAAACAGTTGGCCGAGCGGTTGGTGCGCGGCGAGGAGTTGGTGAGCGCAGCGGTTGCAGTCATCGAGAAGCAATGGACGCGACCGGGTGGGATTGTGCCCATTGCGAAGGTTGGGGATGTGCCGAGAGGGGAAGTGACGGTTGAAGGTCGGGTCGAACGTCTTTGGGTTCCATCACATCCAGCGATAATGCAGGTTGGCCTCCTTGAAGACGACACAGGTCGGATTCGGTTCACGGTGTGGAAGAAGTCGAACCAAGCGATGGTCAAAGAGGGTGAGCGGGTGCGATTCAGGGCAGCGGAGAAGAACTGGTACGAGGGGCGGTGTTCGATTGCGTTGACGTGGTGGTCGAACACGGAGTTCCCAGACAGAGGTGCGTGGTGGGAGTAGACTAACGGAAGTCCTTTCTTTTTGTCGCCAGCCATTCTTCGATTCTCCTACATCAAATCGCGTAAGGGGGGACAACTGAAATTTGAACAGATTCATCAGATGAATTGTAAAATGTAAGAATGTATCCAGTGTTCGGCACTCTCGCTAAAACTTTCTCGGATTTTTGATTGAAGACAGACGCTTCTCTGTTGTAGTTTGCATCGAAACCTTCCAACCAACTCTGGTGTTCCTCGTCTTCGAAAAGCATCACATCAATTGAAGGGCCAGATACTACCTCAAACTCATATGAAACGTTCGTAGTTTCTGGGGATTGGAATCCAGAGTCGGTAAAGGAGCCCTCTCTGATCAAACTAATTCCAAGAGAGGATTGTGGGGGAATCACTGTTTCAAATGACTCTGAAATCAATACTGTCTCGTGTCGTGGCTCTGGAGCCGGTGTTGGTGTCTCATCGAACAGATCTTGAGAACCTTTTGCTGCTCCTTTAAACGCACCTTTCGTCGCTAATTTAGTACAGCCTGTCAACCCAAAAACAACTCCTAACCAAGTCATTGCCATGAAATTTCTCCGAGTTGCCATGTCTGAAGTTAAATTCAAGAGATATTAAAGTAATATTGACAAACAGTATCTATGATATAACTTGGCGGTATCTTATGACATTACTGGTGTAACTCGATGTTTGGAATTTTGTATAGTGTTATCATACAATATATCTGAATTATATACTTGTATGCTGTTCTGAATTTTGTGAATTCAATCACAAATAAAACAATATCGAATGAGGATGGACGAGCGATGAAAGATGATTGGTGGCACCTCGTTGTTGCACTCCCAGCATACTTCCTTCTCGTAGCGTTGACTGCAGTGGTCGGCATTGGATTCCGGTCCGTGCTAATCCAAATCCCACTTGTCCTTGCGTATCCATTTGGTCTCTACCTTGACACTCGATACGTGAGGCACATGAGCCAATCGTGGAATCCGAACAAGTGGTATTACCTCGGGCTGGGCATCCTTGTCGTCGTCACGTTTGGGCTATTCAGTCTCATCCTCTCGCCGTACTATCTCTACAAACGGAACAAACACCTGTAAATGTACCTTGGTTCCCAGTTCTTTACTAATCGTCTACCCAGTGCGATTCAATACTTCTTCAATTACTCTCTGGCAACTTTATTATATTCCCAGTCCGGTGAGTCAACTCATCTTCTGGACTGCCGTGAACAAATAGGTGGATGACAGTTCGCATTTCGTTACCCAGTTCGGTCTCACAACAACCAGCCATTGGATAGAATGCCCACCCTGTGTTCACTCGAACAGTTCAACCATTGGGATTCATTAACAATCCAACGAATTCTGTGTCCATGGATGGTGGGATCTATCTCATGGATGGCGACTCGCTGATTGAGATGACCGAAGAACAATACGACAGTGAACGCATCCTTCAGGAAAGTCTAGCAGACTTTCCACGGTTACTCGCTGGCGACCAGATGACCACTGATGACGCTCGTCGGTGGGCGTTAGTCGCGAGGGAGGCAGCGGTTCCGGACAAGGAAGGCGGCGGCGATCGCTGGTCGGCTGACCATTTGTTCGTCGACCAAGCAGGTGTCCCAACGATCGTAGAGGTGAAGCGAAGCGACGATACACGGATCCGCCGCGAAGTGGTGGGGCAGATGCTTGACTACGTCGCTCATGCATCCATTTACTGGAATGGGTCTGACCTTCAAGACCGATTCATCGAGACGTGCGAAGAACGTGGCACCGTCCCAGAACAGCTCCTCTCCGAATTGACTGGTGATGAGGAAACTGATGGTTTCTGGGAGCAGGTACAAACGAATCTGCGGTCGGGGAATATCCGTCTCCTCTTTGTCGCCGATGCAATCCCAAGTGAACTCAAGCGGGTCGTCGAATTTTTGAATGAACAGATGTCGTCTACGGAAGTTCTCGCGGTGGAAGTTACCCAGTACGTTGACGAACAGGATAATTTGAAGGCATTCGTCCCGCGCTTGCATGGGCAGACAGAGGAAGCCCGAAGTGCAAAGCGGTCAACCGCGCGTCCGACCCACGATGAGGAAGACTTGTTGAATGACCTCCGAGAGAAAGAACGGTCAGGGGTTCTCTCAGCTGCTGAAGCAGCCGCAGTGCGCGATATCTATGACTTCATCCAGACTGAGGCTGATGCCTACGATTTCGGTGGGAGTGCAAACGTTAGTGTGACCGCACGATGGGAGGTTCTCGGTGGCAGCAAAGGTATGTTCACGCTGAATTCGGGTGGGCATATCGATTTCTGGCAACCCAGCCCAGATGCTGACGGCGCAGAGTGGGGCGAAACTGAACTCGAGGAGTGGTATGACGCGCTCGGGGCAATCGATCACCCATCAATTGACCGTGAGAAGTTCGACACCCAACAGAAGATACAGATTGTGGCTCTGACTGATGAGAGTAATCGAAGCCAGTTCAAAGCTGCCTGTCGACAGTTTGCCCAGGCTTGCGAGCAAGCAGCCGACGAGTCCTTTGTGTAACGTCCAGGGACATTTTCGAATCACTTAGTAAGCATTCTTATTACGGTTGAGTTTCACCCACGCGTCGTGGTATTTGCGTTGGTTTTCGACAACCGAATCGTTGACCTCGGATAACCTCGTCAAATCCATGTTGTTTTCAAGATCTGCAATCTTCACTCGTCGAGCGATGGGGTTCTCAGCGACACGCTCGATGAACTCGGTGTAGTTCTCACCCATTCGTTTCGTGAGAGCGTCGACCGCAGCCCGCACCATGGAACCAAACGTCTCCTCGATTGCTTCGATTGTATAGTCGGTGTCTTCGACTACGTCGTGGAGTACGGCAACGATGCGTTCTGTTTCTGACTCCGTTTCGGTCATTACCCGCAGTGGATGGCAGATGTACGTCTCCCCGGCCTTGTCGGTATCACCAGCGTGCTTCTATGTTGCGAGCGCAATTGCGCACTCCAATTTGTTCATACGCCCCACACAAAGGCCAGCCACTTAGAAGGTTTCAGCACTCACCGATGACAATTGTGACAGACAGCAATGACGTTATCTGGATGGTCTGCGCCCCCATCGCTAAGAAAATCAATGTGGTGAACTTCCCGGAACGGTTCCCCTGTCGGTGTCAAAAAGGGCGCTTCGTTCTCACAGCCTTGGCAAACTCCACTCGCTGCACGTAGCGCAAACTGTTTCGGTATTTCTGAGCGATTGTACTCAACACCAGCTATTGCTTTTGTTCGTGTTTCTGGTTCTCTGCCTTCCTGGTGATGGGGGGCATTTTTTACCGCCTCTTCATAGAGTTCTTCGAGCGATAAGTTCTCGAATTTCTGTGGGAGAGTGACTGTATTGCCACCTGCTGGAATCAGATGAAAGAGAATCGCTCTTCGTAGCTTCCCGTTCCTATCGGGGGATTGGGTGAACCGATGAAAGTCATACTCGTATTGGCCGCGATACCGAACCATGTAGCTATCTTCAGCTTTCTCGAACAGGTGTAGCTCTTTGTCTAATTCGTGGTGGTCGCGTGCACGATTCACATACCGCCAGTCCATATCCCCCTCGACTCCCTGTCCGGAGTATACAAACGTTCCATCTGGCAAGAATTCATCTTCATATCCGAATTCTTCGCCTCGTTCTCCCGTGATGATGAAGACGTAGGGGTTGGCTTTTGCCGTGATAATCCCCATTCCCCACGATCCCCCTAAGGCAGCTAGGTCATCGCGTCGATGGTAGGGTTTGCCGATTTTAAATTGCATTTTTCTAAAATGACTATCAGTCTGGAAAAATCTTACCGCAGACAATGTTGTAATACTCTATGCTATCGGATTGACCTTATTACGGATATTGGAACTCCATCTCTTCCGAGTTCGGCCAATCATTGAGTGGCTATATTGGAAGAGTCAGGCAAACGTTTCCGACCTCTGGTGCCAACGAGATTACCTGAGCTTTCCGCTGCAGTTCACGGCGACGTTTCTCGATTCGCTCCTCTGATAGACGAGCCACGTATTCGTGTACAACGTATCGAACAAGCGAATCGTCTGCGACCAGGTAGAAGTAGAGGATCTGTGCTTTGTCGCGTGTCGTTTTGCACTTGTCAAATATCGCTGGTAGATCGCTGGGATTTGGAAGGGACGTAGGAGCATTTTTGAATCGCGATGTAAGAACTCGATAAATCTTCTGTGAGCTCCCTCGTGTACTTCGATTTGATAGTCGCTCCTCGAACCACGCATCTTTGACATCGTTCCAGTTTCCGTGCTCTGCATAGAGACGAACGAGCTCTTCTGCTCGCTCGATGAGAAGACCACACATTGTCAAATCCATATTGACTTCTTCCGAAGAGAGTTGGCGAGACAGAGATGGGAGAGGGTACCCATCTCCATTGGATGAGAGAGTCATTATTCGATAGACAAAACCAACCCACTTTATTTTTCGTTTATTTGGGAGCGCTTCCCTGACCGTAGCCACTATGAAATATTCTGTATCTCAAACCCAGTGAAAACAGATTCCAGGTCATCGGGCAGATTTGATACGACGAGCACATTTTGATCCTCACAACGGAAGAATTGCTCATTCGATATCGAGGGTAAACTTAATCACCGGGGATATTGACTTGCCCGCACAAACCGTTCACTATCCTAACCTCTTTAAGTGGACTGAAAGATTGCGATAATTCGAGAAAGTGTCACACGCCCTCTGAGAGGGGAGCCAAGCTGTGTAACTTTGAAGCTATCTCGGCAATCTCCGCACTTTCGGTGATCTCCCTTACCCATCGATTAGGTAATGAATCACCACCGAATCTAGCCCCTGCAACAGCTCCCGTTACCGCTCCAATTGTGTCCGTATCGCCCCCTCTATTCACTGAGGTGATAATCGCTTGCTCAGCACTCCTTGCTGTCAAGGCATCATGCAACGCTGTCTGTAAGGTCGTCACGACATATCCAGTCGTTTCCAGCGACTCTGGTTCTCTCCCATTTGCGATCGGTTCGAGGGCGGCTATAAGTTCTTCTGGCGCAGACTCTTCGACCTGAGCTAGCGCTGTCTCAAGTGGTGAGTTCTCCTCCCGCAAGAGTCCAGCAATTGTGAGATTCAAGATTGCACAGCCCTCCTGGCATCGAGGATCTGCATGAGTAATGAGTGAGGATTGTCGACTGACTTCTGCAAGTCGGTCCTTATTATCTCGATACGTAATCGCGAGTGGGGCACATCGCATTATACTCCCGTTTCCTGCATTGCTCCCTTCTTTTGATTTTCCCATATGGCTTGCCCGGAAACGTCCCAAGGCCTCCCTCGCGCAATTGCTTTGATCGCTCGTTGGGTGAGAATACCAACATCGAATGGACCGGTTTCATACCACTCCACAAATCGATTCGCAATATCCTCTGGATCAAATGTTCCACATTCGACGAGACTCCAAGCAATACAAAGAGCTTGGTCAGTGTCGTCAGTGAGAGTTCCAGGAGACTTTCCCCACCTGCCGAACCCCTCCATCTCTGAGAGGCGGCCATATTCGCTCTCTATTTCGTCTGTTGATTCGAATTCGACTGGTCGTCCGAGCGCATCTCCACACGCGAGTCCCATAAAAACACCTTTCGCAGCTTCATCGCTCATACAACACATCAATCAAGAAATAATAAGAACGGACAGCATGATTTTCAAAGTACAGCACTATGAAGCGATAGAACTCACTTCAAAACAATACACTCAGCTGAGCCCATTCAGGATGCTGAACTGACTCCTTTACTCAGAACGGGAATCGGTAGAGAATCGTATTCCGCCACTTGAAACGCGTATCATATATGATGATCTCGACTAATCGTTCCTCTCTTGGCGAACCAGCTGGGGGTTTGTATTTGACTTTTGGTTTCCCATCGGATTTGAATCGATAATATAGGTTCCCCCTCTTCCTTTCTTGATTTCAAGGGTCGGCCGACCACCAGCTTCAAAACCGATCTTGGTCACCTCATAGGTTGTGGAACTGAATTTCCAACTCACTCCTTCCCACTTGACTAAATATCGTTCTGGTTCTACCTGGTCGAGAGATCTAATGGCATCTGCTACTTCGTGCGAAGATGGGCTTGTGGCACTAAAGACCGCACTCGTTCCCATACAAAACATAGTCGGGGAACTAAAATCAAAATTCCTCAAGATACTACACTCGAAAGTTTCTCAACTCGCGTTTCGAATCTCGATTAATCGCAATGGATTTCTGCGGGTAGAAAATGTGATCGCTCAAATTAGAAGAAGTCGAGCTCCGTGGGTGCATCATCGGTTAGACTCCCGCTTTGCTCTTCGAATTCAAATGAATCTGGTCCCTCCGTTACGCCTAAGAATACTGGTCCACCTTGTGTCACCGTCAACATATGATTCGCCTCGTTGATGATTATTGTCCCCCCACCTTTCTGCTCTAACACGAATTCGGCAACTGAAACGATCTCCGGGTTGGTAATGAACTCCCGGCGATTTTGCCGCTCTTTGAACGGGCGGCCTTGCGCATCCACGCTGAACTGATAACCTTCACGCGGCCCTGGATAGGGGTCGCCCATCTCTAGCTCTGTAGGGTCTGGAATTGTTACCTCGAAGTCATCGCTTGTTGGCAGTGGGTCATCAGTCAGAACAAGTTCTCCTTCCAACATGGAGTCTCCAGCATCCCAATAGTAGTGATGAACTTCTGCGTTCGCAAGCTGTTCATCCCAGTCATACTCCTTGAAAAGCCGCTCATCTATGGTATCACGGGCATAGAGCACGTACAATTGAGACGTCTTTCCCTCATCAGATCCTGTACGGAGCACACGGCCAAACGTTTGGATTCGCTGGCGTAAGCTGCTGTTCGAAACCCGAATAATGCCCACATCAGCACTTGGGACGTCGACTCCCTCGACGAGAGCTTTGACACTGAGCATTACGTTTGCAAATCCGTCTGCACGGAACCACTCCATCGCATAATCGTTCCAGGCATCTCGAGAATGACCTGAGTGATACATTGCAGGCCAAAATTTAGACTCGCTAAACAGCTCTTCAATCGCTAAGTCCACCTGTTTCAAGTCTTCATACAACTCATACTGTTCTTGCCGACCGGATGCCCCCTCAGTTAGCTTTCCAGTTCGAGGATTCCTGTCTCGCCGCTCATGAGGCGCAACCAATTGCTCTAACTGCGCGATATGCTCTTGGAACACGATCGATTTCTTCCCGGACTCGACCGCATTTCGAAGCAATTTCAGCGTAATCGATTGGCGGTAGATAGAATCTGCAACAAGGTCCCGACGCTCTTGAGTGAATTCGAAGAAGTCGGCAATAGCAGGCGTTGGACCATCAGCACTGTTCATCAAGGTCTGGAGCTTCTGGTGGAAATTTCCATTCAATTGGTAGAGGCGATCTCCGTACAGCATGTCGATCTCGTTGATTGCATTCGAGATCTTCTTCGTGTACTGGTCGTATAACCGGCGCTCACGGTCGGTAAGTTCAAACCCAACATAATTCACCTCGAACGGTGGAATCAGCCCCCGTTTGAGTGCTTCATCATACGTGAGATTATAGTAGATGTCTCCCAGTTCACTGATGAGCAGCTCATCCGCCGGAGAGTACTGTTCAGAGCAATCTTTTTCGACAATTCCAATATTTGATGTTGGAGTCGCCGAGAGGCCAAGCGAAGCAGTTCGGTGATACGAAAAGATGTTAGAGAAAACATCACCGGTATACCGATGACATTCGTCTGCGATCAAGAGATGTGGGGGATCCCCCACCGACTTCAGCGACTCTGCAAGGTAGTCTTCATTGACTGCCGTATTGACGATACTGACAACAATTCGGCGGCCCTTCTCGAATCCATCGCGAGTTCCATCGCCGGCCCACCCTAAGTCCTCGACTGGCACATTGAGCTTCGTAATGAGCTCTGTGAGCCATTGGTCCATCAATACTTTCGTCGGAACAATTATCGTCACAACGCCATCCTCAGTAGAGACTAACCACTCCCGTATTGCTCCGAGTGCCATGACTGTTTTTCCAGCCCCGGTCACAACTTGCGCAATTCCCCGAGTTGGCGGCGTTCGCGAATTCGCGAACCACTGGTAGACTGCTTCAACCTGCCAGTCGAACAACTCGAACGAATCAGGGAACGTGTAAGGGTCTCGTCCAGCGTCAACAAGCGTCTCAAGGTCTGCACGGGATACCCCAGACCCGGCGGAGACTCTAATACGGTTCGCTTCAGTTGGGTCAGGGGCATCCCGAATTCGCTTCAGAACGTCTGTTGAAAGTCCACTCAATAGCTGACTTTCAATCCCATGGATCTGCTTTATCTCTCGTCTGAGATCCTTACGATTGGTCCGGGCTTCCATATAATCAGCTGAGCGCTGGAGCTGAGGTCGGACTGTATTGCCCTCCCGTGCATCTGCTGAGAGAAATTCTCGCCAGAAGGGTTTGAGCCAGGCTGTCTGCTTTCCCATCCCACCTGACTCGCGGTACATGTAGTATTTCATCATGTCACGTTTCACCGAGCTCTTAGGGAGGTCGCCTGTTGCCCCTTCACGCCGAATCCAGCGTTCATAAATCCGGAACAAGTCTGCCTGTCTGAACTTGTTGAGATAGGTCTCAGCCGCTTCAGTGGGAGTGTATTTGGCAGTCGAATCATCCTTCTCTATTGCACCAAGGAGAACAAGCAACTCAGGATACCCTCGCACACCCAGCTTGTTGAAGGAATAATTGTAGTCCTCACGGAGCGTGTATTCGATATCTGATTTTCCTAATGGTTTCTCGGCGTGGATCAGTGCATGAAGCACCCGTTCGATAGCCTCAATCTTTTCAGGCGCATTTGCTTCGAGGACCCACCCTCGTTTCAGTGACTGCCAGATAAAATCCGCAAAGTCAAGCTCAGCGTCTAACCACGCAGATCCAGTCGGCCAAAGCGAGACGAATTGCTCAGTTCGTTCACCGTCTTCTCCTTCGGTTTTTCGGGATTCTCTTCTGATGAACCCTGAGCTTACCATATCAGAGGTCATCCGTCGATTCCATGACTCACCATAGAGTTCCGAAGAATTGGGCTTCGTCACAGCCTGAAGACACCGTTCCCGAAACTCATCCCACGTAAGCTGGGTTTCTGCATCGTTAACAATAGAGAGTACCGTCTCGTAGTGGGGTTTATACGTGGGTAATCCAACAGCACCAGGGGGAAATCTTCGTGTCATGGAAATTGATTAAGCAACACTCTTGTTCGCACTTTTGCTGCAAGCAACGTAATAATTCATATCAGTCACGACCGGCCGAGGAATGAGTCCCTCATCAAATTGCTCTAAATGGCCAATATATAGCGGTAGATGACCGTTTTTTGGGTCATTGTTCGGAGACGTTGCTTTGAGACGCCTCGTCACAAGCCGAAGGCCTGTAGAATCTCCTTGTGACTTCGCACGATTCTTCCAGGTCTCGAACGTAGAAAGTACCTCATCTTGCTTTGCTGGTGGGACCTCTTCTGCAGGCGCATTCACGAAGATATGTCCGTACTCATTAATGTATAATCGCCCTCCTCTCTGCCGATACTCTTCGTACCGTGCCACTAGTTCATCGTGAGAAAAGGCGGACTTGAACCGGTACTTTTTGCGCTTCCAGATGAGCTCACCATTGGCGTTCACTACCCATCTCTCACCGTGTCCGAACGTAAACCCATCCCAGATAGTAATTTCATCTGCTGGTGGGACCTCGGGGTCATTGTTAATTTTATTGAACCCAAGCCGACCCTCTAGTTTGCCAATGTACACCGGAATCCAACCCCGTTTATGCGGAGCCTCTTCAATGTGAGCGTAGTCATCTGAGTGGACTTTTGTTAAGACTTCACCCGCAGCAGTAATGCGAAACGCACCGGTTCCTGTTCCATTGGTTTTCCCAACAGCCTGCATTGCTGTTACCAAATGCTGGGGTGGCTCACAGTGTGCCCTCAGGCCTCGATAGGACCACCGAACAATGTATCCACGCCCATGCCTTCTACTTTGATCAAGGCTGTATTTTGACCCTCGATACGCAGATGGCCATGGTTTTCCGGGCTCGATTGTCACTTCTTGTCCGCTTGCCAGTGGGACTGCTGTTGGGACGAAATTAATTATCCCCACCGGTGATCCTCTCCTCGGTTTTCTTGAGGTCTTCCTGCAACCATTCGATTGGGTCATCATCAAATTCGGGTGCGGGTTCTTCCTCTTCTGTTTGCGAGTCTGTCGCTTCCGTGGCAGAATCTGGTGTTGCCTTGTGGTTCTCTGGGGAGGTCTTGTCTGTTGAACCTAGACTTGCTGCCCAATCTTCGAGTGCCTGTTCCTCCTCTGGAGAAAGATCTCGGGTGAGCGAGGGTGGCTCTTCGACGCTAAATGATGGGTTCTCAAGCGTACCAATGTATACGGGTAGCATTGAGAGGTCGGCACGTTCTTTTCGAAGTTTGATGATGTTGCGGACAACTGGAGGAAGGGACCCAAATTGTTCGCGGACGAGTTGTGGTGCTGGGTCGCGAATCAACGTGATCACATCTCCATTGGGTGTTACTCGGAACGACCCCCCCTCCGGTTTGTATACCCGAAGCTGGCGCCAGATGTTATCTGGGAGCGTTGAGGTGACTGAATGGTTCTTTCGTGTTTGAGTATTACGCCACCAAAGGCGGCCGTTCACGTTGTATGAATATCGGGCCCCATCGTAGACGCTTGGCCATAAATCGCCAGCAGAGAGGCCAGTTGGTTGGATCTCGATTGCCTTGCTTTTGTCAGCGTCCGGGACTAATTTCCCGCTCAGATCCACCTCTCCAATCCAGACACCCGTATATTCCTCAGTGTCAGATTCTTCCTCCTCGAGCTTGGTGAGCACCTGTCCAGTTTCTGTTATATGGATTCGCCCGCCAAGTGGCCGCACTTCCAACAAGTCCTCAACTATCTCCTTCGGGAAATCTTCGCACTTGAGTCGGTCAGTTCCATTGTAGACCTGCCACCAAACGTCTTCTTTTTGGTTGACGTGTAATCGGAAGCCACGATAGTGTTCAGACCATTTTTCGCCGATAGAGAGTTTGTTTTGCGTCATTGTTAGGTTAGTTTCGCTGTATGATTCGGTGATTAGATAAGTGGTACCATGTGACTATCGCTTGAATTGACTTGATGCTATATCATCATATATGTATTGATATATTGCACATATCCCACAGATTCTTTGTTCGAATGATGGTATCAATCGAGTGACGTAGCGACCATTGTCACCGTCATAATTTTCTGTCTTAGACTGGACTATTGTTCTCGAAGTCGAGTTTGATCTCGCTGAGGATCGTTTCATCTTCCTCTTGGTCTTCATCTCGATGATTGGCCTGGAGGTAGGTGACAACCGCATCGGTTGGGTCACCAGTCACATCCCCAAACTCTTCAGCAGCGATCTGTGCTCCACCTGCTGCATACTGAGCCAGAATCTGAAGTTGCTTCTTCGGGTTTAGAAGCGCTGCGGGGTCCTTTGTATCCTGGAAGGCAATCGATGCGGCGACGACACGATAGAGGTCTTTTTTCTGGAGGTGCATCCAGAGCATCTCGTTGTCCCCTTCGTAGCCTTCACGCACCACTTTGCCCTTGTTGAATCCAAGTGTTGCTGCGAACACGAAAAAGTCCACATAGGACCCAAATACCCCGTAATCGTCGACGAGAGTTTCATAGATCGGTGTCTTCTCGTAATTTACACGTGCACTTGCTGATTCACTCATTTTTATTCACCACCTGCAACCGCAGTCTGCTGACTTTCAATATGCGTCTGTGGATAGTTCTTCTCGCCTTGTCCTCGATCATAATTCAACCAATACTGCTTGCCGACGAACGGTTGCATCTCTTCGGCAACCGCTCCATCCCACTGAGAATCAGTGGCGAAAACAATCACCTGCTCAGCCAGATGAGGCATCAACCGACCCACCTGCTTTTGGTGCGTCTTGTCTAACGACCCGAAAGGTGAGTCCATCACCACTGGGTAAATGCCACCTTTGAAATACGGCGAATCATCGCTTGTCTCATAGCGCTCACGCGCAATTGAAACAAGACTTCCAATAAAGGCTAAACTCGCAATTTGCCGTTCACCAGTAGATTTGTCAACTGGAGCGAGTGCCCCGTCAACTTTCTGCCGAATGAGGAGCTTGAAATCCTCTGAAATATCGGCTTCTAAATCCTTGTGAGAGATCTCTGCAAAGGTCTCTTTGACCAGTCTATCCGACCATCCACGAACTGTAGATTGCAGGTCTACGAAGTTGGCCTCTAACTCTTCTCTAACAGCAACTGCCGCGGCCCGTCGGCGTTTTGCCGTAAGGGCCTTCCCTTTCTCCTCTTCTTCGGCTTCGATATCCGCTTCTAAATCCTCAATTTTCTCCTCATCATCTTGAAGACGCTGGTCGAGTCGAATGATCTGCTCTTTCGTATCCTCAAGCTGCTTTACTTTCTCTTTACGGGTACGCTCGAGCTCAGCTGGGCTTTCACGATTTTTGTCAGAGGTTTCATCTAGCCCTTCAAGCTTTGTGCTCACCTCATCGATTTTCTCAGTTAATTCCGTAACTTGCCCTTCTAGTGTTTCGCGTTCTGCAACTAGCGTATCAATTTTTTCGAACAGCTTCGACCGACCGACAGCAATGTGTTCAAGTTGGGAGATGAGGTGAATTGCTGCTTGGTCTAAGCCTTCTATTTTGAGTTCAGACTTCCAACCTTCAACTGCTGTATAGGGGTCTGTACCTGCCTCAAGCGGGCGGTCACAAATGCATTCTCCCTTGTTGAGAAGCCGGTCTACAAACTCATTGCTGAGCTCAGATGGGATATCTCCTTTCGCCCGAAGCTCATCAATTGCTTCGGCAGTCGCCCGAATCGCCGGCATCCCAAACTCAAGATAGGCAGATTCTGATATCTCTTCTCGAATATTGGCATTGATCTTCTCGATTTGTTCCTCAATTTCCGCTCGCTGAGCTTCGAGCTCAGATCGGTCCTCTTCGAGTTCAGCACTCTCCTCTAACTCTTCGAGTTGGGCCTTTATATCTCCAATTTCGCCCTCGAGCGTGATTTTAGCCTCTCGTTTTGCAGAGATCTCTCGTTTCCGGTCGCGGATATCGGCCTCTAATTCATGCTTTTCTGCAAGGAGTTTCTTGAGCTCGTCACTCCCGAACTCTTCCATTTGACTCTCATATTCACTCTCGACGGTTCGCAGATGACGAATAGACCGCTCAAGAATGGTAAGGCCCATAATATTCTGAATTGCTTCCTGGACTCGGTCCTGGTTGTCTACTCCAGCGAGCTCGTCGATATCTTCTCCATCGAAGAAGAAGAGACTTCGAAGCCGGTCTGGGAGGATCTGCTTTAGACGCGTATCCGGGTTCTTCACCTCTCTCATCTCTCCATTCGCTTGTTCTTCTGCCAAGCTAATCCCCTGGTCTTCGAACACACCGTGCAGGTCGCCTTCTTTTTCTTTGCGAAGTTCTACCCACCGGGTTGCTCGAAATTCAGTCCCATCGTGCGTGAACGAGAGTGTCCCCTCAACTCGAATCCGGTTTCCAACCGCAGTTTGTGCGACTACACCCTCATTTGGGAGATGCTCGATACCATTCTCGAAGCCAATTGCACCATACAATATCCACGGAAATGCATTCAATAGCGTCGTTTTCCCCGAGCCATTGGGGCCGTGGATTACCGTGACGCTCTTACCCTCTTCAATCGAGAAGTCGATAGTCGCATCCTTAAATTGGCGGAAATTCTGTAGCCGGAGGGAAATTAACTCCATTATTCGCTCCCTCCATCGAATGCATAGTCGACTTCATCGACTTCTGCTTCGATGATTTCCATTATCTCTGGGATGATATTGTGTGGTCGATCGAGGTGCAGTTGCTTCTTTTCCGCCTCCAGTATTTTCTCTCGAATTCGCGTTCGAGTTTTCGGATCGATTTCTATTGTATCAGTCATGGTTGGTGATTTTTTTAAGTTGAGTTGTTGGATTTGATTTGTAGTGAATTCCGATAACGGTTCTCACATGTGTCGTAAATTATACATCCGCTTGAGTTCACGCAACGAGCCTTCGCCTGATGGAATTCCGGGAACATCAGCATCGGGATGATTTATCGCCGCTTCGGTGAACGTTGAAACTCGCTCAAGTTCGCTCCGGATAAGTGAGCGCTCAGCGTTGAATGCATCTCCTTCAAGGCCTGTTAGGCTCCCACCTCCAGCTGGCACTGCGATAAAGTCATGAATCACGGCGAACTCCTTCCCAGGATGGGTGCGAAGAATCCGACCACGACGTTGGACAAATTGACGTGGGTTTGATGAACTCGCGAGCATGAACGCAGTTCGGGTGGCGGGCACGTCTACACCTTCGTCTAAACATCGAATCGCCACTAATGCCTCCAATTCGCCTTGTCGAAACTCCTCAAGGAGTTTTTCGCGGTCGGCTTGGGTTTCACGTGCAGTGAAGCGATTTACGCGCAACCCTTTGGCTCGGAGTTCATCGACTGCTGCATCGACGTGGCGTTTCATCTTGCCTGTTTCTTCATTTCCGATAGACCCATCCCCACAGTATACGAGCGTATGGTCCACTGAATCCATTTGGTCGATAAGCTCGTTCAGCCGAGTGAGTTTATTTTCTGCTGTCCCCACCAGTCGTGCCCGCTTGAACAGCGCAAATTGTAGCGAGCTGTTTCCCTGCAGGTCTGCATCGGACAGATTTCCATTGAATCGACTTGCGAGCCGACCAATCGTTCTCGTCAGTGTGAGGTATTCTTCCGTTTCATCGGCCGTCAGCTGAACGATGTGGGGGATATAGTAGTATGGACACAATGCACCGTTTTTGATTGCGGCCTGCAGGCCATACTCATAGACTACTCCACTAAAGTACTCCATCAGTTCCTCTGTTCCCTCTTCGTCGTACCACCGTTCCGGGGTGGCAGAGAGGGCCAATCGCTGCTTGAATCTCTCTGACAATCCTGAACGAAGATGAGGCGCACCCAGATGATGCGCTTCATCAGCGATCAGCATTGCTGACCGAGACGGAATCCTCGCAACCAGCCGTTGGAACGGCTTGCTCGCAAACGTTGCGTGGGTCACAATAACAACGACTGCATCTCGTGCCCCAGCGTGGTACGCAGCAAGCTGACGTTCCAGAGTCCCCTGCCATTGGCGACGAGACTTATACGCAAGAACTGGTTCAACGCCAAACTCGCGGACATCGCCCGCCCATTGGTCAACCAGATGTTGATAGGGTACAGCGATCACGAGGAATAACTGGTCGAAGTTCGCTGCTACCTGCCCTGCGGTCAACAGTGAGGTGATCGTCTTGCCCGTACCAGTAGCCATGTTGTACATGCCCTGGCCATTGTGTTTGAACCAGGCACGAACTGCTTCTTGCTGATACTCCCGCGGTTCAACCCACGCAGGTGTCTTGAAAGTGGACGTCATGGGCAAACTCCAACTTCATTCGGCTCTCGCTCCCACAATCTCATCAGAGGACCACAAGTGCCTGCACCTCTCACTTTTTTGAAGGGAGTTCTCTGTGGAGAGTGCAAGAACTGGGTTTGACAGCTGAATTGACCCATGCAGTTTCGTCTGTATTGTTGTCTGTGTTTTAGACACTTTACCATACCGGCATAGAAGCCATCTCTCAGGACTATCCAACCTTTACTGTGAGAGAATTCCAGGTGTAGTGAACTTCCTCTCTGGAATTGGGTACCTGGTAAGCTTCGAATGACGGCTTGTTGATTGGTCATTGTTTTAGGGTCGGTGTCCAGGAGAGTTGGTGACTCCCCGGAATTTGATTGAATCTCACAGTTGTAGGATAAACTCGAAGTTCTTCTCGCGGAACCGGGCGACCATCGATAACGGCGAACATCGTTACAGATGGGCGTGCACGTTGCTCGATGACCCTTGCTACCTCTGTCGAGGATAAGCTTGCTTCATTCGACGAGATAATCGGAATTGACACGGCAAGGCTGAACCCAAAGGCTCGAGTCGTCAATTGCCACCAGATAACCTCGATGCCACAGTACGAGCTGATGCTCGTCAGTATCTTGGCACCCTTCATCCGCCGGGTCGCCCATGTATCAACTGCATCATAGAACGACTCCTCGGTTGCAATATATTCGCCAGTGACACTCGCGCTTGGAACGGCCAGAATCTGATACTGAATGTTTATTGTTACCGGATCACCTGTGAATTGCGTCTGTGTTGGCCAGGCGAGATGGTATCGGTGATTCTGGTCGTCTTTTCGTGATGCAAATTTTTGGACGTCGTCTTTCGCAGCATGATACCCCCCGATGCTTTCGAGCTCGAAGAGCACGGGGACGCAGTGGTGGCCACCCGCAATATCTGGACCAACCCATACGAGGGCGTCAGGGACGCCTTTTCGAGTATTGAAGCCACGTCGCTCCGTCTCGTGCTTGATTGCCGCATTTGCTAGTGTATCGCGCAGCGCGAGTGTCTCGGGCTTATACATTACCCAGTTTCCCCTCCTTCTGGAACGTGATGTCTCCCACAAGCTCTAGGAACTCGTCAGTGAGACCGTCAGATTGTAGTCTGCGTAGCGAAAGGGGTTCGCCCATCTCAAAGCGGAGCCATGTTTCGACAACTCCCACAGCGTCGTCCTCATAATCTCCACGAGCTGCTTGTAAGGTAGTGACCCATTCAGCAAACGCTTTCAGCTGGTCTAATGCACTGACAGGGTTGTCTGCTACACTACCCATATCGACAGGTTCGCTCTCGTGGAACGCAGGAGCTTCCGTCAGTTGCTCTGAGACCGTCTCGACGGCTTTCTTGTGCTGTGAGAGGCGTGCATAGGTTTGCTCAACCCACTCGTCGTAGGTATCGGCAAGTGTCGAAAGCTCTGCTCCTAACTGGTCGACAGTTCGCGTCTCGTCCACCGCTGTACCAACAAGGTATGCCTCGACTACATCACGGAACGGCAAACCATCCGTCGCAAGTACCAACGACTGCTGTTCTGATTCGGCAAGTAGCTCCTCGTTGAACGACTCGAGGGAGGGTGCCCCAGCAAGTGCAGAATGAGGAACAGAGATTCCTCCTAATTTTGACGCAACCGCTCCGATGGCCGATTCCAGCTCCGCGATCGACCCCTGGAAGGCACCTGCAAGCGATTCGCGAACAGCAGCAGCAGCATGAATGACGGTTGGTATAGACATTAGTTTCTGCTCGATGGTTTCGACGTGAAGCTGTACGGCGTCCGCCTCTGATGAGTTCGCGTTGAAGCCCTTATAGTAAGAATATGTTTCGCTGATCCCCGAAGCCGCCGCAGGTGCCCACTCGACATCGTCGAACGCACTCTCGAGCGCACACATGGTATCGTACCACTCGACCAACTCGCTCACCTGCGTGGACAACTGTTCGTATTCAAGTAATTTGCTGACCCGACTTGCTGAGGCCTCGTTTACATACTCTCGCGTGCACTCACGCACGATTTCAGGGCTATTTCGAAGCGATTCTTCGCAGGTACTGTAAGTCGCAGTGGCCTCTTGGAGTTGGTCTGCCTCCATGGTTTTCAGGTTCTTGTCGATGGTGTGACGGTTGTCTTTGGTCAACGACAGGCTCAGTGTGCCGCAGAGCTCATTAAGAGCTTGAGTGGCCGCTTCCCGAACGGGATCTGCAAGCGCAACTTCCAAACTCCCAACCATATGCTCGTAGTCCGTGAGTTTGGTTGCTGTCGCCGCTTCGACTTTGATCCCAAAGACGGCATTCATGAATGCATTACGAGGCTCGGCTTCGAGGGCCTCCCACTGCAGAATAACGTCCTCTAGACGATCTGCAAGAGCATCATATTCCTTTCCATCAGCATTTGCTTCGTCAGCATAGTCCTCGAGCGAGTCAAGCACTGGGTACTCAGTGTTCATTGCTCCACCTCCGGTGTGGTGACTCGAGCGATAAACGCGTCGAGCCCGTTTTTGAGGTCTGCTTTCTGTTCGGCTTTCGCATGGTGTTCTGTCATGAGGTTCTCCAAGTCGTCGAGGTAATTTTGTACGATACGGCGGTCACTTCGTGCCTTATCAGTGAGGGCCGGGATGACGCCTGTATCATCCGGAATTGCGATTCTATCGGTGCCTGCTGTACCTTCGAAATCGAGAACCGACTTCCCGAGCTCCTCAACGTCTTCGATGAGGTCGGCTTGTGTGTCGGTGTATTCACTCACGTCTGCGAAGGAACGGGCCGCCTTGTCGAGGTCGCTGTACGCTTCACGCAGGCCTCGAATGTCGGTGAAATCACCGTCTTTGATCAGCGCCGAGGGGAGTTTGTCGACTGCCTCGCCCATGACAGTGGCGTACCGCCGTGCGAAGATGAGATAGCCATACGCAGACACTCGGAAATCAGGATTGACGTCACACTGCATCGCAGCATTCTCAACTGCAGCGTGCATCTGACGTAGATTCTCCTCAATCCGATTGAGGTAGGCAGGCGTCAGCTCGACACCTGTTCCAACCTCAATACCGTCAGGGGGCGACAGATCTGCACTCAACTCATCGATTCTCTGAATCTGTTTTTCGACCGTTTTGCGGTCAGTTTCGAGACTTGTGGCGATTGCAGACAATTTCTCTTTTACGAACGAAGTGTCTCGAACTAAGGTAGCGGCGAGAGCTGCACGTAGCCAGGAAAACTCTTCTGTTGACTCGACCGAGGCAGACCGAATTATCGGAATCTCACCCTTCCCAGCGCGTGCATTGTCATCGTCTACTTTTACGAAGAGGGCCTCGGTGGAATCTGCGTAAGCATCGGCCACGGCAGCCATGAATTTGAGAACGTTTTGGACTGGTGGTGCAATGGAGCCGTCAGCACGGTAATGCAGCCCATGGAGTCGAGACAGTGCTTTTGAGAGGTCTCCTGAATTTTTGAACCCATTTCCAACGAGTTCCGTGTGCAAGAAATTCGATGTGCTGAATTCATCGAATTCAGTCTTCGCGTCCTCGATAGTCTTGGGGATTGTACTGTACTCCTGTGTTGTGTCGGGAAGCACCCCGAACGCGAACAGGAATGCGGTCATGAACCGTTGTTCGTGGAGTGGTGCGTTTGTCCACTCAGCGGTTGTGATGGCGTCTTGTTCCCAAATTAGCTGGTTGCCAGCTGGACCGGCGAACCGGCTGTGATAGTCCGTCCAGAGACCCTCAGCAGCTTCTTTTCCAACCCGGTCAGCTAGCTGTTCGTAGAGGCTGCGAAGGGTTGTTGCAATCTCGTGGTCACTTTCTGCTTCTATAAGCGCAGAAATCGCTTTATCGTCCAGAGTGCCAGAGTTTTGCCCTTTCTGCGTGGCGTAATCCTGAAGATGAACGACGAAATCCCATAAGCGCGCTGCGTCCTGGTGGCGTACACTGAGCACGTCGAAATCCGAGAGGGCTTTCGGAACGCCATCGAGGGTGACATCTACTTCTTCGGGCACGAACAGCACGTTTGGTGAGGCCAGATCTGGTTCATTTCGAAGAATGTCGAGTTCCGTTTCGAAGACGGCTTTTGTTGGGCAGAAGACGACGGTAACTCTGTTGTGTGATTCAACGCGAAGCCCGCGCCCCATCGACTCATAAAGGGAGTCTGTATCGGTGGTGGTGAGCCGACGTGGGTTCAACGCCAACGGTGGGAATGCGTTAGTGACGATGCGAGGAGCCGTTACCTCCACGTCCGTTTCGATAATATCATCCTCATCGAGCTTGTGCAGGGCGCTCACGTACGCGCTTGACAGCTTGCTCTTGGCTACTTCGAGCGTTTCGAAGACGATGGTGCGTTCCTTGGAGTGTGGCTCGAAAGAGGCCAAGATGTTCTGGGCAATTTCGAGGAAGGCAATGGCCTCTTCCTGGTCGTGTAACCACGAGTACGGGAGATGTCCGTTGCTATCTGCTAGAGCGTGAACTGCCCGTCGGAGACACACTTGTATCTTCACATGGGCTTCTGGGTTGCTCGACGCCAATGGCTCGAGATCCTGGAGGCGCTCATGCAGAAGCGTCACCATCCGTTTAGCAGGGATTGCCGTGTCATCTGCGATGACCCAGTCTGGGTAGCCATTCGGTAGAAATGCCACCGAGCGAATGGACGCATCATAGGCTTCTACGTTTTCAGTCCATACAGGGCGGACAAGGTCTACCTCAGCGATTGGGTCTTGGGCCAACCGCTCGAGCCACTCCGTGGGTGCATTCGCCTCATCGCCGTCGAGTTCTGTGATGAGTTTGTGAACCCAAGCTGGACGACCGCGGCTTGCCCACCAAATGAACGATGCAAGCGATTCGTCGTGGCTTGCTTTTCGAAGGAGGTTACGAACGTCCTCAACAGTTACTGGTGGAATTTCGATGTCCACCTGGCGGCCTCGGTCTGCATCTCCTTGCACTTGGAATTCGTATGCGGACAGTTGACCGAAACTCCAGAAGCAGAGGACGTCGGTGAGGCTGTCGTTGATGACGCGGAGTGAGTTTTCATCCTCGACGCCGACTGCTTTTCGGAGGCGCTGGAAATGCTGTTCGACTTCGTCAATGATGAGGACCCAGCGGTCCATGTCCACGACAGAGACTTCGGTTGGAACATTCTCATTCAGCCATGCTTCGAGCTCTTTCTGTGGAACGTCCGGGACCCATGAGAGAGTGTCAAAGTCCCGGCGTACCATTGCTTCTAACTGAATTTGGCCCTCTTTTTCGAGCCAGATTGGCAGTGAGTCTTCCTCATCGGCGTCGAATTGGTCGAGCATTTGCCCAGGGTGTGCAATGAAGACTGCAGGAACCCCTTTTTCCCACGCGTGGTTGTATGTCTCATAGAGAAACTGAGATTTTCCGACCCGGTATGGCCCATAAACCATGTAGAGTGGGTACCCACCTTGACCTTCCTCTGCTGCGAATATCTTGATGGCATTCGTCATCGCCTCTAACCGCTGTTCGTGTTCATCCGTGAGCGCAAGGAACGGTCGCCCTAGCGTTGGGAGCAGCCCAAATTCGACGGCGTCGGCAGGGATATCGTCGTCAGTCATGTGTCTGTACCTCGTCCATTGAAGGAGAGTAGGTATCCGCCGCCAAGTTCTGGATTAGTTGTTGCATAGTATGCGTGCATTCGGAGTATGCCCTGAGCAACCCAAACCATAGATGGTTCTAATCGGCCCAAATACGCAGTTTTGGGCCGTGTCGAGGGCAAACCTCCTTACAGTAATCATCAACTCTGGGGGTTAAAAGTCTATGTATTGGTGGGTCTGTTCGGCATCGACCGAATTGAAAGTTTGGTTAGATTCGTGCATAGGGGGCGCTGAAGCACCGAATTCGGGCGTTTCAGGATTTTTGCATACAATATATGCACATAGTTTCCCCACTCATTCCATATTGGGATGGAAATGCTTATATTGCCCCAACCTTATCTTATAAGGTCTAATATTCTCTACTCTGGGAGATCCGAAACAGATTTTCTAATCTCGCCCAACATCGAGCCGGATTCAGCGGCTTCGTCTCTTTGCTTCGATGTAACACCAAGTCGGTCGGCCAATTCTTTTTGCAGAATCGGATCATTCAGGTCGGCTAACCGCACTAATTCAGATTTCGAGAGTGTCACTTCTGTTTCCTCTGACGCTGAAAGCGTTGCGATACCAAGCACCGCAGCGAAGCGGACCATCTCATTAGTCGCAAAGTGAGAATCTAATATTTGGTCTACCGCATTGCTTTTACTCGTGAATTTATTCGTTAAGACAGCCCCCTCCAATAGGCGATTCAGATCTTCGGGTATCGCTGCTGACGTTCTAGGCATCTTCTGGCCTCAGTAAATCACGGTGTTCTAATTCGTCACGCATTTCCCCTGGCATACAGTTCGCCAACCTTGCTGCACGAATAAGGTCAACATCGTCCTCATTACCTGCTTGCTTAGCAGTGTACATTTGTATCGCACTCTCCATTGCCACATCTGAGTGTGAATCAAAGTATTCCCGAAGTGCAGTGCGAATCACGTCACCCGTGTTTGTGTACACTCCTGCCTCTACTGCTCCGTCAAGATACAATTGGACATCTTCAGAGAGGGAAGCACTCACTCGTGGATTCGACATGTATGCAATTCTATGGACTGCATCATTGATATGCATTCGTGAGTGGCCATGCCCCCATCCTCACAGTGTACCACCACTCTTCTGACAGCAGCGTCACCCACTGCCCGACTGACTGAAGAATTTCAGCACCCACCTAAAAAACACTGACTGGGCCTATTTCTCGGAAGAGGTTGTCTCAAAGGCAGAAAGCATTATCGAGCCAATGATGGCGAAAGTTGAGCTTCAATCTCAGGAACGTTCGTGGCGAGAATCTCATCTACTTCCCCCCGGTTCTCGCCATCAGAATTGATGTATCGCTTTGCACCTTCGATTGTGACAGTGAACCCTTCATCTTCGTAGTGCGGAGCCATCACTCCACTATTGCTCAGAATAACATAGGCATCCATCTCATGGAGTTCACGTGCAACGGAGAGCAGCGTCGCTTGGTCACGTTGGCCAAAGCCCTCCTTTGAATACTCCGTAAATTCTGCGGTCGTGCTCATTGGTGTGTACGGAGGGTCAAAGTACACGAGATCACCCGCTGTGGCTTCATCCAAGACATATTCAAAACTCTCATCAAAAATTTCGACAGTGGATTCCTGAAGTACTCTACTTGCTTCTCTTACCAAATCGGCTCGCTCCCAATTTGGTTCGGAATACCTTCCAACTGGGACATTAAACTCACCGTCCCGATTTTCGCGATAAAGGCCATTGAAACAGGTTCGATTGAGGTACAACAGTATGGCAGCCTCCTCAATTTCATCGAAAGGTTCCTCATCTGGTGGGTTATTGAACAGCCGGCGTTGTTGATAGTAGTACCAATTTGCATCCCGCTTTTCTTCGACTTCCTCTGCGAACGGTCGCTCGGGGTCAGGGGATTTATGTGGGTCTCTGAATTTAGACGCGCGTTTGAGGACCTTCTCGGGATTATCACGAATTTGTCGATAGAAATTCATCAATCGAGAATTTGTATCATTGATGGTTGCTGCTGTAGGTTCTAAGTCGAAAAAGAGGGCTCCACCTCCGAAAAAGGGCTCATGATACGTGGTAGTCGCAGAAGAACTATCCTCCTCAGGGAAGTGAGCGTAGATCTCATCGAGGAGGCGTCGTTTTCCACCAGCCCATTTGAGTACGGGGTCGACCATCGTACTGGTGTACTCTGCTCGTCTTCGGTTAAAAGAATAGCCTTTCTTGTGAAGAGAACCGTCTATGAAATTGAACATATTACGCAGAAAAGTTTACCTCCGGCCACGAACCGATATACGGATAGACAATGGCGGAGCCAATTTTGAAATGGGCGGGAGGCAAACGCCAACTGATTGACGAACTCTATGCGCGATTTCCGAATGATTACAACAAAAAGAACAATGCCTATCACGAGCCATTTTTCGGCGGAGGGGCACTTTTTTTCGCTCATAGACCGCGCCGTGGCACAATAAACGATTATAACGGGAGTCTTGTGAACTTCTATCGACAAGTTCGCAATAATCCCCAACGGTTGATTCAGCGATGTAAGGATTTCAAGCGTCCGACCTATGATCAACTCGACGGTGAATTTCGTGATGAGAAGAATTACTTTTACCAGCAGCGGGCTCGGTTTAATTGGCTGCAACAACAGGAGACTCGAAACACGCTTGAAGAGGCGGCGTTACTTCTGTATCTCAATCGAACCTGCTTCAATGGGATGTATCGAGAAAACGAAAAAGGAGAGTTCAATGTCCCGATTGGCGATATATCGAATCCAGACTGGGTACGAGCGGAACAAATTCGAAGTGCCAGTACAGTATTAAACCAATTACCAGATTCAGCCATTCATAATGAAGACTTCTCATATGTTCTCGATGAAGTAGTTGAGGGGGACCTCGTGTATTTTGACCCTCCATATGCACCGGTGAGTGATACTGCATACTTCACAACCTACAGCGGGGGTCAATTTGGAGAAGATGAACAAGAACGCGTAATTGAGGTTGCAGAGCAACTGCACAATAATGGCGTACACGTCATTCTCAGCAATAGTGAGGCGATGAAGGAAAAATACGAGGAAATCGAAGGATTCCATGTTGAGATTGTAAAGGCCACCCGCTCGGTCAACAGCGATGGCGAAAATCGTGGTGAGGTCAACGAGGTGGTTGCGACGAACAACCCTAGTGAAAAACGTGGGAACTACCTTCACGCATCATGGGATCGGTACAGATAATTTCAAAACAAAATCGGTGACGAGGTTACAGTGTGTTCGCGGCGAGTGCTTCTATCTCTGATTTCGAGAGTGGGTCGATTGACACCTCAGTACCGAGTTCTGTGTAGAAGATAGTTGGTGTAATCTCTTTTTCAGGATAGACATCACTGATGACGTGATAGTAGATACTCAATTGTTTTCTATACTCATTTTCTGCGTGTCGCCCACGGTCTGTTTTGTAATCGATAATATCCACACAATCCTGCTGGATGTGGAGTAAATCTACAGTCCCTGTGATCGTTACTCTTGTTCCATTGACGTGAACAGGTAAGAAGACGGGTTTCTCGACGACAAGCTCACCCGTTAGTGAATAGAGGAATGATTTGACATGTTCTTCATCAGAGTTCGTGGGGATTGCGTTGCCGTGTTTCACTAAGGTTTCTGCAAAGTCGTGTACCTGTGTCCCAAACTCTGGACCCATCCCGTTGCTACCACCCTTCACCATAGCCATTAAATCATGAGCGGACTTTCTGACCGGCCGAGATGTTTCTGGAATGGTCACTGAAAGTGGTTCGAATGCTTCTTCCGGTGGCTCCATTGGTGATGGCGTTCCAGTTATCTCTACAGGGTCAACCGGCAAATTCTCGAAGAAGGGGCTTGGATTTTTGCTGGCTGAGAATATTAGATGGAACTTTGCGCGGGTCATTGCCACGTACATCAACCGGCGCTCTTCGTCATAATCCGTTTGTAAGCACCCATTGAGGATGTCGTACCGCCAGTTCCCGTAGACATGCGGTGAGCCATGTACTCTGGATGCAATTTTTGATTGGCGAATCCCAATTGGTTCAGCAAATCGAATCGAATCCGAACCTCCACCGCTAGGGGGGAACGATGATTGATTGATATTTGCAAGTATCACAATAGGGTGTTCAAGGCCTTTCGCAGCGTGTATCGTTTGGACGGTTACACTATTTCCACCAGGGTCATCATCGACCTCTTGCGTACTTGCTTCTCCATGGCTTTGTTCGATGAAGTGTATGATTTCACCTCGATTGAGGTACGTGCTCGAATTGATCGACTCCAAGACGCTGATCAACGTATCGCTGTAGGCATCTGAAAGGCCGTATTTCGTGAATACACGACGGCAGAGCCCGCCAATCGACTCGGTCTCCAACAAGTCCTCTCGAAATTCGATCATCACATCAGGATACGATTCGGTATCGAGGATATGGCGAATTTCATCGAGGTTATAGCCTGTTTGTTCGAGGACAACCGCCCATCCCCGCCTCGAGTTTGGGCTTTCGAGAATGCGTAACCAGGCTAAGAGTAGCAGGGCATGGTCGGTATCGAATAATTCGAGACCACCCTCATACGCAACTGGAATATTATAGTCTGTGGCCGTGTGCTGGAGTTGTCTTCCGAAGCGACGAATTCGAGTTAGAACAGCGATGTCCTGGTATGTTGGGGACCTCCACTCTCCTTCGTCTTTCACTGCATACGCCGGGTTTCCAACGATCGACTGAATTTTCTCGAGTACCCCCTCCAACTCATCACTACAAGTGACCGCCTCAATTGACGATTCATCCCATGAAAGATTTGTCTCTAGTGATGTGATTTTTGCCTGAATTCCGGCCACACCAATATCCTCATCGCTCGATGCTGGAAGAGTAAGGGCGTGTTCAGAGAAATCAAGGATAGATTGTGATGACCGATAATTTTGATTCAATGGGATCGTATTGATAGGCGTGACTGGGAAAGAGATGCGCTCAGCATCACTGTTAAGTTCCTCTTTGTACTGAGTCAACCTGGATTCAAACTCCTGGATGTTTTCGACAGCGGCATACTGGAACCCGTAAATGCTCTGTTTCCAATCTCCAACTACACAGAAATTGTCCCGGTTGGCAAAGAGCAACGACAGCTTGAATTGAATCTCGTTGGTGTCTTGAAACTCGTCTATCATCACGTACTCATGTTGGAGATCCTCCCGGAGGGTGTGATCCTCACAGAGTAGTGAATATGTGAACATCAAAAGCATCCAGAAAGTGAGATAATTCTGGCTGAGAGCGTATTCGATGTATTGGAAGTAGACATCGTGAACGAACTGCTTGAGTGCTTTGCGGTCCTCAAAAAATGCTTGTTCTGCCAATTCTGCGTCGATTTGTTTGTCCCCCCAATCTCCTCGAACCTGGGATTCTGCTGGTGCGTCTGATAAATAGCAATTTTTTCCCCAACCGCTGAGCTTGGCTCGAAGATCGGATTGTGTCGGCCCTGACGCACCTTGGTTTGGCTCGTTCGCAGCTATAAACAGCTCCTGGAAAGCATCAAAATCCCCATCCAAATACTCCTCTCCATGTCGGTACCAGCCCTCACGTTCTGGATAGATTCCTTTCGCTGCGAGCGAACCAATCAGGTCTAACAGCGAAAGAGGAGAGTTGAGCACTTGCAACTGTTCGTGGTATTCTGGATGACTGTCGGCGAATTGCTGTATGAATTCGCGGAAGCGATTCTTCTCGAGCACACTTTCTTCGATAAGTTGTGTAGAACTCGTAATATGGTCCTCAATTCCCAGTGTATTCGGAGCATTGAATCCATGTGCTAGCAACAGCTGATGACAGTGGGCGTGAAATGTGCTAATCGGGGCGTCTCGGAGCGCAGCCATACTATAGTCGCAGTTGTTGACAATGCGTTCTCTCATCTCAGCGGCTGCGTTGTTTGTAAACGTGAACAATAGCACGTCAGCGGGTTCGACCTTATCTTGTGATAGAATATTCGCGTACCGATGTGTAATTGCGAATGTTTTACCAGTTCCTGCGCCTGCGTCGACGAGATGGATACCGTCAGTCGCATCTATCAGTTCTTGCTGTCGTGGATTTGGCGATATTTCACTCATTGGTTAGGATCATATCTGGGTTGTTCAAGCGGTCTGGATTTGGGTCACAGACCGGGAATCGGCTTTCGCGGTACTCCTCGAGAGATGACAGTTGGGTTTGCAAAAACGATTCAAAGGCATCTAAGTCGGGTTTGAAAAGTGTTTGTGACTTGATATCAGACAGTTTTTTCAGCGCTGAGTTGCAGCCCTTTTCGACGTACTTGTACTCCCCGGCGCGTGCTTGTGAGAATGCTATGAATTCCGCTGCAAATGAGGTTTCGAGAAGATCATCTTTACTATCTACGTCAGGGAACTGGCGTGAGGAAAAGAATTGCTGAAAATCTCCATAACCGAGTTTCTCAAGCGTTTTTCGCCGGTCATTGGTTTCACTCACTCCTGAAACAAGGCTCGAGTACGCTTCGTCCTTCGAAACAAATTCTGAGAATGAAACCGGATAATACGGGACATCTACCAGTATGTCGTCAATCGATACGGTCCCTCGGACAGCATCATCGAGGGTGCCGAGGAAAAAGAGGAATGAGAAGGAGAGTTCCTCATCAGGGAAATGCTGGCGGTGATTGGCTAGATATAATGCCACCTGGAAGTTTGGCGTGTCGCTTATTTCATCAACGCGCGCGTTTTTCAGAATAGAAGAGAGGGTCTTTGACTTGCCGCTTTTATAATCGAGAAGACACTGGGGTTCAGCGAGTAAATCGACGATCCCATGGACACCTAAACTAGCGTTTTCAAACCACTGTTCTGTGATCGTTGAGGTGATCTCAACATCATATTTTGTGGCGAACTGATTATCGTTGAAGCGTTTTATATACCCGGGATACTCAACTTGCGTGGGCGGATTTTCATTGAGATAGTCGATTATGATTTGCGTTCCATGCTCGATTTCGGTTTCCATCAAGGGTAACCGATATTCGTCGATGAACAACCTCATTTCCTCCAGAATGTGGCTGCGGATTTCGCAGAGATTGTTTTCTGCTAACGATGGATGATTTACATAGAACTCAGCAAACTCATGGAATAGATTGCCTTTTTGGAAATAGGAATATTGAGGACCATCGACAAGTTGTGTGAATAAATAATCCCGCGGGCAGTTGACGAACGTATTAAGCTTTGATTGGCTAATCGAGTCTATTGATTTTCGTTCGATGTCTTCTTCGAGGGGTTGGTACTCAAACCCAGTCGAGTCTTCAGATTTCGGTCTTGCCCGGACTGTGTGTGGTCGATCGCTAAATGATTCGAATGGTTCATCGGCAAATTCTTGGAAGTAGAGACATGGCGTCACTTCCTCTCCCGCACGTGTATCTTGGACAAGGAAATGTTGCTCAATTCCGTTTTGAATGAGCAGTTGGAATTTCTCGATGTTTTCAGCGGCTTTATTTGGGCGTGAAACCCAGGGCTTTTTTGGGATAGTGTGTTGCCACCCTTGGCCCAATCCAATATAAAAAACAACTGGGCGATCGACATACGCCGCAGCTGTGGCCGAGACTAAAAGAACTCCCTCTCCGCCTTCTTCCGTAGGGACTTCGAAACTTTGGAGGTAATACTGAAGATTGTTTATTGCAGTTTGTGTGACTTGCGCTTTGAGCAGGTCGAGATGTTGGAACTCCGCCCTAATTTTTGGGAGTCCCCGACCTAACCGGTCTTCTACAGTACTCACGGCGGTTTCGAAAGTCCCCTCGGGTAGCGATTCGACGAATTTTTGGAATTCGTTTACTGCCGTGTGGTCAAACGTTTGAACTCGCTTTTCGTCATGAGTAGCTTCGATTTCAAAGCCAAGTACCGTTGCAATTGGTCGGATATCAGCGACTCTAAGGCCGGATCTTGAAAAACCAAATCTCAATAGACGAAGGAATGTTCGCACAGATTGCTCATCGATGAACCCGGGACCTCCATAATAAGGGATGTCGTGTGCATCAAACGCGGATTCAATAAGCGTGGAGTACGGACTGCTCCGGTCAACGACGACTGCAAACTCTTCTGCTTCGTCTGGTGCGATGTTTTCGATGAGCGTATCCACAATCGCCGTTGCTGATGGAAAGACCTCGAATTCAGGGAGTGGAATCATTTCTTCAGAGAAAGGAGAGATGGTGTCGTACTCTGCTGGCAGAATACCCTTGTCAAGTTCTGTCAAAAATTGCTTCCCTATTACTACGACATCAAGACTGTCCGGCAGTGTAAACTCATGCAGATCTCGGTAGCTACTATCGGTAGAGCTGACTTCATCAACGACGACTTTTGTGGGGTGATTGCTAAATTGCGATTCCTCAGAGATTGATTCAGGATCTCCAGTCTCCTCCCAACTGTGAAGCACTTGTTCAAGGAGGTAGCTGGATTGTTTCCATGAGAGGTTTGTGTGTTCAAGAAGGTGGAAAAAGAGGTTTCGTCTATCTTCAGGAATTAGCTCACCTGATGCATGGCTTCGGGGCGTCGCAGCAAGTCGACCCACACGTGTATGGTCGAGACGTCTGTCTAAGGCGAGAGTAAGCGCTGCTTCTGTCGAAAGGACGAGGTCATAATCACGTATTTCCTCGTAAAGTCGGTCGATTGATTTTGCACGCCTGACTGGCACATGCTCACATTTGGAGAGATATGTAACAAACGTTTGGGTATCAGATTTTTAATAATTGAAGGTGAGTTGAAAGTCAAAATATCAAGCTCAGACCCGTGGCCCAGAGTTAAGATAGTACAGTCTTACCGTCAAAACCCGGATGGCAATTCACCAGCCGCTTTCAGAACGTGAACTTGAATAGTAGTACGTGGGGTCATCGACAACGGGTTTTGGGACAAGCCCGTCATCGAAATCGCTGAGATGTCCAATATAGATTGGAAGCAATCCATCAGGTTCAGCCTGGGAAGCTGTATGAGTGAGACGACGAAGCACGAGGCGTTGTTGAAGCGGTGAGGCTGAACGGTCCCAATCTCCCAGTAGACGGCCAACTTCAGCTTGCTTTTGAGGAGTGGCATTGGTAGCAGAGAAATTACACCACACGTGCCCATTCTCTGTTAGATAAATACGCCCACCAGAGGGTCGGTATTCGAGGCACTTTTCGATGAGTTCTGTATGCTCAAATGCAGACTCAAATACGAATTTATTCGGGAACCGACCCCATTTCCAGGATAATGACCCTTCTGGACTAACAGTCCACGTTTCCCCGTGTTTGAAAGGAAGCCGATCCCAGATTCCGATCTCCCCTTCGTGAATACTTATATGGTTTGTCGATACTTCCGCAAAGTCGATTGTGCCCTTCAATTTTCCAACATACACTGAGATGTATCCGTTTGCAAATTGAGCATGATGCGCGTGAATATACTGGTCTGCATGAATTTTCGTAAGGATTTCACCAGCAGCAGTAATGCGAATTCTACCTGTCCCAGCCCCGTTTGACTTCCCTAACGTTCGTAGAGATTGGACGAGCCCCTCTGGTGGAGAAGTCGAGAACTGAATTTCATTACAGTGGCTCCACTGGAGCAAATGCCCCTTGTTTGCACCAGTGGTGACAATACTATACTGTGACCCACGATACGTTGAGGGCCACGGCATTCCAGGATCGATATGAACCTCCTTGTTCCCGGAAATCGGTACAATTGTGGGTTCAAAGAGGAGCTTAGGGACGGAAGTGGTCATGGCCATCTTCAAAGCCCCCAGATTGATTCTTTGCTTTCTAGTGATTTACCTGCGAGCAATCCAATGCTCGCGATATGCGACCCGATGGGGGCCCAGAATATTGGTGATTCCCCATCTAAACTTTTCACCTGCCTTCGTCCATTGATTAGTGAATTTCCCTTCATTTCACACCCCAACCCTGATACAATTTGTTAGATTAAATACATTCTGTGAGAGTGTATATCTTTGTCCTACCTGCCTCTATTCACTCTGTCCACTGCAAATCTCACAGTGGTGAAACGGGCATCTTATTGAATGCGACAATATGTCATGAAATTTTCAAGCCATACAGATAAATTTTATCGTATTTTTCCTCATAATACGAGAGACTGCGGAATTCTCATAGTATGATAGGAATAATCACATCATAGCAACTTGGAACAACTGTTAAGTTGACTGGTATAATGACTGAATTATCGGAATGTCACCACGGGAACGATTGGAGGGTGGCCCATCGATCAACTGGTCAATTGATGAACCTCCCTCGCTCGAAGAACATCGAATAGATGGCGATGAGAGGGCTCCCACCCACTTTCAGGCATTGCTTGGACATCGACTTGCTATCGAACAAGGGCAACAAGAACTGATAGCACTCGAGGAGATTCAAGACAGGATCAAACTCTTAGAGCATCAGCTCTCTGCCGCCCATCAATCGATCAATGGGATGGGGACAGGTACCTTGTTTGCCGACGAAGTGGGGTTAGGGAAAACAATAGAGATTGGGATGGTGCTCAAGGAAATGGACCTGCGGGATACACACGAGTCATTTCTTGTGCTCACCCCTGCTCAGCTCGTTCGACGATGGGCTGGTCCCACAGCCCGTGGTGAACGATTCAGGCTATTACGTTGAAGTTGGTCAGTATGAAAATGTGTGGGAGTGAGGGATAGATGAGAATTACAACTCTTGTGAAGTGATTTCTACAACTTGATTACTTATCTGTCGTGCGGTTTATTGATGACAGGATATCAGTGAGAATGCCACCATCAGCTGTTGGTTCTTCGTTTTTAGAAGTGGGTGGAACGACTTCGTCGATGGTCAATTGAGTGGTCGGCCTGGAATCAGCCCATTCATCGCTTTGCGAAGATTCTTGTTCGCCGCAGTACTGGATCCGCTGAGAATCTCCCCGACCTGAAACTGAAATTTCGGGGAGACGGTCCAGCCACTTTATCAAAGTCCGGGTTCGGCGTGGGACCGTTGTTCCACTCAGCTCAGTCTCTACTCGCAGTAATTCAATCACCTTCTCGCGTGTGACTGATCGTTCTGCTCGGACAACTCTGAGTATACGTCGAAGTACCTCCATCTGCCGTATCTGATGGGCGAGCAACTGGCGAGCGTTTTCCTCTTCTCCTGTATTGAGATAATTAAGATAGGTATGTCCAATACGTGTGAGCCCCCATCGAGAAGCACCTCGTTCTTTGTGTACAAGTCCGAGAAGCCATCCTGCATTTCCGTAATAATCTGCTTGGCGAGGGTCAAATGTATCCTCAGCGAGTTCCGTAACTGCCTCCGCAATCTCGGATTTAAGATGATTGCCAGCATCTATTGCTAGAAGCACTTTGTGGAGGCTTTCGAGTGAATCAGCCTGTGGAATCTCTATGCTTGGAATGGTCGTTTCTCGTTCGGGCTCCTGGAACAATTCCCAAAAGTCGGAATCAGGGATCACAGTATCACCACGCTTTATCACTCCAATTTCATGCTCAAGGAGGAGCTTTGCAAGATCGTCTCCAGCTATAAGACTGAACCCATTTTTTGTCGCAATTTCTTGTGCGCTTGGTGTAATAGAACCGGTCGTGATAAGGAGAGCTGATTCAAGGTTTCGCTGGGAAATACATTCGCGTACACTCTTAATTGTGTCTGAAGATAGTGCCTCACTTGGAGCGATATGCTCTAAAAATACGCCATAAGAGATTGAAATAAATGGATGTGGGGTTTTTACTTTGATATCACAACTACAATTATCACTTTCGGATAGAAAACTGACAATGGCACCATGGTCTAACTCCTCTATTAGGTAAATAGCGAGTTGATCAAACTGTTGAGGGGTGAGACATACCGCAGCCGCTCTCAATTCCGCAATAGCTCGATCTCGATCAGCATTTGATCGAAAGTTTGGCATACGTTCTATTTTTATTCACAGACTGATAGTTCCATTGGATGGTTCAATTTGGACATGATTTTGGTAACTCCTTCGTGGCCTTTGCCCTGCTATTGGAAGTGTTGTTATTGGTCCGAAAGTGGTGTAATTATTGTAGGGCTTGGTATCGTTCGAGTATCTTCAAATGTCGTTCGATGAGCGCTTCCAACTTCTCACTTTGACACTCGACGACGACCTGTTCTGACTCCCAGTGGCCACTCTGCTTGCCATTCCACACCCCAAATACCGTCATCCCAGGCAGTTTGATCACACCAAAAATGACTGATAGCACGTAGAGTGTGTTTTCGAACGCTTGCCACGACCCAACGGTTGTTTCAGGTAAGTCGTATGGGAAGGCCACGTGATGGGCGAGCAGATCGGCGTCTCGTGCTCGCTCTATGAATCCGGTATCGTTACTGAAGAGCATCACTCGCTTTCGGTTCGAAACGTCGTAGTCGCTGTAGGCCTCGATAATGCTTCCATCTCCGCGGTCACAATCGAGGGTGTCCGTATACCTGTGGTCACGGATTCGTCTGAATTCGTTGAGCCCCAGCGTCCCCTGCCGATTCGGGCCAGCCAGCTGGTTTGCGAGCCGCTCGAACTCCGGCCCAAATGCGTCTACGAGTGGTCCAACGCCATCGTGTTTACAATACATCTCGAGTTCGTCCTGTACACCGCTCGCGAGGACGAACCCGTTGATTGGTGGTCGGCCCTTCTGTCTAAATGCAGCCTTTTCAGGGTCGATTTTGAGCGTTTCTACGGCACGCCACGGGAACAGATTCGTGTCGATGCCATGGCAATTTTCAGTTCATCGGAGTCAGACCCACCTCACCATCACACAGGCACGTGGATCATCTGAAGCGTTCGACCCAGTGGTAAAGCGATTCTTGATACACCCACATTCGATTGCAGACGAACCTGCACTCTTCAACCATTCGGTAATACGGAGGGTTTGGTCGGAATCACCAGAACGTCCAGAAATACGATCCCACCGCATGGAGGGCCAGCCAGTTCTTTTCCTGTATCGCCCAGCGGGCGAGAATACGTGGCATATCATCCAACCCGGGTCGAACGATGGCTCCATTGAAGATACGGAGGTGTTCAGAGCGACTGCCTATCGGGGGATCGAGGTTCAAGGAACCTTCATACGCTCGGAAGCGAACGGTGAACTCAGGTTTGCTGAGGAGCGCCAGTATCGCGTCTTGAAATCAGTGCTGGATAATTGGGCGGAACTCTACGTTCTCGTGTGTCACGAAGTGAATGAAGAGTCTGTGGCGGCTGACCTATGGGAGGTAGAAAACGCCGTTGCCTACAACGTTTCCGCGTGAATTAGAAATTAGTGACGTATCCGATGTCACTACCAAAATATGATTGATTGACATTTATTATACACCCCGGCAAATGAGGTGTATGGACGAATCAACCAACCTGGTCAAAGAGATGGGAGAAAACTGGACGCCTCGATGCCCGAACTGTGGCGAATACCTTGACGAAGAAGGGTACGACCCTACGTTCGAGGACGGTCGTTTCACCAAGTACGACTGCTCGGCGTGCGGTGAAGTGACTTACGACGAAAGTATCGCGTCCCGTGCAGAACGCGTCGTCGCCGGGGAAGTGGAGCCTGAAGACGTGTTCCCGTGGTACGAAGCTCACGAGGAACGGGTGAGAGACGAGTTGGAGATGCTCGAACGCCCCGACCTATTCACCGTCGAGTTCGAACCAGGCATGTTTGCGTGCCAGCACGAGGGATGTGGTCTGACGAGAAAGGATTTCGGTGAGGGCGCGAGAATGTTCAACCTGAAGGATGGGCGGTACCTCTGTCCGAAGCACGGGAAAGCGGCGGTTGCAGAGGGAGCAGAGCGAAAATACCCGCTAACGGAAGCTGAGCGGGAGTGGAGTGACCAAAAGAAATAATATTTGCTATAATTGCGATGTGGCATGGCTATCCGAAAATCTATGTTATTGCCAGACGGTAGAGTTGGCGGCGATATTGGATTGACGGTTGGATTTCCTATATAGATGCCCACGATTATGACTGGTTCGATGCTTTCTATGAGACCCAACAGAAGGCGTAATTTGTGATTTCTTCGGACGTAATGAATTCGGATTTACTGTTTTCGCGAAACCAATAAACTGGAGGATTTTGGATGGAAAATGATTGCTTTAGTTTTTCGAATCAACTTTCGTCTTCAGTGATTGGACGCCATACTCCATTCTCATCGTGCGGCGCTTCGATGTCTGGAAGTACGTTCAATCCCTGCGTTACAGTTTTTTGCCACCACCAGTCTCGAAATTCCGGAACGAGACCCGTTAGCCGTGCGCTGAGGCCATTGTGGCCGAGTGGGTGGTTCTGTTCGGGTTCGAACGCTTGCAGTATCTCAGCTTTGGTTGCCCCATCGTGTGTGTGGATGTACTCTCTTGTGGCGAGCACAGCAGCCACACATTGGTCGTGAGGGGCGGGGAACTCGAGATCGTTCAGCGTGGTAGTGTCTCCTAACTCGTCGTCAATCATGTACTCTCATTGGTTATTGTGGTACCCAATTAGTTGGCTGCCTGGCGTGATGGCAATCGATGGCGAACCCTTCACTCCACCTGTTTGAGCGCCCATGTTGCACCCGCTCTGACTTCTGCACTTGAATCGTGCTCAACAACCGATTCAAGATGACTTCGCGCAGCGTTTGCTTTGAGATAGCCGAGTGCCCAACATGCGTTCGACCGAGTGTACTCGAACTCTTCACCGAGAACGCTAATCAACGGCCCAACAGCCGGACGCACAGCTTCTGGATGATGTTTCGCGAGCCGAGCCAGAACGGATGTTGCGTTGTATCGAACCTGCGGGTCATCGTCTTCAAGGAGTTGGATAAATCGAGGTGTTTCTCCGACAATCTCCTCGTGATGATTCTGGGAGATTTCACTAAGCAGTGCAGCGACGTTGTTCCGGACACGGTTGTTCTCATCATCAAGAAGCGCTGTGAGGTTCGGAATAATATCTCGCCCAACATTCGGGTACGAAGCTGCAACGGCACCGAGTGCTGCCGTCGCACCGATTGTTAGTTCATCGTCGTCACTGTTGATGAGATCACTGAACGTCGGAACGAGCGGTTTCACTTCTTCGGGATGGGTTCGCGCAACTCGAACCAGCGCGATGATGATATTTCGCTGAACTTGGCTGTCAGCAGTATCGAGGAGTACGGCGAGTTTCGGAACGGTTTCCGCCACCTGATCTGGACACTCAGACGCGATACGGGCAAGACACTTCACAGCCACGCCATTGGTGTCGTCGCCAAGATGAAGATCGAGATGGCGAGCAATCGATTGAGTAGCCGGTGCGACCGCACCCGGGTATGAATCAGCGAGTTCAGCCAGCACCTTGAGTACGGTTGTACGAACGATTACGGGCTCATCCTCTAACAGTATCTCCAACGTTGGGACTGCTTCAATGACATCCCACGGGTTGCTTGATGAGACGTCAGCGAGGAGTTGGAGGATGTCGACTCGGGCATCGACTGATGGACTTGACAGCACCTGTAAGGCGATTTCGAGATCGAACACTGACGGGTCAAACTTGAGATGGGTTCGCATATTTTCGACACGAGTTACATCTGGATGGGGGTCGTTAGACATTCACACCACCTCTGGTGAATCTCTGGGATAGATGCTCGCGAGTGTAATTTGTCAACTCAGACACACAGATATTACTACCTCTAGTAATATAAATATATATAAAAATGCATTTCAGTTATTAGAATTGGTGTTCTTTTTCCCCCGCAAATAGACTCGTCCGCTATCGGTGATCTCGATAGTTTTCTCTCTCCCTTCCTGCTTAGACTTCACAAACCCCTCGTTCTCTAAATTGTTGACGTGGCGTGCAATCGTACTCTTTGACTTGTCAAGCTCGTTGGCAATCCCACTGATAGAGAGCGGAGTGGGTAGATTGACGAGATCCACGAGAAGAATCTCTTCTGCAGGAGAGACATTTCCTCTAAGATTCAGGCGTGCAATCTGGCGTACACTTCCATCGATATCTCCGACTTGGAGGATTGTATCGACTTCGTTGTCATTACTGAACGTTGCGACTGTCAGGGGTAAGAGTAGTTCTCGTGCACCTCCACCTAAAATAACAATCAGTTCGCCCTCTGCGTCATTTATCAAATCTACACAATGGAGTGTTGTTTCAACAAAATCAGTATACGGTAGATACTCTGTTTCTAACTGGAGACTTGGTACTACTTGTGTCAGGACATCTCTGACGTCGGAAAAGGCGTCATGACCGCGGTCACTCCCATCTATCGGTTGAAGTAGAATGACTCGGTCGTTATCATCTAATCCCTGACTCAAGACAGGTTTGACAACCCGTCGACTGTCGAACCCGAGTGGGGCGAGGTAGGTGCGCATGCATCTTTAGACGGGACCACGAACCGTTACTGTTCCGGAATCATGCAACAGTCACTACAATCTTCGCACTCGAATGGGACAATTACGACCAAAATTCTCTGAAAAAATACCCCATTCGTTCTAACCGCGATCCTCTCTGTTTCATTTTCATGCAACACACACAGAAGTGTTGCATACGAGACAAATTTATGGTGGTAGACTGAGAAGTGGTTCATGTTCGCATCAACCGCTTCCAGGTGGCCAGCACCATGGAACGGATAGCCACATCTATGCATGTGTTAACCTTCCAACAAGTTTATATCGGTTACAATGGAATTGTTAACCAGTCGCATTCGGCGCTCATCTGCCAGGGTGGTCGATTTGAGCACAGCGAAGGCTATGGACTTGCGAATGCTGCGGGCGACGAACCCACCCCAAGAAAGGAGGAATACGAATCAGGATGAACTCGGACACCACGAAAGGGGGAACGGCGACACTACCAAACTTCGGCGGCACGAGAGATACGTTTCTCGTAATCAGAGATCCACAATTAGCAAAGGGTGGCACCCAAGCACGCGCACAACTGCGGTCATTGCCACTTCTCGCAGCATTCGGCCTTGAAAGGGTCGCGCATCCAGAAATCTACGATAATGGACTCCGACTCGTCGATTACGATCTCGTCACCAACGAGAATCTCCGAGAACACGGTGTGGCGAACGTCGACTTTCCGCTAGTGCACTACGTCAGTCAGGAGATGCTGACTGGTGACCTCCAAGATACGTCTCGCCCGTATGACGACCAAGATGTCATTCGCCGATTGCTACAAGAACGTCCCGAGGGGGCACTCTACGTTCTCGTCACCGACACGTATGGGCCACAGATGCCCAGGATTACAAGGAATCCAGGCAAGTCGTTCATCGACGAGTTCGAGAGTACAGTCATTGACTATGAGGGTCTCTTGAAGGGATTTCTAGAAGAACACGTCGACACAGGATTACCGCTGTCGACGACACAGAATCTGTATTACCACCAGGTATCTGCCCATCACAAACAGGCTGGTTTGCCAGCAGGGTCCATCCCAGAGTTGTTCGACTATACACAGATCCCTGCCGACAGTCCAGCATGGGATCCACTTGAGTACCTCATCCGCGAGGACGCCGACAACGTGCTGGAGGGATTCTCACAACGCATCCGAGAAGCACTTCGCTCGTGGACCGAGCGTGGGCCCACCCAGAGCGTAGCCAACCGCATGTTAGATATGTTAGAGCTGGTGGAATTCGAGCCAGACCGACTAGAACAGTACCGCTACCGTCACGAAGAGCACCAATGAGCACATACACACGATCGCAAAGTAAGCCTGACAAACTCCTCACTGGGTACATCTCGGTGAGAGCACCAGAACTGAAACACATTTACCACTCACTTCAGGAGACGACGAGCGTTTCCGAGGTGGCGAAGAAATTCGGCCGACCGTCGATCAAGGGGGTGGAAAGAGACCACATCGAGGACACACTTCGGTTTCTGAGCGCGGTAGACCTCGTCGACAGCCCGACCGGTGACGTCACAGACACTGTCGAACGGATTAACGACGAGCTGTTCGATGATCTCCCCTTTGAAGCACGTCTTCTCTACAATTGCAATCAACAGGAGGGACGGCAGTCACATTTTGCTGGGATCTACCGAGCACTGATGAGTGCAGGTACGCGCGTAATTGATTCCGACCGCGACGAGGTTCGCACCCTCCTGAAACGTGAGACACCATTCGAGTTTGAGTGGACTGATGAGAAAATCAACATGTGGGTCACTCTGTGTGAACAACTGGGTCTCATCTCAGAGACCGATGATGGAATTCTCTTGAGCCCCTGCAGAGCTTTGTTGCACGATGCACTCCTCGTAGCGCCCAGGCAAGAAGATGAAACACCGAGTTACAGCGAATCAGTCGAAGACGGTGAGTTTTACAGAGCACTCAACTGGGTCAACGACAATCTGTTCACGGTCTTCCAAGCACGAACAGGCACGCCGCTAGTTCATCCCGCTATCGCCGACGTACTTCGCAACATGGAAGCAGACGGTGTGCTCACACTTTCTGCTCCCGGTGACGCACGCAACGAGGTGAAGTTGCCACCAACCGACCTCTCGAAAAACGTCCGCGGGAACCGACAAAGTGTCACACACTTCTCGCTTGATTCTCGCCCGTCTGAAACGGCATACCAGTATCCACTTGATCAGGTCGTGATTCACAAATGAGCCAACCAGCATCCGATACACGGACAGACAACGATTTACCGCGCTACTGGGACGATGAGTTAGTCGACCACTTCATCACCTCGGAAGCACACGCAAAGAACAAGACGCCAGAGCAGTTCAAGGAAACACACGTCGACATCGACCGAATCTACGCAGATAACTTGACGCCAATTGGTGTTTCTGGCGATTTCGTCACCCAGGAACACGTATTAGAGTCAATCACTCGGTCAAATCTGAATGATCCGAACCGGATTTTCATCGTCCGCGGTGAACCAGGCGCCGGTAAGAGCCAACTCTGTGAGTGGCTTCGATACCGCATCAACGGCTATGGGGACGAAGACGACGGCGTCGAGAACTACGAGGCCCTCCACGTTTCTCGAAGCCAAACCCAGATCGACCAGATCATCAAAATTCTCACCGAACCACTGGGAATCGACAAGAACGTCCGCAACATCCAGGGGAGCAACCCACACGACTTGGCAGACCCTATCGTGGGTCTCCTCCGTGGGTACTGGCCTACAGACCTTCTCTCTGACGAAGAACTCCATGAACTAACCGAAAAGCGCGATGACCACACAGATTTACGGGAGATTTTCGCCAAGAACATCGAGGAGTACCAACGAGCACTCGACTCTCGCGATGAAAATCCCGATTTCCAACTGCTGACGAAACACGACTACCGTGAACTTCGCCTCACATTGAGTTTTGGCGACAAGCTACGGGAGAATCAAGACCTCATCTTTCCTTCCCTGAAGAATCAGGCTCACGAATACCTCTCAGATAATCTTGTCGGGAACTTCAAAGAACAACTCCAGGAGTACTCTGAGAAGTACCTGGAACGTGGCATTCGCCCGGTGCTCATCTGTGAGGATCTCACGACGTTCAGTGTTCTAAAGGAGCAACTCTTAGACCATATCTTCGAACTTAGCAGCAGCAACTTCGATATCGTCCTCGGGTGGACGATTGGCTGGGAGCAGGACAACCTGAACGACGCGTTCGCACGTGAAGACGCTGCCACGTACATGCGTGGGCGCTGTGAGGGGTATCTCACGATGACCGACGAAAAGGGTGAAGCGTACTTCCTCGACGACGACGTGTCGGTTGCCCTCGCTCGCTCGTATCTCGATGCGATAAAGCGCAACTCTAGCGGGAGTGGCGTCCCAGAGGAAGTGGAAGCAGCGTTCGATGGCCTTTATCCATTCAACGAACACTTCATCCACGTTGCGTACCGGCAACTCAACGATGAGGGTGGACGGAAAACGCCTCGGTTGCTCTTGCTCCGTGTGGTGAAACACTGCCTCAAATCGTCGTTATTGCCGTACGAGGCGATGAAGACAAATCCGTTCGTTGACACGCCAACCTTCGCCATCGACATGAAGTACGATCAAATCTATCAGGACATCAGTAGATGGTACGGTGTCCCTGTCGAAGACGGTGCGACCGATGGTGGCATCGGGGTCAAAGTCGGTATCTTCGAAACGTTCGGGATCGACCTTCCCGACAGCAGCGTCGCTCATGTCAAAGGAGACTACGTGGTATTTAAAAAGGGCAAAGGAACCAACATCATCGACAAAATCAAGAATCCACCGACTCCCAACTATGACCTCAACGAGGAAGAGGAGCAGGTTGAGGTTGACGATGAGATCGAAGACGATGAAGAGGAGGTCGTCGTCGTGGACGAAACAGAACTCACTGAGGAGCAGCGAGAGCAACAGCGAAAGGTCCAGGAGTTCCAGGACTGGGTGACAAGTGGGGAGGCTTACCCGAGCTCTGACACGCTCCACGCTGGCGCTGTTGCGGCACTGGAGCGATGGCATGACCCGACACGTCTCAGCAATCCGAATGCGTCAACTCGGTCTGCTGGCGCTATCTACCACGCCAAGGGTAACACCATTCCAGTGTCCATCCAGGGAGACCAACAGCGACAGTCGACTATCGATGTCGAACTCGAGTACGGCACAGACCACGCAGACCTCTACACCCCGATGCTCGAGTATGGGCTTTTCGGCATGTTCGACCCGGAGACGACGAACTTCGATCAACTTCGCGCGTGGGCAGACACAAACGTCGCTCAGTTCAAGCACGACATGCGAGCGGAGGTAGAATCGTGCCTCCCTGGTGACCTCACCATCGAGAAGACGCTCATCCTCGCCCAATTCTTCCTCATCAACGCGGGGCGGGGCGCGGAAATCGAAAATGAAACGCTATCTTCGGAGCTCGTGTTCGAGGAGTACGACAGTAATCAACCGTACGGGAAACCGATTGTCGAACACTTCAATAAAGACAGTGCGTTCGGACATGCCTTCACCAATCTGTCGACGCGATCCAGCGATATCGCCGACCTCATCGAGGGTTTCTTCCTCCTCAAGTCGAACGTCGTCGACTTCAACCGTTTATCTGCGGCACGCCAGGAAGTAGCAGCTAACTACGTCGCGTACGTCGACGCCGCGATGATGATTGACATCGGTGACCTAGCCGACGCCTACAAAATTGGAACCACACGGAATCAGGCAAGAACGAAAGTCTCGACGTTGTTGAAGGCGGTCTCAGACTACGCGAAGGAACTTGACCGTCTGACGGTCGAGGAAGACGCCGCACACATCCAGTCAGCCCTCAAGCCGGTCGAGCGGTGGTTCGATAGTAGTCATCGTGTCGATCAACTCGCCGAGTGGTTCGAGACGCTACGAACCTGTGCGGGGGCAATGGATGTACCCATCAGCGCGAGCTGCGAGGAAGCCTACAACATCCTTACTGAATCCCCAGAAAAAGTCCGTCTTACAGACTTCCGCTCCGATCTCGAAACCTTCCAAGAAATGGAAGATGCATCCGGTGTGGAACTTGTCTCCCACCTCCACGACTACGCTCGAAGTCGGCACGAACAGGAGGCCTGGAAGATTTACGAAGCGTTCGACTCGCTCATTTGCGAGTTGCAAGATCAAGACCACGCAGAAGGAGTAAACCTCGACCACCGTATCAAACAACTCTCTGAATTCAGTGAGTACGAGAAGAAACGCCAGTCTATCCTCTCCATCACAAAGGACATTTAAATGTCAAGTAACCAATCACTACCGACAACCATCGAAGCGCTCGAAACCAAAGCACGCGAGCACAAGCAAGCACAAAACACGCAATTTCACGTGTCTGTCGCACGGACAAACATTCGCGAACTCAATCGAGAACTGGATAGCCTCGCCACCTCGCTCAGTGACCTGCAGTACTACACCGCGGTTCTCGAAGGTGCGTTCGACGAGTCTGCACCAACCATGGTGCGGACCGCGGTTACCCAGGCAAAGAAGGCAGTAGCCGTAACCCAGGACACTCTCTTGACGAACTTACAAAGCGGCGAGTTCGCCGAGGAAGCAGCCCTCCCGTCTGATGATGGGTACGATTCCGATGAATTAACTCCAGAAGTCAAGACGCAGATTTCGAAGATTCAGTCGGCGAAGACGCAGGTAGATGATGTCACGAACACTATCGTAGACCAACTCGAGAAAGAGGCGAAGAGTTGGAAGACGAAGGTCACGGCTGCAGAGGAACTGCAGAAAATCATCGGAGGGAAGAACACCGACTTCGCCCGCACCCTAACACACTTGCAAAAGCTCCTCCGCAACCAGTTGCTGGACCCAAGTGGGAGCGCGTCGAATTTCGTCGACCAGTGGGGGAACGCGACCAGCAACTGGGAGGAGTACCAATCACTCCAGAGCTTCGACGACTTCCAGGCGAAACACAATCTCTCTAAATCCACCATCGAAGATATCAAAAAACTCAGCAAATCCAAGCGACTTACCCTTGCTGACGTTTCCCTTGACTCGCTCACCGAGATGAAGAACGTCCCCGAACTCGAATCTGCCGTTGAACTGAGCCTCTAATCATGCAAGACCCCGTCTTTCGCGCAGAACAAATGCAAGCTGCCTACCACGACTACTTCATTGGTCGTGGCGGCCGGGCAGCCAGGAGTGTCGCCAATCGCCTCGCAGAGGGTGAAGACGACATCACTGGTATCCGCGGTCCGTACCTCCAGGCGCTTGACATTCCGAATTGGAGTGGCCGATCCTGGGAGGAATTCGCCAAATCGACACGCCTCGACCCCCGTATACGAATTGCATTTTCGAAAATCGGGTTCGAGCGACTCTACGACTTCCAGGAACGCAGTGTTGAGGCCATCCTCTCTGGCGACAACACAGTCATCACAGCTGCGACGGGTCGGGGTAAAACAGAAGCATGGCTCATCCCCATCCTCAACCGCATTCTCGAACTGAAAGAGGCAGAAAACAGGGACGACACGAGTGTCAAAGCTACGCTCATTTACCCAACGAAGGCGCTTGCCCAAGACCAACTGAAACGTCTCTTGCAGTATCTCTACCTCATCAACAAGCAACTCCCCTCACAAGACCGCATTACCGTCGGCATCTACGACGGCGATACGCCTCGAAACGTCGGCGAGTCAGGCTCGGAGGGGTACCTCAACGCTACGTTTCGACATTTCGCATGTCCTGGATTCAATCCCGAACTTAGCAAATGCCAGGATTGTGGTGGTGGCGTCCGTATCAGAAACACCGTCGACCGCTTCAAACTCATCCCCGAAAAAGCGAGCTGTGAGGATGACACGCCGTACGACGTTCCACTGGACTTCCTTCGACTGACGAAATACGATATCCTCGAAAACGGCGTCGATATCATACTGACTAACCCGGATACAATCAACTACCGACTCATCAACATTAACGCAGAAGACGAACATCAGCGATTCATTTACGAACCCGAATTTCTCGTATTCGACGAAGTCCACACCTACGATGGATTGTTTGGTAGTTACACGTCAACGCTGATGAAGCGCATCCAATCGCTCCGGAACTCCCGGGGAACAAGCGACCTTCAACTCATTGCAAGCAGTGCGACCGTTGAAAACGACCTCGAACTGTTCCAGAAGGTCAGTGGTGCTGTCGACGTCACGCAAGTGAGCGAATCACCCCGGAAACTCACAGCTGTCACCCCTTCCCGTGTCCCGGCAGCGTTCACGACGGAGTCGATCTCTGTCGATCGCATTCTGGAAGCGACCGCTACCTTAGATGACAGCGTACCGGGGTTGGATGCATTCGATTATACGTTGGCAGACGCGACGAGTTTCGATCGAGATCGGCGCGAAACGCTCGTCAGCGACGCATTGTTCGACCACCTTACAGGAGAAACCGATGACGAAGGAGTTCAGGTGGTACAGCTTGTCCATCAGTTACTCTACGACGAACCATGCACTCGAAAGGACCTCAAAAACCGCCTGTCGAAGAGGTTCGAACTCGACGACGAGAAAACCGACCGACTCATCGCCAACGTGCGTACACTCGGAGAGTTCTCTGGGCTATTGGAGAATCGAAGCCACGTGTTCTCTTGGCCAATCGATGGGTTCTACGCGTGCGCAGCCTGTGAGACAGTGTACCGGTCACCACAGGACTCGTGTCGAACATGTGGTTTCTCGTTCGTGACACGGTCGACGTACTGTCGCCATTGCAGTGATGAGTATCTAGTGGCTTGGTCCTGTCCGTCGTGCCACCAACTCGAACCATATACCCCGACTGAACATGGGTCGGTTGGCCACGACGAGGAACACGTCTGCCGTCGCTGTGAGACCGCCCGCAATGAAACGACCCAGATGATTCGGGTGACGTTCAAGCCGTATTTCGAATGCCGTGACTGTGGCCACCACACAGAACGCACAACGATCCACGAGTGTCTCGACTGTGGATCGAGAACGGTCAGAACGGCCAGCGCAGAGTTTACGTGCATAAACCCAACCTGTGAAAAGACTCATCGAGCAGAACAAATCTGCGGTCGGTGTGAGAGCCCTGCTCTCGACGTAGCAACTACTTCAGGGCCGATAGACTGTATCGAATGCGGGGCGACGTACAACAATGATGTCCCAGATACCTGCACTGAATGCTCTGCCTCGCTTTCGTCGACGCGGTACGTTCCGTGGGTCTGTACGAATGACTCATGCGAGCGAATACATTTCAACTCCACTCCGCGCCAATGTGATTGCGGGATATCGACGTTCGTGCAGCGTGGGTTCTTCGAAATCATCACCGACTCCCACTGCCTTGAATGTGACACCGCATTTGTTGGGGACAGCGGATGTGACTGCGTTGACCCCAACGTGCGTCCACGAACGGGATCGCATCAGGCGTACAAAACACTCGACTCGCGTGGATGGATCCACTCGTTGCGTTCACAACCTACGGCGGTGGCGTGCCGTCACCGCTACGCACGCTACGAAATCGGCCGTCGGTTCGATGAACTGATGCGGAGTCCGAACAACCTCGCTGTCACCACTTCCCAGTATCTTTTGCGTGCGGTCGCCGATGAGGAGGGACACAAAGCAGCCAAACTCCTCTCATTCGCAGATTCACATCGCGACATGAAGGAACTCAGTCGAGACTTCTCGGAACCAGAGGTCGAAACGCTCCTTGACCAGTTACTGATAACAGGCGCCACCTCTATCGATGACGAGTCTTGGGTCTCTTTCGAGGCCGTACTTGAGAATGCGGATGCCTCAATCGAAGCACTCAATGACACACTCGAGCCACCACGGGTAGCTCGCAACGTCGAATTCTCGTTGAAATCTCGGCTGAAGAACCAACCTCGAAAACGATGGGATGACAATGATGCCATCCGAGACCGATTGATCCGTCGGGCGCTTTCCCACACGTACAATCAACGTCTAGGCGAGCGAGATGCGCCCCTCTCTGCCGTTGGACTCCTCGACGTTCGGTTTACACCGGGGCTCGACGAATTGGCACCTGACGAACGGGACATCGTTCGCCAACTCGTAGCGGACGGGAACGACTACCGCATCGAAAACTTAACCGACCCGAGTCCAGATCGGACAGCACCGACCGTTATCGAATCCCTCGTCAACCGCGGATTCCTCACCTACGGAAACACAGAAGACTACGTCTCGTTCGCCCCAGCAGCGCTGGAAGTCACCGTAGCTGGAACGGATGATAGTATTCGATTCGACCCGACGACCGAGCGGTATTACACAACGCTCCACCATCAATTCGGCCTCGATAGTAACGGTGCTGTCCCGTCGAATGCGTCGATAGCAGAACTCGCGGCAGTTACTCACCCACGGTTCACACAGCGTGCTCACCGGGTTGCATACTCACAGTTGCGCATTCTCATCTCAGAGGAGTATCTCGGAACGACCGATAAGCGCAAACGCCGTGAACTGGAATTCCTCTTCCGCGAAGAGAACTACCCACACCACCTTTCGTCTGGACCGACGATGGAACTCGGTGTCGACATCGGAGCACTCGATGCGCTTTTACTGTACGGGACGCCACCGAACATGAACGCCTACCTCCAGCGGGTAGGTCGAGCAGGTCGGAGTTCGCACTCGTCGATGGTTCATTCGGTGAGCCAGCGCAACCCGATCGATTACTACTACTACGATCACCCAGACGAACTCATCGCCGCAGAACCAACGCCAGTCCCCCTCAACGAACATAACGAAGAAGTGCTGCGTGTGTCGCTCTCGTGGGCGATATTTGATTTCATCGCGGCGAACTTCTCGATTCCATGGTCGGTCAGCCACCATGGACGAGCACGGTCCATCGAGGGTGGAGACACATATCATCGCCTCCACAGTCGCCATGAGAGCGAACGTGCAGGTGCCAGTAAACTCACCCACGTGATGTCGCTCTCGGCGGAGACACTCTCACTCGAGTTTGACCACTCGAGCCTTTCCGTTCTCGCTGAGGTGGTTTCAGACCACGAATTAGAATTGGAAAATTACCTGCAATCGCTGCTCGAATACCGGTATTGCAGGGAGTGTGAACGCCGATACGGTCTTGCAGACGAACGAGAGCAGTGTGAGTCAGTAAACTGTGATGGGAATATATTAGTCGCCGCTGTGCAGTTTGGTCACCTGGTCGACGAGGCGATCGACCAGTTTGCCAATCGGTACATCACTCACTATCGTAACTACCGGTACGATCTCGAAGAGGACTTAGAGCAGTTACGGCTGGAAGATCGTCAATTGAGTCGAGAACAACGAACCGCATCGTCAAAAGACCGAGGAAGTCTCATCAGCCACCGCCGTGGACTTAAAGAGCGAATCCAGGTGCTCGATGAGTATCTCACGACGCTGGGGCGGACGACGTACTTCGATTTCCTTCGAGAATCTCGAGCGAGTAAGTACGACTTCTCGATGCGGAGTGTCGCAACTAGCGCAGGACTCACTCTTGTCGAAGAGGGATACAAACGCAAACGGGTTGGCGACAGTGGGAGTGGCCGAGCGATGCAGATGGCAATCACTGAACTTCATCCAGGAGCAGCGTATCTCCACGCAGGAGAAACCTACACCGTTGCTCGCGTCCGGTTGGACGAAAAAGCTGGGTCCGACCTCCGTGAGTTGGTGAGTGCCTCAATGGATGAAGGACACCTCGCAGATGAACTTGTCTGCCCCTCGTGTCTCTCCACGTACAACCTTGAAACGACCGAGTGTGACTGTGGAACTGAGGCGCCCCTGAAACGCCGCCAACTCGCGGTATTAGATACGGTCGACGCATATCACGATAACCTCCAGCTGACGGCCGAGGGTGACGAGGCACGATACCTGCATAGTGAACCAAACCAAGAGGTCCAGAATACGTACGCGGAGCGAGAGACCTCAATTCTCTCGTTTGACCCCCTCAGAACGTTCGAGGTCAATACTGCGAATGGTAACTCCCTTGGAACGATTGCACTTGGAGATTATTCGGTACTGCTCCACACCTCCAGATACCGAATGAAGTATAAATCCGGAGAAGTCGACGCTCGGGACACTCCGTTCGAAGTTTGTGGCGAGGAAAACTGTCAGGGAGTCATATACCGCGATACCGACGAACAGCGACGGTGTAGCGCAGACTCAGATCACTTCCCCGATGGCCGAGGTGCAGACTCTGTCCTCGTTCGCCTTGGCTATCAATTCGATACTCAGGGAATCCGCATTCGTCTAAATGACGAAAAACTGTCACACACATTGGCTCACGGTATCCGAGTCGCACTACAGTATCTCGGGGGCGTCAGTATTCGAGAACTCGCAGAACACGTTGGTGAGCACGACATCGACATCTTTGAATCAGAAGAAGGCGGGTCTGATGTCGCGAGACTACTCTTCGAACGGTCTGGAAGTGACTATCGCTCGTTCCACCGAGCAATCTCACTCATGCGTGACCAGTTCGACTGTGAGTGTGAAAGCGGGTGCCCGTCGTGTCTCTACCAATACGGTTGTAACGTCCGCAATGACCAACGGTCGTTCAATCGTGATGGTCTCAGAGAACTCTTACAACAACATGACTTGGTGTTAGCACCCGTCGAACTGGACGACCCTGAATCACAGCAAACAGAATAATCACAATCACTAATTTATCATGGAATTCGACCCACTTGACGTCGCCAACACGATGCGAGAATCGTACGCCGAAACCTACGCAGGTTCCCAACCCCACTGGGCTACTAAGAACCTCATCTCACGGTATCACGGTGCCAGTGGTGAATCGTTGGAAGCCGACCTTCCAGAATTCATCCGCACCAAGGGCCCCTATCTACAGGTCCTTGACCTGCCACGAGTGAGTGACACATCGTGGGAGGACTATGCCAAAGCACACGATCTTCACGAAGATATCATCGAGACGTTCACGGAAGCGGGCTTTCGATCGCTGTTCGAATTTCAGGAAGATTCGATAGAGAACATTCTCGAAGACCACCACACATTATTGACGGCGAGTACGGGACGGGGGAAGACCGAGGGGTGGCTTATACCCATCCTTCAGTTCATCCTAGAGGCGAAAGCCGGACAGCACGCTGCGCACCCCCCGAACAGTGTCAAGTGTATCTTGACGTATCCAACGAAGGCGCTCGCCCAAGACCAGTTGAAACGCCTTATCGACTACCTCTTTACGCTCAACCATGACCGTCCACCAGCCGATCATGTCACTGTCGGAATCTTCGATGGTGATACCAAGCGAAGAGACCCTGATGAACTGTCGTATCTCCAGACGACCTTCCAATACTTCGACTGTCCGTGTGGCGAGTGCGACTCTTCACTGACGGTTCGACAGCGCTCAGATGGTTCGCTCGTCGTTGAACCACTCGAAGACCACGACACAGACCTCTCGTTCGAGTTCATCAAAGTCACGCGTGAGGCAATCATTGAGTCACCAGCGGACATCCTGCTAACCAATCCGGATACGATCAACTACCGACTGTTCAACATCAACGAAGACCAGGAGCAACAACGGTTCGTCGCCGAACCGAAGTACTTCGTGTTTGACGAGATCCACGAGTACTCTGAACTCTTCGGGTCGTTCACGTCCACCTTGATGCGTCGGTACATCCGAGAGCGACAGGAACTCAATGGCTACGAAAGCGAGGGTGACGACGACCTCACAATTGTCGGAGCGAGTGCGACGGTTGAGAATAAACTCTCTGTTTTCCAGCGCATCAACCCGTTCATCGACCCAAACATCGCCGTGGTCGAAGAAGAAGCGCGGACGATTGAGGCTGCGTTCCCCCTCGACATCCCCTCGGTTTACACGGATGAAAAACTTACTCGCAGAGCGGTTTTCAACGGTGAACACGAGGGAGGCACGCAAGCGCTCGAGGCTGCCGGTGTCGAAAGCGAAGATGATGACGTAATCAGCGAGGCGCTTTACGAGCATCTTGTCGAAGAAACGGGTGGCCCGCTAGAATTTGTCCGCGGCATTTACGCTGCGTTGCGCGAGAAACCACTCCGGCCGGACGAATTACAGCACCGACTTATCGAAGTGGCGAATCTGACCGAAGCGCAGGCAGAAATTGTCGTCTCGAACTTCATCACGATAGGGGAGGTTTCTGGCATCCTTGAACGGCGCGCGCATCTGTTCAGTTGGCCACTCGATGGGTACTACACCTGCATCAACTGTGGAACGGTGTACGACACACCACAATCGACGTGTGCAGAGTGCAATCACCACTTCGTCACGAAACTCTCTTTGTGTAACCTGTGTGGGGAAGAGTCACTGGAGTCGTGGTTCTGTCCTCACTGTGAGCGACTCGCTCCTCATACTGTCACCTCGGAGGAAGGCCGATTCGAGTATTTCCAACGAAAAGAATGTTTGTGTGAGACTATCGAAGGTGAAACCCCAGAGATGGTGCGCGTTTTCTGGCGGCCGTTCTACGAGTGTACTGACTGTGGGCATCGACAGAAGCTCGACCACGTCCACGATTGCCCCACTTGTGACGCACAGCTCGTGCTCAATAATGCCATGGACGCTCACGTTTGCTCGAATCCCGAGTGCGGTGAGTCTATCAATCTATCTGACGCTCAAGAACCGACGTGTCGGTCGTGTCATGAACCGGCGCTCGAACCCTTATCAGACGACCACGTGCAGTATTGCACCGAGTGTGGTAGCGTTTACGAAGACCCTGAAGGGCAAGAGTGCACGGCTAACGGCTGTGAAGGAGACCTGACACCAAAGCGGTTTCTCGGCTGGGTTTGTAGCGACACATCTTGCGACGAGGTTTTCTTCGGCCGGCCACCGGCGACGTGTAGTTGTGGAAACCGACGGTTCGTGCGGTCAGCTCTCTTCGACATTCGAATGGTAGCCGAATGTGATTCCTGTGAGCAACGGTTCCTTCCACACGGCCAACACGATTGTGGGTGTGAAAACACGGAGACGACTACTCGAGCACACGGCTCAAGGAATTTCAGTATGGTCGATGATAACGGCCGTATCAGAAATGCGAGCGATTTCCCTGGCGGACTCCCCTGCTTCCACGAGAATCGGCGAGAAACGTACTCAAAGAGCAAGCGATACGACTCGATGCTCCGCAGTCCAGCAAACGTAGCTGTGACGACGGCCCGTTACTTGTTACGCTCCCTTGCCGACCCAAGTGATCCAGAGACGTTCGAAGAGACCAAGTTGCTCTCATTTGCTGACAGCCAAGCTGACATGAAACAATTGGAACGCAACTTCCGCGAACCCGAGGAATCATTCTTCTTCGACCAGTTGTTTGTTGAAAGCGTGCGGTCTGAAGTCGATAATTCGGGATGGGCGCCGCTTTCAGCTGTCATCGAACGTGGGAAATCGGCTGCTAGGCAGTACGAAGCAGATCTCGCTGGCGACTCGGGTCGCCCCCCAAAGATTTTCGAAAACCTACTTGGTTATGATCAGTCTGAAAACGAATACCTGGTTGAGGAAATGGTGTCGAGGGTTCTCCCAGGTAAGTATAGTGAGCGATATCGGGGTACTCCACTACTGGATGAGGGACTCGTAGACATCCGTTTGACCGATGATATCGGTGCTCTTTCAGACGGCGAACGCGAGATTCTCTCGGCTCTCATCTCGCAAAATCACCGCTACGAACCATCTCTCATCGAGGAAGTCGAGGGTGGTCAGAATCATATTGAATTGTTGATAGAAAAAGGGTATGTCAACCGCACCGAGGACGACGGGAGTCGTTACGTTCTCGTAAACGAGGAGAAAGTCGAGTGTGCCGTCGTTGGTGACGAGACGCCAGCCCATTACAGTCCAAGTGAATCTGTGTTCATCACTTCACTCTCGATGGATCTGATCGAAGCCCCGAATGATGTTGTGGAGTTCACCATTCCCCTTAAGCAACGGGCAATTTTCTCCCATCCACATTTTTCTCTTCGTGCACAACAGGTGACAACAGGTGACCCGATGATGTTGCTTGCGAGAGCCTACTACGGTCAGACCGACCGTGAGGAACGCAGAAAGTTGGAGTACCAATTCAGACAGGGTCGCTACCCCCACTTCCTTTCTTCCGGTCCAGCAATGGAACTCGGCGTCGACATCGGTGACCTCAACACTCTCCTCCTGTACGGGACACCACCGAACGCGAACTCTTATCTCCAGCGGATAGGTCGAGCGGGTCGTGCGTCTGGAAATTCGTTAATTCATTCAGTGAGTCAGCGAAATCCCATCGATTACTACTACTACGAACACCCTGAGGAACTCATTGCTTCTGACCCACAACAGGTTCCTCTCAACGAGGTCAACCGGGAAGTCCTTCATCAATCGCTCACCTGGGCTATCCTGGATTGGGTCACCTCGACATACTGGCTCCCTTGGCGTCGTGACCAGACGGGTCTCGACGACTATGTCGTGTGTAAAGAACCGCCAACGCCACGCACCGACCCACGCCCCAACGATGTACTGCCTTTCACTGGATTGTTGGCATCTTCTAACACACAAGTCCAACATACAGGTGAGGAGGCACCACTCGAAGCACTTCGTTCAGTCATTGACGATAATCCCAGCAGCGTCGAGCAGTGGTTGACGGATATTCTTGCATTCGGGTCGTGTTCCGTTTGTGGTCGCAAACACGCCCAAGGTTACAACGGTTCGTGTAACAGACCTGAGTGCAGTGGTACAGTCGAACCCGTTCTCGACATGTTCGATGACGTGATCGCAAGCGTCCTGACGGGTACACCAGACCACAAGAGTCTCGAAGAGACCATTATCGACCTCTACGACACGCAGTGGGCGGCCATTGACAGTGACCTCATAGAATTAGAAGATGAACGGTCAGACATCCGTCGTGAAACTCGCCGATCGAGGGACCTCAAGCAAAAAAAGGAATTGGAAGAGCAGAAACAGCAGATTCGACGCCGGATTAATCTGTTATCCGACTACCTCACGCGCCTCGAAGGGATGGACTTCGGCAAGTATCTGAGCCGGGAAAGTCCCTCGGCATTTGGTCTGCGCTCTGTGGGCGATGTAGTTGATTACCAACTCATTGGCGAGGATTTCGAGACCGTCAATGACGGGACTCGAGATCGACGTATCGCCCTTTCGGAACTCCATCCTGGTAGCGCCTATCTACACGACGGGGAAACCTACGTCGTAACACGCGTATACTGGGAACCACTTGAATCAGCTCGTCTCAGTGAGGCGGTTGAAGATACTGCCATCTGTCCTACGTGTGCTGAAGAATACGATACGGACACCTCTCACTGTACTGCGTGTGGCACGCGGCTGAAACGATTAGTGACAAAAGTGCCCGAGCGAATAATTGCTTATCAGCATGACCTCCCACTTGGGTCGACGCCGAACGCCCAGCAATTGCAACCAGCAAGCATCTACCAGAGTTCGCAGGAGGTACAAGGAACGTACGCGCCCGTGGTGACGGATGCAGGCGACTCCTTCGACCCATCTGTCTCGTACGACATCGTTGACGAGGAAGGTACCGTCCACGGACGATTCGAATATGGAGATGTCACCATTCATGCCTCCACGACCAAATTCTTGGCCACCTACAAAGACGGCGGAACAGACCCACTACCGAACGTTTTCGAGATGTGTGGTGTCGAAGGCTGTAGTGGCGTCGTCGCGACAGTTGGCGATTCTGCGTGCTGCACCAACAACCCCGAGCATCCGACTAGGGAGAGCATCGCGGTCCGTCCCGCGACAAGGTTCAATACCAAAGCAGTTCGCGTCCAGTTCGATAACAAGGAATTGGAGCACGGGTTCGCTCACGGACTCCGAGTGGCCCTTCAGTACATCGGCGGCGTGAGCGTCCGGCAAGTGCCGGAATCCATCGAAGACGACGGAACGTTGGTGTACGATTCCGACGAGGGCGGCAGCGGAATCACCGTCCTCCTGACGCAGGACGACGGTAAAAAATTCGAGCAAGCGATTCGCATCATGCGCGACGCCTTCTTGTCGGGAGGGTCGAAGTGTAACTGTGAAAATGGGTGTCCGTTCTGTATCTACCAGTATGGCTGTGTCGAACAGAACGACCCTGAATCATTCGAGAAAGACGAACTGCTAGAATTGCTAGCCAACGATCTCCACCTCGAATCACGAACCGATGACTAAGACAGACATCACTACCCTTTGTGAACGCCTCAGTACGAGGTCTCCAATGCGTATTTGGGGGCTTTCACCCCAGAGTATCTATACTGCACTGGCCGCAACCACAGCTACCGACAGCGTTTCCGACCGCCTTTCACCCCACATTCGAGCAGAGCTGTTGCACACGAACGACGAGCGTGAGCCAGCGGATGTGGCCGCCTTTCACGAGTGGTTACTCGAAGAACTCGGGCTCGTTTCTGGGAACACTCTCACCCTTCTCGGTACGTTGGTTCTCACTTCAGCACACCCTGAACCGCTTATCCGGGCAACCGCGGTCACTCGACTCGATAACGCCGAGGTTGTGCTTCGGTCGTGCAGCGACATTGAGGAGAGTCTCCGCCGTCGTGAATTCGACAGCCTCCTCGCAGATGAGTGGGATACACTCGTTCTCACTCCTGTTCTCAGCGCACTCGGATTCGTCACCATCTATTCCGACAGCGTCGAATCGAACCTTGAACGAATCGAGTCTGCCCTTACCGCACAGCGCGAGAAATCTTCGATGCAGGCAGTTCGAGATGCGTACGGCCACGTCCTCCCTCACTTGTTGAATGTGGAGGACGAACGATGTTTACTTGATGTCGCAAAACGAGTTGTCGGCGAGACTCCTAGTACAGACTTTCCTGTGGAAGCGGTGGCAGCGGGACTCGCAAGCGAATCCGAAACTGTCATCGACTCAGAGGGCCTTGAGAAGGCAATCGTTGAGCAGCGCGAACACTATTCAACGCACTACGACGAACTTCGGTCACTTCTCGTTGGTTCCGATACTCAAACTCTCACCCGCGCTGAGGTAGATACCTCAATTGAAAAAACTGCGGTTCTCGACGATGATGATCTCAATGAAGCAGCGAGCGAGCTCCTCGTAAACGTGCTCGCGACCGTTGATAAATATCCCGAACATTCCAGATTCGATCTCGTGTTCATCACTCGACGTCTCTCTGCGACGGAGTACGAAATTCACCAGGCACTGAACTCGATTCCCGGAGTTGAGTGTACAGTCTCCCCGAACGGATTAGTAGAGTTCACTTCGCTTCCCGACTCAATCGTGGGTGAAGACCTCCGAGACGAGTACATGGCACATCTTATCGATAGGTGTTCGACGGTTAAACAGCGTCTCGATGCACTCACAGATGTGACGATCGAAGTCGAACCGCCTGCTGGCGTTGCTGAACGGATGGTTGCACAGGAGTTTGCCAAACTGCGCGATGGTGACGTTGCACCAACCTATTTCACGTACACGCTCATCAATCCTGAAGCATTGGGTGAGAAACGAATGAATGCGTATGTGGGCGATTCGCGTGGATTGGGCCAGGAACGTGCCCATCTGCGTCGGTGGCACGAACACCGTCCGTCGGGACTTCGATCTTACACGTCAATGACCGATCGACTATTCAGCCTCGGTTTGGAGCGCGACTTCGAGAATAAGGTCTTGCGAATAATGACGCCGTTCGATGACGACACCTTCAACGAGTACGTCGCCCAGATTCGTCGCCTTCTCGAACACGGGTTCGAAGTTCGATTGTTAACGCGGCATACGAAACAACCCTGGGAGTGGGAACGGCTTCAGGAAAACCTATTCAGCGAAATCAAAGACCACCGCGACCGTCTCACCGTCCGGACGTATTCTCGGTTCAAAGAGCACCAGCGAGTGACCCCAGATATGGAGTTCCGCAATCTAGGCGAATTCGGGATTCATGGGAAGGTTTACACGATAGGACATGCCGATGAAGGAGCTGCCCTACTGGGGTCTGCGAACTTCATGGAGAACAGCTACAACTGGAATCCTGAATGCGGGGTCTACACTGAGCGAACTCAGTTTGTTGAGGCCGCTATCGAATTCTTCGATATCGTGTGGACTCTCTCTGAAGCAGATGAATTGGATATTGAGCGTCTTCAAGAGATTCCCAACCGTCAATTGGTGCCGACACACTATAGTTGAAATAGCTCGTTTCTATGGTTTCATTCCAAAATCTCTCTGTCGCCCATTTCTTCGTGAATTATTTTCTGTTGGGGTGATTTTCAGCACCGACCATTAGAGTTCTATCTTTTGAAGTTTCAATGCGAGTTTACCAATTTCTGTCCGTTCCTCAATCTCTACTAACCATCTGTGAGGTAACGCACTCGCTCCAAACCGCGCTCCAGCAAGTGCTCCTGTGACGGCACCGATCGTGTCTGTGTCCCCACCACGATTAACGGTTGTAATTATCGCTTCCTCTGCATTTTCAGCAGTCAATGCATCGTGAAGCGCGGTCTGCAATGTGTAAATCACATATCCAGATGTCCTGAGGGAATCTGGTATCTCTCCGTTCGCAATAGGCGACAGAGCATTGAGCAGTTCTTCTGGAGCCTCATTTTCAACAAATTCGAGTGCATGAGAAAGGGGAGCGTCGTCACCCCGCAAAATACCTGCGATCGTGAGGTTCAGCACAACACACCCTTCCTGACAACGAGGGTCAGCATGGGTGATTAGTGAAGATTGACGACTGACCTCTGCAAGTGATTCATCGTCTTCACTATAGGCAATGGCAAGAGGCGCACACCGCATCACACTCCCGTTACCAGCATTGCCTCCTTCTTGAGTCGACTCCCAGACTTCTCGACCAGCCTCGTCCCACGAACTGCCCTGCTGCAACTTCGATATTGACCTTTTCGTCATTCTCCCCATATCAAATGGACCTTGTTCTGCCCATCTGACGAAGCGGTCGGCAACATCTGCTGGGTTAAAATGGCCACACTCAACAAGACTTCGCGCGATACAGAGGGCTTGGTCGGTATCGTCAGTGAGCGTTCCTGCGGGTTGATTCCACGTTCCGTACCCCTCCATCTCGGTCAAGCGGCCGTACTTGTCCTCGATGGCACTTGCTGATTTGAATTCTACCGGCCGTCCAAGGGCATCCCCACACGCGAGACCCAACAACACCCCCTCCGCACAATCCTCGTCCATACGAAAATACTGTCAACCAGTTATAAATAATTGAGTATGGAGTGGCATACTCTGAACCTAACCCAATGGTTGGTGAAATTTCAAGAACCCCCTCTACCTATCTCGTGTATGAGTGATTCTTCCGCCGAGGCAGACGTCTTCTTATCTCTTGCAAATTGGCTCGACTCTCGTGATTACCAATTCTATGTTCACATCCCGAAAAGCCACCACCAGATTCAGGGATATAAGCAAGTGCTACAATCCTACCCCTCTCACACAATCTCCATCGGACCATACAAGCCCGATGTCTTAGGAATCACGCCTGCAAACCGAGTGTTTGCTATCGAAGTAAAAGGCACGACAAATTTGAGGAAGGGCCTTGGACAAGCGATAAGCTATCAGCGTGGAGTAGACCGCGCCCATCTTGCAGCTGATGCTTCGAACATTTCTCGCATCCGTGATCTCTCCCTGTCTAAAGGTATTGGGGTTCTCGGTGTCGATTCGAAGACACACGAAGTCACCGAGTGCAATCCCTATTCGGTAGATATGAAAGACTTACTCTACAACACTCGCCATCAGCTAGAAAACGCCCAAGTAACGGGCACCCAGGTTTCCCTCATTCTCCCGAAGTATGCCGATCCATTAAATCAGTTGATGCCCGTTCTCGCGGTTGGAGCACATTCGAAAACTACCAAGTCGGAGATTGGACAACTCGTTTCAGACACCAATTATCCGTACAAACGAGAGTACAACCGGATGATTCGGCTTGCCCAGTATCTTGGGATGATTCGAGAGGTAGACAACAGTTTCGAACTAACTGAGCAGGGTGAGGTGGGCCTGACACTCTTGAAAGGATACAACGTTGCAGATGTCCCTGATTTGATGAACCTCAAGGGAGGTGGTTCAGTGAAGGCGAACCATCCACCGATTGCGACGTATCTCCGAAATCGGTTTGCTTCTGCTCCCGATTTCAGGACGCTCTTTGAAGTTCTGTTGAGCCAAGGGGGTGCTCCCATCTCAATCAAAGAGCTCTGCCAAATATTAATCGACAACTATCCGAGTACCTTCCTCAACTTGGTGTACACTGACCCGTCAGGAAGTCAAGAAGCTGCCACACTCATCGAACAAGGTCGCGGATACGAGATTTACGAGAATCCAGAGTACCTTAAAGACATTATCCACAGTCAGTTCATCTCGAATACAGCCAGCCAATTTCGCAGCTTAGGTATCCTCGATAATCGAAGCCCCGTAATCGAACCGAAGGGTGCATTAGATCCAGAGAACCATTATTGGTACCCCGGAGATTTCCAACTCGGATAGTCAATACAGATATCTCTTGTATATTTTGGGAGTAATCCTCTATAGAAGGAATCAAACACTGTTAGTAGACGAAATCGGTACCAAATAACTTGGATTCGGGTGGTTGTGAGACCCTCCGAAGATTTACTGCTTGCTTCCCTTTTTCTGAGGCTTCGATGGTAAATTCTACCCACCAATCTTTGTAGATCTCGTCTGCCTTGTAGTCTGAGATATGGAAGAATACATCTTCCATACCAGTTGGCCTAAAAACTTTGATAAATCCGTACTTTTTCGTATGACTGTAAAACTTGATCTGACCCATTGATCTCTTTTCCTTGGGACTCATGCTTGCACACCAATACTGTCGAATTCCATTCAACAATAGTTAAATATTCTGTCGGATGTGGGATTCAAACTCTACACTGAGAGAACGATTACATTCCGACTACGGAAAATTGTCCACGGATTTTGGATATTTTCGACATTCGAACGGAAACCGAAAATTCCGGGCTACAACCACGACTAGCTGTTTACTCCTTTGATATCAGATTGCCTGCTGGATCGTTTCAGCGTCGATTTGACCGGCATCAGTATCAGTTGTATCGTCGAGCGCTCGACTACAGATTGCAAGCGCTTGTCGGATATTCCCCTGCGACCGTTGTAAGACCACGTCGATTCCATCCTCGGTGAACGGTTCAATTGACTCAGTATCTCCCTCACGCGCGTTACTCAGGTAACTCTCGATAAGGTCGCGTAGGTGGTCGTCTGTGAGCGGACGGAGCGCGACTTCTTGACCGATACGCTCAGAGAAGGCGTGATACTCACTCATCACATCCTGCCAGACCTCAGGTGCACACCCGAAAAGGACACACAGGCCGTGACTGTTCTGATCCATCAGGTGACGAATACTGTTGAGCGTGGCCTGCTTATTCTTCGAATTGAGCCTGGAGATACTCTCGAACTCGTCGATGAAGACGAACACACTGGTGTAACCTAGTTCGAGAATCATGTTCTTGAGCGCCGTGAACGCCCGGACACTGGTGGTGTCGTCGTCGAGTGCGCTGTGAATTTCCATCTGTTTGCGCTGCTCGTAGCGAATCCCCTCTGCGGTGAGCCACTGCCACGCGTAGAGATTTGTGTCCTCGTACACCATGTGAACGATTGCGCGAGCGAAATCGGCGAACTTCGTAATTTGGTTTAGGCGCTGAATCGCTTCTGGAATGAGCTCAGAAAGTAGGATTTCTCCGTCGTCGATGAGGGCTTTCATCTCATCAGGTCCATCCACGTCGATATCCTGTGTCTCGCGCGCGACCATCGCGAGATACTCGTAGGCAAGTTCCTGGACACGGCTGAACCCGAGGTCATACATGAACTCGTGGTAGATGTCGCGGAAGCCATCACCGGGTTGGGCGACGTACCCGACAATCACGTCAGAGCGGTCGCGAACGAGCGAACGAGTGTACTTGAGCGTGTGTGATTTGCCGTTCCCATACTTCGCGGTGATAACGAGGTGCTTCGATTTCCCCGTCCCGAGCACTGTCGAAACGGTGTCGCTGATTATGCGAGTCGCATGTTGCTGGCCGCAGTATATCTCAGGGTTCTCGTCGGGAACTGGACTGTACGGGAACGGATTTTCGGTCAGGTCGAACTGTGAGTAGTCGCGCTGTTCGTCGGTAATGGTGAATGGGTTGTCACTCATGGGTATCGGTTAAGTCTCGGTCGTACACTGCGAGGTAATAGAATTGTTTGCCAAACTGTTCAACACCGGCCATCACTGGGTCGGTCGATTGCGTTGTCGAAACGAGCCCTCCCGCGTCCCCCAACGAGATCTCTTTGATGCCGAGTAACGACTCTTTCGCGCCTGTGTCGATGGGCGCTCCTGAGAGCTCGAGTTTGCCGATGTTTTTCGTCTCTTGGGCAAGGTTGAGGAGTGCCTCGTCGAAAGCCGGGCGTGGACATCCTGTCCGTTCACAGAACGCCTCTCTGAGTTTCGGAATGGAGAGGTAGCGCTGGCGAAGATTCACTCCCGCGGTTTGCTCAAGATCATCATAGGTTTGTAGCAAGTGGTCAGCGAATGCTTCTGGTACGGTTGAACGGTTTGTCACGTAATACGTTCCAGTGAACGCATTCCGCTGTAAAGCTCCCAGCCGCTCACCCCAATCGCTCAAGATATCGACGCTCGTTTGATTGTACGTTCTTTCTGAGCCTGACTCGGCGTCTTCGAGCGACTCGAGAAGTTCGTCGAGTGATGACGGTCCTGCAGTCTCAACAGTCTCAAGGAACGCCCGGTAGTGAGGGCTGTTTTGTTCGAGAATGTCGCTCACTTGCGACCAGTTCTCAGCTTTTACTGCGTTGAGAAAACTAGCTCCAATGACTGAGGTTTCGTAGGTAGGGAATTCAGTTGTTTCGTCTTCGTCGATTAGTCCGATTCGCGCCGCTTCAAGAATCGTCTCACGTGCGCGCCTGGTTGAAACGTCCAGTTTGGTTTCGACTGATTCGGTCGAAACGCGACCCGTTGAACAGACGTGCGTCACCTCGACTAATCGTCCGAGAGTGACTGGGCGGACTGTCGCTCGCTCGCTCATGTGAGCCTCCGTACTTGCTGTTTCGCGGTCAAGTACGCACGATGGGTGACTTCATTCCCTCTAAATCGAAGGTCCAGATATGCTTCGATATCCTCACCAGCGGCCACCATGTAGCGAAATCGCCGCAGTTCAATTGCTAACGCCCATAGATTATGAATCGTGAGCAGTCCTCGATCGGCACGCACTTCCTCGAACGTTCGGGAACCACACACCGGACACGAACATGGGAGTCGGTCTAATTCCTCGATTTTCCCGAGCTCTCGACCACCGAAGCCTGGGAGCAAATAATTTCGATTCCCCGCACTTCTAATGAACGACGACGAATCAAAGCTATCAACACCTAGGTATAAAAGGAGTGGTTGATACACAATCCCGCCTAACCCGTAGACGTGGAGGTGTTTCTCGGTCGCTTGTCGCGCAGCGAGTATCAATTTTGTCGTTTTCTTGTAGTCCGTTCTGATAGGAACAAGGCTACCGATGGCAAATCCGTCGAACGACCCGTTTCGGTCGAGATATCGGATAGTGTTGCGTATCGTTTCTGGGTCGTAACCGTGGACGCTCGCGAATAGCAGTTCATCGCCGTCATGTGAATCGCTCGCTGTCAACGCGTACTCGATGCTTCGTTGGATTCTGCGCTGTTTTTTCTCTGTCCGGTACTCTCGGTTGAGAGGAAGGTCAACCGTTCCTAGGATATCTGCGCCAATCTGCTGCTGGGTTTCGAGCGTCTCAGTTGGGGTGGTATCCAGTTTTTCACTGTGAAAATCGAACCCACCGCTGTCGGCGAAGACGATGGTCTCCTCGGGGACGTTCATCTCCTCGCGGAGGGTGGCCTCATGTTGAAGGCGTTCCCACTGCGGTTTTCGTCGTCTAATGGCCCGTGCATTGACCATCGCGGTGGGGAGGTCTGGTATACTGTCTGCGTACTCAGGGGTGTTGTCGGTCGACCGTTTCCCGATGTTCCGAACCGGAAAGAGGACGGGTGTAGACAACGGCCCCCGTGGTGTGTCGAGTGTTCGGTGTCTGTAGAGCATCTCCGCCGCGCTCAGATAGCTCGGGCTCCTATTTAAATTTAGGCAGAAATATAAAAAATATTAACTAAACCAGGGTACTGAGGCTGATTTACTTGTACTGCTCGAGTCCAGTTTGCTTCAGGAATTCACTGGTACAGAACTCGACGATGTCGTCGAGTGAAGTGACCGCTTTCTCACTTTTCCGATGGTCAGCGAAGTTTTGCAGATAGGTTCCTTTCAATGAGACGACGATCGACCCGTGTTTTTTGGCGTCTGGAGTTCGCGCGGAAATTGAGACGACGTTCGGGAACTGTGCTGCGAGTTCCTCGTTGTTGAACACGACGACTAGCGTACTCTCTGGAATGCGGTCGAGTACGGTTTCAAGCCCCATACTCCGATAATAGTCGGTCCCGAGCGGGAAGAACACGATATCGTGGAACTCGCTTGTCGCTCGCTTTAGGACGTCCTTCTGGATTTGCAGGCGCTCTGCTGAAGCATCGATTTCAGCCGCCTTCTGATTCGCGAATGTAACGTTGTACGGTGGCAGTTCCTCGGTTTCTTCGACGAGGCCGAACCCTGCGCTGATGAACTCTCGTGTGACTTCGTCACCGTGTGTACGGAGTTTGTTTACCGCTTCTGTGATGTAGCGCTGTTGTCTGCCTGCATAGAGGTCTCGCGCGGGAGTGAGTTGATGTCCACCATCAGCATGAATCGCATCAAGCGATGTCGATGCGAGTTCTTCTGCAGTGAGTTCGTCAGTTTCGTCGGGTGTATTCTTCGCCTTCGAGCACTGGTCGATGATGAGGATTCGCAATGGTTCGTCCGTTCCATCACGTCGGTCGTCGATGACCGGTGGTGTGAACCAGGGTTCGTACCCAAGTGTGCCGATTACCTCTTGTCGGAGTTCTGTGGACGAACTATGTACGGACACGGGGCAGCCGATGGTCTCTGTCAGCTCTTTTTCCATCGCCCATGCATCGCCATCAACGTACAGGTGCTGATACCGACCACAGCGTTCTGTGAGCGTTTCACCCATCACATCTGGATCGAGGGAGACGCTCGACGGTGTTTTCTCCCACCACTCGTGGAAACCGGTCGCCGTGACGACCCCGATTTCGGCGACCGGAAGGTCGTGAGTTGCTTCCCAGAACCCTGGCCGTTCTGCTTTGAGGTAGGCTTCGATGGTGTCGTAGTTGGACAGCTCGGACGAGCCCTTGGTTACGACGAGCGTTTTTGGGAGCGCATCGGCGAACTCGTTGTAGAACCGTTTTGTGTTGTGGAACCCACGACGACGGTTTCGGTTGTTGCCTCGGAAGATTGCCACCTCGATGCCATCATATCTCTGTTCTGAGTCACCGGCGGTAATGCCCTCACAAATATTGCAGTTACAACGCTCCCAAGGCCGTTCTTGTAATAGTTCACGGTACTTCGCGAGGAGGCGACTGTCGTCGATCGCTTCCCACGTCGCGTAGGCTTCGACGAGCGGCCAGATGTGATCGACTTTTCCGTACTCGTCATCTTCCTTTTCGAGTTGCTCGATTTCGTCGATGAGCGTTGGTTCCCACTCTTCGAAAATCTCGTACACAGGATGGAGAATCTCTTCGTATTCCTTGAACGGGAGCGGGTCTTCTGCGCTGTCTGCCCGGAGTTTTTTTACTATTTTTCTTGTGATTGGCCCACCGAAATTTGCAATAAATTCGTTACCATATTCGTACCCTTCACCGTATTTTAGTTTTGTGCGTTTTCCGTCCTCGTATATATATTTGCCAAGGAAAGAAGATTCAGTGACGTTCAAATACTTCACATCAAAACAGTCGTCATGACGGGAATCACTCAGAAATTCTTCAATCCCATCAAGTGACTGGCACGCTTTCTCGTGCCAAGTTTGTAACGCCTTTGCGATCGACTCATTTTTGTCGAATGCGCGAAGTGCATAGAGCATCTCCTGCCCACGAAGAGCCTTTTGAATCCCGACCTTCTCCGTGTCTCGATTCGACGCGTATCGAACGCGGAGGGCGTCGTATCGCTCATCGCTGCTCAGGTGGTAGTTGCTGCCACCGGTCCACGCAGCACGAAGCATGCTTGCGCTGTCGAAACTCGTCATGCCGCTTCGGCCCACAGTTTCGAACGCGCCCGTTTTCGCGAAGCCGAAAACGTGCGTATCGATGCGAGTGTTGTTCTCGCGCTCGAAGCGTTTGATTCGCCGGCCAACGTTAGAGACGATGGCCTTTACTTTCTTTTCTGAACTACCGGCGACCCCGCCGATTCCGATGTACTGGAAGCCCATTTCGAGTACGTCACCGACAGCGTCTGCGTACGATTCTGGACTCCAGCCCTGAACTGCCGACATCAGGCGAAACGAGTAGGCTTTCCGTTCGCCATCTTCTTCGTAGCCCTTCTGATAGAGGTCGTACATCTCGCGGGCGTTGCGAAGCGTGAGGTCGTAGCGATACTGCATGTCGTCCTCGCGGTATACGGCGCGTGGGTCGTCGCTAAGTCGATCGATAATGTCTTCAGCCGACCCTTCGAAATCTGCTTCTGTGAAAGGTTCGACAGTCTCAACGCCGTAGATGGAGGGTTCCTCGTCTTTGACGTACTCCGGCCAAGCTCGATCCTTATCCGAGGGGGAGGGCCACTCGTCGACCATGATGTCGACGGCGTCTCGCAATTCGTCCGGTAAGTCCTTCTTTTTCGAAATCTTGCCCGTGAACGCCCGTTCATCGAGGTAGAGGCGCGCTGTGTGGCCAGACCCGAGGACGAGATGGTCGATGGTGACGGCCGTCGTCACATTCATGTCTTCGTAGAATTCGAGCATCTCCTCGTTGTCGTACGGCGGGAAGGGGAGGTCTTTGTACCCCCACGCGCCACAGTCGCAGATGGTTGGGAGCTGCTTCGGGAGCTTCAGGAAGTCATCATTGTATATGCCACTTTTACGGATTTTCTCCGCCTTGGAAGGGGATTCTTCGACCTGCTCCCGTGAGATGAGGAGACCGTCGATCGGCCATTCTTCCGGGCTGTAGGTATTCCAGATATATTGGTGAGGACGGTTTTCTACGTCGTGAGTCGAGTGCTCATCGTGGATAAAATCGTAATCTTTGTCTACCCGGTCCTCCCACTCTGGCACATAGAATCGCACAGATCTACTTCACCTTACAGCAGGTTCTTCGCTCTGCAATAAGATACTGTTGTTTGCCTTTACGCGAGTGGGGAACCAATACCACGCGAGTGACTGATTCGTGAGTTCACTCTAATGTATATCTTCAGAAAAATATTCGAGGATTTTCATTGCTAATCCGCTTCATCAAACATGACAAACGAATTTTTTCTCTATGTACTGCTTCAACTGATTACATTGAGAACTGCTTGAATCGACATTTGTACTTTCTCACAATCCCTGTGCCTACCGAGCTATCCGTTTGCCCATTGGAGTTTCGGTGACGGTAATGGGAGAGACTGACATTAATCCAATTTTTCACCTCCCGTAAATCCTTGGCAGGTCGTACGTCACGCCAGTTTATCTGCCCCTGAGGGGCGAGGGGCTTTGCAGAGTTCCTCATGATACAGAATGGCGACCAGAGACATCTACGAAAAAACGTTCGACGAAGACGTACAGCCAACGAACTCCTGCCCTGAATGCGATGGGCGAATCACCACAAACTCACATGAAACGGTGTGCGACGATTGTGGACTCCTCCTTTCTGACCAAGCCATCGACCTTGGCCCCGAATGGCGGTCGTTCCCTGACGACGAAACGAACTCCGAGCGGACGGGCGAGCCACTCACGCCCTCTCTCCATGACCACGGACTCTCCACTTCGATTGGCGAGTATCGAGACGGCAAGGGTCGCACCCTCTCGCGGAACAAACAACGCCAACTCAGGCGCCTACGCCGTGAACACGGTCGCGCTCGTCGGTCATCCAAACGCGAGCAGAACCAGGTGCGGGGATTCTACGAGATTCGACGCATCATCAGCGGGCTCGACCTCGGAACAAGCATCCGCGACCAGACGTGTGCGCTGTTCAGAACGGCCCAAAACGAAGACTTGCTTCTGGGTCGGTCACTCGAATCGATTGCCGCAGGGTGTGTGTATGCGGTGTGTCGGTGCAGTAACCTCCCGCGTGCAGTCTCTGAAATAGCTCGATACGCACACTGTGACGAAGAATCAGTTCTCCACGCCTACAGCGTGTTGAACAGGGAACTCGGCTTACCAACCCCACCTCGGATTCCTCGGCTGTACGTCCCGCAGTTTGCCTCTGCACTCAACGTCACTCCAGTGGTTCGTCGGCGAGCAGTCGAACTGACAGAGCAAGCCCAATCGACGGACTTGGGCAACGGATGTAATCCGGCTGGGGTGGCTGCGGCGTGTCTCGAACTCGCTGGCAGAGAGACCGGAGTTCGGGTGCTGCAGTGTGAATTGGCAGAGGTGTCGGGTGTGACGGCGGTGACCATTCGGAAGAATCGTGACGCGCTCAGCGAGGTGCTGTGAGATGGTTCGTCCTCTCTTGTGGCTGATTGGGAACGAGCCGACACCCGAGATCGTCTATGAGTGTCGGCGGTGCGGGACGTCCGTCGAACAAACCGAATCGGTGTGTCCGTATTGTGGGCTCAGTGAGATCGCTGTCTACGACCTCAGATGAAAGGACAAACCGTCCTCGAGAGACGGAGTGTTATCCCACTCGGTATCTGACACCCACTTCAGTACGAATCTTGGGTGTGCAGCGAACCATCGGCCTCGTACAGGTGGACTGTGTCACCGCTGTTGTTCCAGACTGGAGAGCCACGACCCCAGTACAGGTCGCCGTCCTGGCTCGAATCCGTGCCACTTCCTGTGTGGAGTCGGCAGCTTCCGTCGCTCGTAATCGTATAGCCACTTGGGAATGAGTAGGTCTTCCCAACCTCGTCTTCGACGGTCCACCCGGTCATGTCCTGGTCGGTTGATCCGGTGTTCGTGAAGTCAACGTATTCGTCGTTGAGGGTTGCACCATCGGCCTGAATCTCCTGAATACAAATTTTCGACGAACAGCCATCTCCAGACGTCGATTGTGAGACGGCGAGGCGTCCATTATCGTCGTAGACGTACGCGGAGTCTCCCCCATTGTTCCAGACACCACCACCCCGACCCCAGTAGAGGTCAGTTGTCGAGTCGGTGCCGCTCCCGGTGTGGACGCGAACCGTTGCACCGGCATCGAGGGCGAACGAATCAGGGAAGGTGTAGTCATTCCCCGCAGCATCTTCGAGGGTGAACCCGGAACAGTCGAGAATACTACTGCCGTCGTTTCGAATATCGACGTATTCGGTCGTCTCGTCGCCATCCTCATTGATGGTTGGAATCGAGAGACTGTACGGTGCTGGGTAGGTGTGTTCGCGGACGACGTCGCCACCAGCCGTCGTAAGGGTCGCCGTATCGCCACCGTTGTTCCACACTGCAGAGCCACGCCCCCAATAGAGGTCGGTCGAGGAATCACTCCCACTCCCCGTGTGGACGCGGACGGTCGCGCCATCAGCGAGCGTAACGCCACTCGGGAAGGTGTAGGTCGTGTCGACGGCATCTGCGAGTTCGAACCCAGAGAGATCGACACTCCCACCGTTCTCGTTTCTCACCTCAACGTACTCGTCGTTGAGCGTCGCACCATCCTCACTGATGGTTGGGATGGTGAGATTCGGCACCGACCACGAGGTGTCTTGGGCGATGTCGCCGTCTGCGTCGTACACGGTACAGGTGTCTGCTGAGACATCCCATCGGAACATTGACGCACCCCAGTAGAGGTCGGTCGCAGTGTCGCTCCCGCTCCCGGTGTGAACTGTGACTGAGTCACCAGCGGCGAGGGTGAACCCGCTCGGGAAGGAGTAGGTATCCCCGTCGCCGTTGGTCATTGTCCACCCGGACATATCGATGGCGTTCGACCCGTCGTTGCTGAGGACGACAGTCTCCTCATTCAACGAATCTACGTTTCGGACAACGTCATCGATTGAGAGGAGGTAGGACGGCGACGCCCCGCTTCCGGAGTAGGCACTCCAGAGCGAGAAGTCGGTCGTGTTCAGATGTGCACTCGTCACGAGAGTGTCCGACCCGACGTTGTTCTCGCTGTCGGTGATCTCATCCTCGTTCAGCCGCAGATCCGTCCCGAGGTCGGCGGCCAAACTGTTCAAGTTCGACTGCTGAGCGGAGGTTGAGGCGGCACTCCCCATCAAGATGACCGCGCCACCGTTATCGATGAAGGAAGTGATTGCAGAGACGTCGGCACTCGAAACGGTATCTTCCGGACTCGTGATGATGATTGCACGCGCATTCGAGAGCGAGGGGCCAGTCGAATCTCCGAGGGTATTGATGCCTGCGAGTTCGATGCCCTGCCCTTCGAGATAGCGTTGATAGAAAACCGTATCCTCTGCAGAACAGGAGTGGTCTGCGCCGAATTGGTGATGGCCACCATCGACGAGCACCATCCCAGAGCGGGTTCCTTCGGTGAGTGAGTCGATGAGGTTCGTTACGAAGACAAAGTGTTCGAGGTGGTCGGATACGCTGTCGTGGTCTTCTTGAATGGGTTGTCCACCGAGCATGGCGAGGTTGTTTGCCGCATCAACTCCCACGAGCGGGATATTACTGCTGTAGGTGACTGCACCCGAACTCTGTGACTGAGTTGCGGTTGATTCAGCCCAGATTGGCGTTCGAGAGTCGGCCAACTGGCCAGCCGTGGTCTTGATGCTCGTCGTGTTCGGGTGGAACGTCTGACCCACGTCGTTGTCTCGGACTTCGGGAGTTGATGACGGATCACTTTGGCTCCAGACATTCAGACCACTCGCACGCGCTGCGTTTTCGGCATCCCAGTACGCGTCGGTGTTGGTCATACTCGCGGAGTACACACGCGCGTATCCCTGCTCGATGGTGTACTTGTTATAGACCGTGTTCATCGACCCATCGGCGGTTCGGTCGTAGCGAATCTTTGCGAGCAATCGGCCGTAGATATCGAGCTCTTCTGATTCAGAGTCAACGGCAATCTGGCAGTTCGTTCCAACAGGGAGTTCTCCCTTGGCGAAGTCAGAGGCGTTGTTCCCCCACGTTTCGAGATATGCCGAGTCTTCGATGCCCTCCCATTCTTCGAGTTTATCGTAGCGTGTGTTCCCCGATTTCTCGGGGGTGTCGATGCCGAGGACGCGGACGTTGTAGACCGTGCCGTCGCTCGTGAGTTTAACGTCGAATGTGTCGCCGTCGATGGTTTTCTCGACGGTCGCGTCGTACCACGTTCCTGGTTCGAGCTGCGTGTCAGCCGCGGTTGCCACGGATGTTCCAAGAGAGACGCCGCCTACTGCACTGCCCAGTAATTTCAGGTAGTTGCGTCGTTGCATTCTACGACACAACCAATTAAACGAACTATAATTAATGTGTATAATATCCCTCCCATGAGAACCAATCTCACCTAGAGATCCCGCTCACAATCAAAATCGGGTTGAGGAGTCGCTCACGGTTGAGCTGATTCTGCTTGCAGGATTTCAAATAGTGGTTTTGCCACAGAGAACCTCTGTATCTGTGTAATGTCGAAGGAACAATCGGTGCATTCGACAGGCACGCGCAAAACGTACCGCATTGGAAGGGGAGTCGAGTGCGTCCATCCCCGAGAACACCGACTGTATCTTGGCCACCAAGGGGAGGGTGCCTACTTTCAATGCAAACTCTGTGAGTCTGTAGTCGTTAGCTACGTAAGCTGAGTACTCCGTTGGCTGACGCTGGGGGTAATCGCTACGCAGGCCACTCAGTGCTCTTTCTCTACGCCGAGTTTATCTGCCCCCAAGGGGTGCGGGGCCACTCACAGGCCTCGCTGTATCCCCATGTCAGAACACATTCTGAACCGATTACAATACACGAATCGCTCGCTGAAACGCGCCCAGTACGAAGCCTTCGAATTCTCGCTCACCGACCGCGGCGTCCTCGTTCGGAACGGGAGTTACGCCGATCCCGAGAATCACGAGTACCTCGTCACGGTCAGAAACGGGGTTCCAACGGACTGTGAATGCCCTGCAAACGCGCGCTTCGAGGGGGCGTGTAAGCACCGACTCGCCGTGGCAATTCGAACACCCATCTTGCAGGCAGCACAGAAAGCCAATCGAATCATGGCCGATGGTGGGGCTGTTGAATCACTCGAATCTGAAGCAGAAGTCGAGTGTGAGATGTGCCTTGAGGAAATTCCGTGTTGGGAGTGCTATCGAACCGGAAAGAAGGAACTACCTGAATAGTTCGTTTGACGGAAAGAGATTAGTGTGCCATTCGAATCTGCTAGACTATGACTCGCAGACAGACGCTCCGGTCGATTCTCACGCGCGAAGAGATCGGGTTCTTCCCGGGTGTCCATGACGCGCTGAGCGCCAAACTCGCTGCCGACCACCCGAGCGTTGAAGGGCTGCAACACTCTGGCTACGGCACAGCAGCTAGCTTACTCGGCCTACCTGACCTTGATTTCACCTCTCTCACCGAGACGGTTGCGACCGTCCGGAACATGGTTCGGGTTGCAGATGAGACCCCGGTCGTCGTCGATGCAGACACCGGTTTCGGGGGCATTGCAAATCTCACGCGGACAGTGAGTGAACTCGAAAATACGGGTGCTGCAGGGTTGTTCATCGAAGACCAAGCCACCCCGAAAAAGTGCGGACTCATGGAAGGAAAGCAACTCATTGAGCCGGGTGAGATGGCTGCAAAAGTTAGCGCAGCGTGTGATAGTCGGCGTGACGAAGATTTCGTCATCATGGCTCGAACTGACTCGTATGCAGACCACGGCGTCGAAGCCGTCATCGACCGAGCGGATATTTACACTGAGGCGGGTGCAGATGCCCTATTCCTTGGTGAAGTCGTCCCCCTCACAGATTTGGAGACCATCTGTTCGGTGGTTGACCTCCCTGTGTACGCCCTCATGGTTCGGATGGAACACGAGGCGTTCCCTCCCGCACACCCTGTTTCGGCGTATGAAGAGGCAGGTGTGGCGTTGGTTTCTGACGTGACGGCTCTGCTCCAAGTAGCGGTTCATCACATGCAGGCGTATTTGGATGCGATGGGCGAACAGCAGGACAATCGTGATATCGAGATGCTGCCATTGAATCAGTTGACCGAATATCTGGGTGCGCCAGAGTACGAAGCGTTCGAGACAGCTCACCGAGACGGTGTGAAGTCGCTCGAACAGGACAGTCAAACCTGAGGAAGAGTGCTTGACAGACCTCCCATGGTGGCGGTGCTATCGAACCGGAAAGAAGGAACTGCCTGAGTAGCCACTCCAAAAATTGACCTATGGATAGAATTATTTATGCTAAACTCAAATTACTGTATATGAGCGAAAGATGGATTCAGAACACGTCGGCGTTTGACCGAGTGAAGAGCGTCGCCCTCACTGTCTCAACTCCGCGGACTGCAGCGTGGATCGCAACGGAAGCCCAGGTGTCAGAAAACACCGCTCGCAGCCACCTTATTCGACTCACAGACCTCGGCATCCTCACCACGTCCCCCACTGACGCTGGAACTGGCTACGCTCCTGACGCCATCTATACTCGCTCCCAAGATATTCGTGAACTCATCCAGGGAAATACCGCAGACCAGCTCGCTGCAAAAGCCGTGGATCTCCAAGAGGAACTTGCTGAGTTCACTGCCTCGTATGGGGTTGATTCGCCAGCTGCACTTCGTACGTCTATCGCAACAGACACTCTCTCGCCAGAGGAGGCACGTGAGCGCCTGGAAGCGGTCTCGAACTGGGAGTATGCGCGGTACCGGCTGTCAGTGGTTCGTGATGCCCTCGAACATTACGATATGTACAGTTCTTCGCGTCCTGCGTCTGCATGACTGACGTGGGTTCTGAGTCGGGTGCTGAGCGCCATCGAATTCTTCGAGAACTTCGCCAACAACTCGAACAGCATCCTGCAGTCGAAGCAGCGTGGGGTGAGCCTGAAGGTTCGTACGCTGAAGTCGTGGCGTCGGTGAATCCGTCTTTCTTCGGACGCGAGACTGAGACGGCAACACTTCGCCTTGTTTGGTATCCCGCTCCAACCTACACTGAGGATGAGTCTGACGCTCACGGGGACGGGTGGATTGAAAATCCACGAACACATTTTGAGGCGATGTTCAAACTCCATTACAGCGAATCAAGTGGCTACGACTGTGGGTTTTACATCGAACCGAATCCACACGTTGAGGGCTGGTTTCATTTCCAGGAACGAGATTCACCGGATACGGAGTACGAGTATGAGCCGTCTCGTCTTGATGCTCGCTCGCCTGTGAGTGCGCTTTGGGAACTGCTTGACCTTCTCGAAGAACGACTAACCGACGTGTCGTAACTGCCAGCTTTTGGGTTCCCCAGGGGTGCGGAACCACTCAGGTAAGTGGCCGCGAATGACCAATGAATTCTACCGAATCAGTGGTGTCGTTCAGCGAAGCCGACACCCGCGCAGACGAGATGCATCGTACCATCGAAACGTGGCTTTCCGACCTCCAGGAACTCACTGACGAGGCGCGAGCCAGCGACGAGTTCAAAGCGTGGCTCAACATCCAGAGTCGATTCCACGAGTATTCGGTGAACAACACGCTGCTCATCAAGCACCAGTGTCCGAATGCGACGAAAGTGGCTGGGTATCGAACGTGGCAATCGGAGTTCGACAGACAAGTGTGCAAAGGTGAATCGGCGATCTGGATTTGGGCTCCATCGATAGCGAGGAGGTGTCCGGAGTGTGGGAACGCGCCGAGTTACCACAAGAAGATTGGGTGCGAGTATGACGAAAAACCAGTCGAAGAGTGGAAACGAGACATTGTTGGCTTCAGGCCCGTACCCGTGTTCGACATCTCTCAGACGGAGGGTGACCCACTGCCTCACCTCGATACCGAAGTAACTGGTGACGGGGCAACCCTCCTTTCGTCACTCCTTGATGCCGCTGACACGCTCGAAATTGACGCTAACCTCGTTTCACCGGACGAGTGGTCTCACGGACGAGCACAGGGCGTGTGTTTGCCGAGAGGAGAACAGCGAGAACAACCTCACGTCTACATCAAACAGCAGTCGAATGAAGCAGCCGTTTCCCACACACTGGTTCACGAATTTGCTCATGCGCTCATTCACACCGATGAATTCGATTCGAGAGAAGAAGCAAAGCGAGAAGTCGAAGCTGAGAGCGTGGCCTACATCGTCAGTCGCTATTGTGGGTTGGATGCGGACAATGCGGCGTTCTATTTGGCGAGTTGGCAACGCGAGGAGGCAGCGGAACTTATGGTGCGATTGAACCGTATCCGAGACACTGTAGTGCGACTGATCGATGCGCTTGAACGACCAATGACCGATTGATGGAGACGGTCCAGTTACGAATCGGGATTTTCAGCGTCTTCTTCCAACAATAAAGAATGCTCCACCTCGGATAGCTACCAAGGCCAGTAGTCCAATCACCATGTCTCGGGGGAAAGGAGCGTCTACTTGAGAGGCGGGAGGACTTTCAGCTGTAGTGGCTGTCGTTGACCTCTCAGATTTGGTTGGTGTAGAAGTATTCTCCTGGGCACCCACTCTGATGAGAAATAATTGGTTCTAGTACGAAAATATTAGTGCTGTTAGCGCGAAGAAACCACCAATGAGTGAAAAAGAACCGACCTGGCCCGACAAGACGGATGCCGCAGAGCGCGTCCGCCACGTTGCGATAACACGGACAGAACCACGCAATGCAGGGTGGATCGCTGACGAAGCCGCTGTCTCACGCGATACAGCAGTCAAGTATCTTGAGCGGATGGTCGATCAGGGAGACCTGGAACGTATTGAAACGAACGACGGAACGAGCTACAAGCCCGATAGTGTCACACAGTTCCTCCGTGAAGTCCGCCAGTTAGCCGAATCGCACTCAGTCGACGACTTGACGCAAGAACTCAACGCAATCGGTGACGAACTTGACGCGTGGAAAGCGACCTACGAGGTCGACTCACTGGCGGAATTGCGTCAGAGTATCGGACGTGAGGATCTCACGGGTGCAGAGCGCCGGGAACGCCTCGACGTCATCGACGAATGGGAGTACAACATCGAGGTGCGTGAATCGATTCAACTCGCGATCAATCTCCAGAGTTCGCTGACGACACTGGGTGCGGAGTCACGTTCGGGTGGTTCGAAGACACTCCCTCAGGAAGGATAGTTGCGGCGATGGTGATTTTTCTTGCTGGTGGTCGAGGGTTCACCCGACGCGAAGGACTTCGTCGGCTCAAAGAACGTATGGAGATGGTTCCAGGGTTCACCCATGTTCGGTATGAGCCGTCTCGCCTTCGTCCGCGGACTGTTGTCGCGGACGTCGATATCGAGATGTTTCTGGGGACATCGTTTCCACGGTCAGTGGGGAAGGTTGAAGTGCTATGGCGGCCGCGAGAAGGGACTGACGTACAGCGTGTACACTGGGCTGACGATGTGGTGAGCCTTGGTTGGCACAAGGACGATGACCATCCAGAGCTTGGGACAACACATTTTCAGTTCGAGGTCGGTGAGGAAGGTGTCCATGAACCGGGGGACATTGAGGTCGAAGCACCGTTGAGTTTTCTTGAGAGCTGCCTGACTCGGCTTCCCGATGCACTCCAGAAAACGACCGAGTGAGAGTCACTGGTTTAGAGAGTCACGAGTAGGCGTCGTTGAATTCGCGTTCGCGGCGCATCAGCTCTTCGACGCCGTGTTCGAGAATATCGCGTCCCATTCGAGTCGGGCGATAGTAGGTGTAAAAGCCCTGACTGTCGGCGGTTCGTCGCTGGCGCTTGTCAACAAGCCCGACCTCGACTAATTCGACGAGATGGTAGTGGAAGTTGTGGGATGCAACGTCAAGCGCGGATTTGAGGTCGGTGGCACTCAGTTCATCATTTGCAATGAGCGTGCGTAGGATGCGAAACAGCGTTGGATGGCCAATCGCCTGTTGCATGTCGAGGTATTCCTCAACCATCAATCCACTCTCCTCTGGGAGCGGTGGTTCCGGTTTTCGAATCCCGTCTCTTGGGCGGCGGTCGCGTTCGGCCATAGATAGCCTCCGGATGAAACGTATTGTGCCTCGCACTTAGTCGTATCCTGCTAATTGGTTGAGTATGCACCCAGTTTCATATCCACAAAGAGAACGAGGAATTCGATAGCTCGATTGAAGTGGGCTCCATTGTCGGTCTACTGCATTCTGCTGCAATCGAAGTCGAAGTTTCTCTCCCAACGGCATCACGAAGTCATTATCGCAATAATCATAATCTATATACTGACCTTCTACGACCGGAAGACAGAATTCGCCACATTCATCGAGGAACACGGGTCAGACGGATACCTGTGCGCTCGAAGTTGTTAGCCAAAAATAACGTATGTCGTTAAATTCTAGATGTTTGTAGATTAATTCACAAATAATATCCGAATTATTCTGGAAGCTGGTAGCTCCGTAACTTAATATGTGAGAACAGCCGATGGTAGACTGTAACACAGTCGCCGGGTTTGCCGTCTCTTGATTGCTGGATTGAGGCCGTTTGCAGGTGGCTTTAGTGATGACAATGACTGCAGAAAACACCAGGGCCACCAATCGGGCCCACCCACAGACCAGTCGCACCGTTTCGCTCACTGCCGTTGGCCGTATCACCGCCCTCTCACTCGCACTCTTGAGTGTCTTCGCTGTCTCACCCGTACTCGCCCAAACAACGGGTGAAGCCTTTTGCACGACCAGCATGGCCGAGACCATCAAAAACGTCTTTACCGTCATCCAATTCGGTGGCCCACTCATCGGTGGCGTCATCGCGCTTGGGGCGACGGTAGCTGTCCCGACGATTCGCCGGTCAGATTATAAACGCGAGCTCAAAGAGGCGCGCAATCAGGCGGTCATCTGGGGAATCGTTGTTGCGCCACTGGGGACGGCAATCGTGCAGTTCCTGCTCAACAACGTCGTTGCAGGTGGCGCAAGTTGCGCGTTCTAAGGACGCCCACAGGTCGCCTCCTCATCGTCTTGGTTGCCGTGTTCGCCACGTCGCTCACCACGACGCTCTCAGTCGGAGCGCCCGCAAACGAGACCGACCACGGCCTGAGTGAAGCGACCTTTCACACGCTCTGGTCGGGAGACGTCGATGCGACGAACGCGAGTACGGTCCAGAATCTGCCTGGCGACGCCCCGGAGATGCGGGAGTTGGCCGCAGTGACGGACATTCCGTTCAACTCCCCACCGAAGGCGGTCGACCAATGGAATCGAGGCGACCTTCAGGACTTCCCCGAGACCGATGCAGATACGTCGATTCACCCACCGAACGCCACCCTCTCAGATGGCGTGTTCATCAAGGACGCCTACGTCGAGATTTTCGCCGTTCAGCCGTCAACACGCGCCCGTCTCGCACCGGACGACCAGCCACTGTACGTTGCGCCGAACGGGAGCGTCCTCGCAACCATCGACTATCGGGTTCAGCGTACGATGCTTGACGAGGCGAGCGGCGAGCGGACGGACGCTCGGTTGCTCGACCATCGAATCGTCGAGACACGCTTGCTCGTTGATGGAGAAGTTGAGACGACCGAAGAAGGAAACCATGCGGCTACACTCTCCTATGAGTCGCTATCTGACTACCCCGGAGAGGAGCACACGCTCACTGTCGAAGCGGACATCGCCGTCGAACTCGCTCCCCAATCGGATTCCTGCGCTGAGGGGTCGTGTAGTGTTCGGACGGAGACGCTCACTGTTCGAGACGACCTCGCGGTCACGGAGTACGACCTCACCGTAGCTGGCTATCGCGGTGTGTATCCGAACGGTGATCTCGGGCTGTACGTCGGAAAGAACCACCCGTGGTTAGGCTATTCGGTACCGGGCGGAGAGGTGAACGGCGTGTGGCGGTTTTACTCAGCCCGCAATAGCGAGTGGGATACGCTCGTTTCGAGTACGGCAGAGGACGATCTCGTCCAGAACTCGTCGCTCCAGCCATTGCAGGTGAACGCCTACCCAATGGAGACGGGGCCGACCGCGGCTCCTCGTGATATCGTCACGATTCAGGGTGTGTATGGAGCAGAAACGACGCCACCTGTGCTCCCCGCAAATGTGCATCTCGACGTGCTCACCGAACCTTACACAGCGAGTTACGCGCTCACTACCCGAACCAACACAGCTGACCACAGTCTCGGGAACGTTACTGCACACGGACTCGTGAGGGGCGTCGAGACTCCTCTCGAAGAGGGGACGTTCATCGACATCCCGATTCACGAGAGCAACCTCTCGCTGTCGGTGGTGAACACGACGGAGGAGACGGTCACCGCCGAAGCAACCCTCCGCGATGCGAAGACGAATGAGCCGATTGCAACCACAGAGCGAGAAGGCTTCCTCGTCATTGCAGGCGAGCGGGTGAACACGAGCGACGACGGCACGGTAACGCACACGTTTTCTCGCAATACAGGGAGTGTATCAGCCAGATTCGAACCAGGACGGTGGTGGGTCGATGGTTCCGGCTACACCACTGATGCCGCGGTGGTGTACGTCGGTGGTGGCCCACTCGCATTCCTCGATACCCTGTTCCGGATTGGCGTGCCCGTCTCCACGTTGCTGTTTGGCGTGTTCATTATCGACCGATTCACTGGATGGCGTATCTGGCCACCGTGGAGGAGGCTGTGAGGATGCCGTCACCACACCCATCCAGACGTGCCTTCTTGCTCACTGGAGCCACTGGTCTCTCGCTATTCGCAGGCTGTACGAGTGGAGACCCACAGTCAGAGCAGCCAACGGGTGAGGAAGGCGACACCGTGTTCGAGAACCTCACCTTCGACGGGCCGTACTTGGTCGTGGAGTTGGTCGCAGACCACGGGGTTTCGCAGGTCAACCTCATCGACCCCGAGGGCAGTCTCTACACGCAGACGAGTGTTGCCACAGGTGAGACGCGAGTGAAACTTCGGTTGTTGGATATCAAACCCGAAGGGAGTGATTACGAGCATTACGAGCCCGGGAGCTACACGCTCGTTGCTGACACTGGAAACGAGTCGTTCTCACGGGAACTCGAACTGCAACCGGAACTCCAGATTGAGGAGATTGCACAGTACACGGACGGAACTGAACCAAGCGACCTTGGGAAATTAGCAGTGACAGTCCGCAATACGGGGAGCGGGCCGACGTGGGTCTATGAGATTGTATACGAAAATGCTCCAAATTTCGGCGCACACCAAGACATTGGTTCCAGTCCTGGTGTGATTCAACTTAGACACCCCACAGAATCTTCGAGTTTAATCATCGAGCCAAATGGAACACAAACATTTGTTAGTTCTTCAGCTGCACTTCTGTTCTCCGACCAAGAGAACCCAGAATGTGGGGGCGAGTACGAGTTTACTCTCATCATTGGACAAGCACTTGGGGAACCGCTGAAACAAGAAATCCGAGCTACAGTAGACGGTGAGGTCACTTCTGCAGGACTCACTGGCGAGTACACATGCAGCAAAGTCTCGGTTGAGATTCTAGGAGGGGACGGATCCAATGGATAGGTTTGGTTCCACCTTCTCGATTGACTTCTTAGTTAGCTTCGTGCAGAGTATGATAGCCCAAGCAGGGACGCCTGAGGGAGAACCCGAATCGAGTGCCCTTGGCGATATTATCGTTTCTGCTCTTCAAGAGCTACTTCGAATTCTGTTCCAACCTGTAACACGAGTTATTGAGAAGAATGCAAACTCATTAGTCGAAATCGTCGTCGGAACTCCACATCCGAACGCGGTGTTCACTCGACCGACGAATGGCGTCTGGCCCAATCTCTATGACTACTATTGGGAGACGATGGTCCCACTCGTGTTGATACTCTGGGCACTCTCAATTGGGCTGGTCATCTTCCTCGAATCGACGAGCTATTTGTTCAGTAACTACCACCGGTCGAAGCTCAAGAAACGCGCCTTCGCGGGCTTGCTGGGCATTCTTTCGTGGTGGTGGATTGCAGCCCTTTCCCTCCAGTTCGTTCACGGACTGACGGGCTTTCTCGTGCCGAATCTGGCTGAGATATCGCTGTTCGAGACGCTATCGTTCGGTTCGATGGGTGTACTTGGACTGGTCGTCTCACTGGCGGTCGATTTTGTACTGTTCATCCTCATTGCGCTCATCTACTTCACGCGCCAGATCGCGCTCTATCTGTTCGTGTTGTTGATGCCGTTGCTCATCGTGTTCTGGATACCAGGTGTTGGCCCATTCACGCTCGCCTCTCGGTTCATGAAGCGTTTGGCGGGCTTTTTCGTCCCGTTCTTGTTCATGACCGTGCCCGTGGCGCTATTGTTCCGTCTTGGCGGCATCCTTGGCAACAGCTTCGAACTCTCGATGGGTGGCATTGGCCTCTGGCTCACCGCACTCGTCATCCCGATTATCGCGGTGATGTCGCCGCTGGTGTTGTTCTGGCAAGCGGGGGCGCTGTTCGTCATGGCAGAGCGCACGTCTCATCATGTGTCCACAAATCAGGCACAGGCCCGAGTCCAGAGGGTTCAACAGCGGGGCAGTGACGCACGCCACGGGAGTCGAAACTTCCTCCGTGGTGTTCGCGGGAAGCCAGCCATTCGACGTGACGGGCAGACACTCCTCGATTCGGGTGGGTCGAGAGCCCACCGTCTCGGGCACAGACTTACGCCATCTTCCACGTCATCAAAGCGTTCTTTCAGAACCGATGGCGGTGGCCTCACGAAGCCAGACGCTCGCAATTCGAATTTTGAGAATCTTGAGACACGGCTTCGGACTGGGCGTCGAGACCGCTCCTCTCGGACAGTACGTGAAAATGCATCGACCGATGACCACGCGGAGGACGAAAAATGAGTACACACGACCCCACCAAACGCATTCCAAAATCCCTCGGTACAGACGCGAAACTGTTCGGAACCTACACGCTGACTGACCTCGCGGTCGCCCTGTTCCCGGGTGTGGTCGTCATCCTGTTGACGCAGGTGCTCGCCCCATCGAGCTTCTCCGTGTTCGGCTATTCCATTGAGACGTTCACGCTCCCACTTGCAGCCGTCGCAATTGCCGTCGGTGTGATATTCGTCTATCTCACGCCGACGTACACGACGAGTCTTGACTGGATAGGGACGTTCATTGGCTACCAACGAAGCGAGAAAGCACTCACCCACGACGAGGCAAAAGAGTACACGCAACTCGAACGCGTGCATCCACGCGCCGGAGCTATCGAGCGAACGGATGGAACGGTCATCGGGATGGTGCAGGTTGACCCACCCTCGATGGCACTCGCAACGGACGACGAATGGCGACAGAAGGCCGAGTCGTTCCAGGATTTCCTGAACACGACCGTCGAGTTCCCAATCCAGATTTTCTCGACGACACAGGCGTTTCCGATCGAGGAGTACCTCGGACGGTATGAAGCACGCCTCACTGACCCGGACGTGAAAGCCAATTCTCGGCTGGGAGAACTCATTGAGAACTACATCGACTGGTACAGACAGGATCTTGACCAGCGCCGGATGACGATTCGTGACCACTACCTCATCGTCACGGTCGCACCGACCGATGTGCAGTTCGAACGCGAGAGTTTGACGCAAAAACTCGCCGCGCTTCCACTGCTTGGCCTGTTCGTACGTGCCGCGTTCGCGCCACGCGTTGAAGAACAACGTGAGGCGATGTTCGACACGTTGGATGAGCGATTGCGGCGTGTGGAAACCGGACTGCGGGGAATCGAAGGCTGTGGCGCACGACGGATCTCTGCAGAAGATGCCACCCGACTCATTGGGGAGTTCTGGGCTGGTGGCTCGCGCGAGTATGGCGATATGTCTCGGGTTCTCCGCACGCGACCGCTCGTTGGAGGTGTCGGTGAATGATTCGTGACTGGCTTCCATTCGTCGGCAACAGTGACTCGAACGAGCCATCTGAAGACACCGGAAACGGTGGTGGCCACGGCGACGCCGACCTCGATTCGATTCCAGATATTCACCAGTCGGTGGTGTCGCCGTCGAGTATTGAACGCACGCCCAACGCCATCAAGACGGGCAACCAGTGGGCACAGACGTTGTGGGTGGGTGAGTATCCAGATGCGCCGGTTGATGGTATCTTTGAACGGCTGTATTCGGCCCCTGAGTCACGGCGGACGGACATTAGTTTGCACATCGACCCACGGAACACGCATTCGACGCTGGATTCCTTGGAGAATCGAATCGAGGATCTCGAAGCCGATTACGAGTATCTTGCCGACAAGCGACGAGCGGGCGCTCGGGGCGTCAGGAAAGATTTGGAAGACTACCAGGAGTTGTACGACGTGCTCAGGAACACGTCGATGCGGGCATTCGACGTCTCGATGTACCTCACTGTTCGAGGGGAGGATACAGACACCCTTTCGAACGATGTGGATGCCGTTTCCAACACAGCACGCCAGTCACCCGCGAATCTGACACCTGTTACGCCACGATGGGCACAACTCGATGCGCTCGTCTCGGGGAGTCCGGTTGGTGTTGACCGACTCAACCACTCCCTCGATGCGACGACGCCCATGCTGGGTGGCGCACTCGGGGCGATGTTTCCCTTCCTCGCAGGCGCGTTCGCAGAACCCGGCATCGAGTACGGAACCTACGCACTCAATGAGAGTCCGATCATCTTCGACCGGTTCAATAGAGAGACTGGCTACTGCATGATGACGATTGGGCAGTTGGGTGCGGGCAAGTCGTTCTCGACGAAACTGCAGCTCGTTCGCCGGGCGATGTACGACGAGGATACCATTCTCGTCATGCTCGACCCGCTCGGTGGGTTTGCAGGCGTGAACGCGGCACTGGGCGGTGAGCGTGTCACGGTTGGTGGAACGCGGGCGTTCAATCCGCTCGAACTTAGAGCCACGCCCGAACACGTCCTCGGAGCGGTGCCGGACATCGACCCATGGGCCGAACAGATCGGATGGGTGCTCACGTTCTTTGAGACGTTCTTCACGCACATCGCGACCAATCCGCTCGGCGACCGCAAACAGACCCTGCGGCGGGCGGTACAGGAAGCCTACGCCCGGGCAGGAATCACGCGCGACCCACAGACGCACAACAAGCCATCTCCGACGATTCCGGATGTTATTACTGTCCTCGAAGCACTCCTCTCCGACCCCGAGTCGTTCGGGTACGTGACGCGCGGTGAGCAAGAGAGCGTGCGAGGCGATGTCCAATCGTTGTTGAAGGATTTGCGTCCTTCGTTCCGTGCGGATGGCGACCTTGCGAATCTTACCTTGCCAACGGAGTTTGACTTGGATTCGAAGGTCATATATCTGGATTTACAGCAAGACGAGGGAACCCATGGGCGAATGGAGACGAGCTTGATGATGCAAGTGTTGTTTAACGCCGTCTATGAACGGGCGAAACAGACGGAAAAGAAGGTGCAGTTCGTCATCGACGAGTCGCATTATCTGATGAACGACGCAAGTTCATTGGACTTCCTTGAGACCGCGGTAAGACACAGTCGTCACTACGACCTGTCGTTGCATTTCATCTCGCAGACTGGCGGAGAGTTTTCGCTCACGCCTGCGGCGAAGACCATCGCTAACCTGTGTTCGGTGACGATGATTCATCGGGTGCAAGAAGAGGCTGAGAAACTCGCGTCGTGGTTTGGGTTGAGCGAACGCGAGGTGAACTGGGTGCGCACGGCGAAAGCGGGCAACGAAGAAGATGGGTTCTCAGAAGCACTGCTTGGTGTAGCCGAAGAAGGATGGTTTCCGATTCGCGTTCGAGCGAGTGGGTTCGAGGCTGCGGTCGTTGATGGCAAAACCAACCAAGACTCATCGAAGGAGTCCGTGGTCGGATTCGACCACGTCCATTCAATGTCCTCTCAGGCGCGGACGGATGGGTCGGGATGAGCCAACGGGAGAACTACATTCAAAGGCGCTGTTGAATCACTCACAAATTGACAGAAATGGCTTGCTGTATGTAGAGGGTGTATGCAGCACCGGCTCACGATACATCCACGAGGTGAAGCGGGCGTCACAGCGACGCTCAGCAGTCCGGTTGGTGCCCGAGTAGAAGGGTTGGGCAGTCGTTCTGAACGCCCCATTGATTGAGTAGTGGCTGCGTCCCAGATTTCAGTGGTGAGTAGCCGAGAAGAGGAGGTCGGGACAGCATCTCCCGACCAGTCGGCGGACGGTGGACGAACTGCGCTCCCGGCCGGCGCGTTGGAAATCGACATGGACAGCGCGCCGTCCTACGCAGCCGTTACCTCCGTGAGTTCCAAGTTCTCGTCGATAACGTAGCTGAGTTCTCCACCCTCATACGTGAGTGTCACGCGGACAGCCGGGGGGTCTACTGAGACAACCGATTGGGTCAGTTTCCCAACAGGCCAGAGCCCTGGTCGCCGCATCATCTTCGTCTCCGGCTCGTAGGTGAACGGAACGCCACGCTCGATATATATTGAACTGACGGCCGGATGAAGACTCATCAGATAACTCACCGGCCCCCCAATCCAGTGCTTGCAGACGACACATTCCAGATGTAGATACGCCTCAAACCGCGTCCCACAATTATCACAGACCCCCTCCGAATCGTGATCGTCACAGATGACCAGCGACCGAGCCACGACACCGAGGCACGTGGAACAAACCCCCTGAATGAGACACTCCTGTTTAGTCTTTTGTCGTGTCCTGACCGCATCAGCCACCTCAACCAGGTCACGGCCGGCGAACGCTGAACGGGTGGTATCCGAATAGGAAAGGAGCCCAGGCGGTTGGGACTCGTTCTGGTGAAAGGCGCCCGAACACTCGGTACAACAATGGAAGAGTTTCCCATCATCGTATCGGAGTTCAGCCGTTCCGTCGCAGATCCAACAGGAGTTTGGAACTGCGACCGGATTCGGGGCTGGGTTCTCGACGCCGACGGTACCGACGACAGCCCGGATGATCTCGCTTCCGGCCCCCGTAATCGTGTACCCGGCGTCTCCCTTCCGCACGAACTCCCCGACAAGCTGTTCCAGGTGGTAACTGAACTGTCCGGAGTCACGCATACCCACCCGCTCTCGGAGTTCCGAGAACGTCACGCGAGAGGACGCATATGATCCTGAATCATAACGATCCTGACTCTCCCATAATTCATAGAGGATGGCGAGACGTGTTTCGTTCCCGAGTATAGAGAACGCTGTACTCGCTCGCTTGCGTATGGCGGCCGAGTCCACGGCTGTTCTCTGCTCCGTGTCCATGGCCACTACAGGACGGGTAGTAGCATAAACACGTGTCACTCAAAAACAACAGCCAAATCGCGGTGACGTCTGCAAGACTCGCGCCCTGTATGCAGCACGCCCGCTGAAACCCACCCAGATGCTGTCAGAAGCGGCGTGCCTTCCTTGGCGGATTCAGTTCGATTGGTCTTGCAGGACTTGCTGGTTGTGCCGGAATATTCGGAAGCAGTCGAGGTGCGACTCTCCTTGAAGATGCATACCTCTTTGTCACAAGAGGCCCTCCCTGTAAGGGAGGTCATCAGTATCCATGAAACCCAATTTTAGCCAACATTCTCGGCGAACAGTACTCAGACACGGTGCCGTGCTCGCAGGCGCAGGTGTGCTCGGTCTCGCCTCGTCTGGAAGTGCAGCTGCCAGTCCCGGTAAACCGGAGTTCAGTCCCCGAGTGTGGGGCGATGGTGAGCAGTGGGGCACCAAAGCCACGGGGACGTTCGAGGAACCGGAAAAGAAACACAATCTCGACAAACTGTTCGTTCTCACGACTGATCACGAGCATCCGCCCGATCACCAGCATCAGCATCAGGATCACCACCCTCACCCGCTCCCGGGCGGACAGCTCCCCGTTTCCGAGGCCGCACCGGGGAATCCAGCGTACAACGGTGGTCGCTGGTGGACGCATACGGCGACGTGGACGCATCAGGGGATTCACGACCACGGCGGCTCCGTGCCGCTCCTCACCCGGTACGGACCGGTGGACGATCCCACTTCAATCCTCTTCCACGAGAACTTGGGACATATCGAGATTACGGAGGGGGCACCTGACGACACGCCGGACTTCTTCCGGTGCCCACTGTTACCCGCCAAAGACGAATAACGGACCGCTCCCTTGGCGGGACAGACGGTTTTTTGCGAATCCTAAATTCGATGGGGGTAGCACCGCGAACCGTTCGTCTGAACGTGAGTTGCGCTACCGACGCCAGCCCGTATCGGTCATTGTCTTCACCTGAGCGCGTCACTCCGCGTCTAAACAAGGCCCATCCTCTGTATTTCGCACGCCGATACCGACAGAGTGCAGGTACTACACGCTTCGGTACGGGATCTCGCATCTCTGTATCTAACGATAAAATCCGCAGATTGCGACCACTTGCCCGTGACCGAGACGCGCCCTCTATTCAGCACTACCACAGAAACCTACCCGGACACTGTCAGAAGCGGCGTGCAACACTCAGAGGCTGTATTCAGCACGGCCAGTTTGACAGCTTGTTGGTGAGTTTATCGAAGCCTGCTGAATACAGAGGATGCAGGCGGCAGATTTGTATCATCAGACCTTCTGGATGCAAGGATCGGTCACGACAGGGTATCCTCTACATGCCACCGCCGCATGTGATCAGCGTGGGTATCGAGGTAGGCCCCCGGTTGGTAATGTGAGTCGTAAAACTTCGTATCGAGATGGTGGGCCTGAACGTAACCGGGGAGTACCATCGTCGGAATCGTTCCCGGGAACTTCCCGTGTTTGTCGTATACATATTGGACGATTTCGGTCAGACAGTCCACCATCTCATCACTATACGGAGAAACGGTCTGTTTGACCTTGTCACTCTCTTTCCAAGGACCCCCTGTTCGCGGATCGTAGGCGCCTTCGGGGCCGAACTTCCGCTCTACGAACTCCTCGACCGCTGCACGCATATTAGGATAATACGGCGGACAAAGCCCCTCAAAGACGCCATCGAGTCCGACTGGATTGGGAGCGGTCCAGTCCTCGTCCTCGACGAAGGTGAATCCGAGCCCCTCGATGCCTTTAGCGGTTGGTGACCCGAGGACGCTCAAATCGCTGAGTCCAGTGAAGAACAAGCCACCGAGGCCCATCGCCTGCAACGTCAGGACGATATTGTGCCCGATAAACGCAACTTCCGCGCAGTTCGACGAGTACGTGAACCGTTCGAGGAAGGACAAGGGGAAGACCTTGTCCTCTTCAAGCAATCCGGACCGGATAAACGGCGCTAAGTCTCCCGCGGGTTCGCCGACATCATCGTCGGCGATGAGATAGCCATTTTCAACAAACAGGGAAAGTAAGCCGAGCATTTGCTCGCTGGCGTCGGCCACTGGCATAAACAGTGTCGACCCCGGGCTATTAGCCCACCAGTGATTGGGCTCTAAAATATGTCCGGGAGCGGCGGGGAGGTCTAGTCTCGAATCCGACAGCTGCTCGGTCTGCTCCCGGGACACCGCGATGATCTGTTCGGCATCGTTGTCGATATCGTTCAACTCGCGGGCTCGGTCGGGATTTACGTCCCGAGTGTTGGTCACGTACGTGCCGTCGTCGTCCGTATAGAACAACACTGGTGTCCCGATACCGGCTGCTGTCGGTGCAGTACGACCTGTAAACCGCACCGTATAATCCGCATGCTCATCAGGCCGGGCTGGTCCGAATGGAAGGCCGAAACTCCAACCCGTGACCCCTGTGCCCGCCGCAACGAGGACGGATTGTTCGAGGTCACTGAGGGGGTGCGGATCAGCGTCAGATTCGAAGGCCAATGGACCGGACGGAATCTCCATCCCGAGACCGAAGCGGCGGGCACGCCGCCCGAAAATGGCCTGGAGCAGTGGGTACTCGAGCAAATCGGTAAGCGATTCTGTGGGTATAGACATTGTGAAACACTAAAGACTACGCGAGGAAACCATGTGAATATGCCGCACGTTCACGTAGATGTCGTGTTACGAGTGACTGAGTGAACTCCGTCCAACGAGTAGAACCTCTTGCTGAATATGCGCCTGCTATTCAGCACGGTCGTAGAAATCTCACCAATCCCTGTCAATAGTGCCGTGCAACATACAGAGCGTGTATCTCTCACCCCACAAGAAACATACCCGCATCGGGAATAGCCCCAGTATGGAACAGACGCTGTTCACCTATGTCAAAGGGATTGCATTCCTCGTCGCGTTCATCATGCTGTTGTACCCCCTTATTCTTCTCGTCCAAGTGTTCACGGGGACAGTAACATAGTCGCTCGGCCAGATTGTGGTTCTTTCACTCATCTCCCTCCTCGCTTGGGTATGGGTGATTCGGCTCTATCGGAGTGCCGACCTTGGTAGCGTGAAAATGAACGCAACCGAGTGAGACTCGAAAACAGAACTGCTGCACTTGCGCGCTATATCGTGCACGGATATCAAAACCTCTTGTCGAACTGGTGGAACAATCGGTGACTCACAGACCCAGACCGGTACTATATTCCAACGTTCCGAATCCGGTACCCATTGACTCGTCGTTGATTGACGTGCCGCCGACGTTTCCGGTGAGTCCGGTCATCCGGAACATGAACTCGTTGTAACTCCAGTGAAACGCAAGCCGACCACCGAGTCTCGAACGGTCGAGCCAGTTTCGCGCATGGCCATAGGTCCGGGCAACGAACCGCACGTAATCGCCCTCCTCGTTCTCGACGCGAACGTTGAAGTCAGGGTGCTCGCCAGTGCCCAGTATTGGCTCGACAGTAACCGTATCGAACTCGACATGCCCATCTTTTGAACCCCAGTTCCAGAACCCAGATTGTCGAAGGGGTATCGTCAGGCGTTCGAGTCTGTCCGAGGAGAAGAATTTGTAGCCCCGTCGGAAGAGTTGTGGCCCGATAAACGGAATCAATACGGAAAACGAGGTCCCGTCTGGGAAGATTGCCCATACCCACTTCCAGGGTAACAGCGGCATGTCGAAACACACGCGCTGGAAGTAACATGATCCGGACAGCGTCTCGGGGCCGTCGGGCAGATCAAAATCCCCTTCGAACTCCATCCAGCGCCAAGCGACGACCTCGGCGCCACCAAGCGGTGTGTCGATATCCAGTGAGTGGTGTGGTGAGGTCATCTTCGAGTTCAGGTCGCCCCACGCCTCGAACTCCGCCTCGGCGTCGTCACCGATGACGTGAACTTTCAGACCGAGGGGGCGGTTCGAGAGCGCTGTGATCTCGCTTCCGCGTCTGGTGCCGTCCTCGCGGTCTGCCCAGGCTTCGAGACGCTGGTCCTCTCGAGAGAGCACCGCTTCGGCTGGTTGCCTGACGACGTGGTCGTGGACCACGTCCCCGTCGCCGGTCCAGCCGACCGTCGTCACGTCGAATCTGTCCACGCCGTCGACGACGGGTCGGTCAGCGTCCATTCCCCGGGGCGGAAGGTCGTTCACACGGGACTGGTCACCCACACAGGCAGCTATCGAGAACATGAGCTGTTTCGGCCCGTACCCCTCCTCGCCCTCTGGGAACAGGAGAAAGAACCACCAGGACGAGGACGTCCCGTTCTGTCGCTCGGGGTTCTGCCACCATATCTTCTCGAAAACACGCCGGTGCTCGGCGAGGGTCCTGTCTGCGAACGCGTCGGTCATTGACTTACCTCCCGCTGGGGTGCTGAATTGACATCCTCCCCGCCCTGAAGGGCGAGGATTCCCAACCGCGTTGGGATATTAGGGTTCACGGTTAGCAACCTATTCTCGTGGGGCGAAAACGCCTTCACTGTGGTCGAACAGACGAACCGCTGGCTGTGCCAACCAGCCGTTATCCCTATCGCCACCATCCGTGGCGAGACTCGGGAGTACCTTTTGCCGAATATTCTCCGCACCGTTCACGTCCGCATTCGCCACCGTACCACACTTCTCACAGACGTACAGCCCACGTTCAACACGCTGGCTGTCGTCCGTGTGGCCGCACGCTGAACACGACTTCGACGTATTGCGTTCCGACACCAACTCAACGTTGATGCCTTCTGCTTCCGCCTTGTAGTCGAGAAGCGTCGTGAAGCGGTCGAACGCCCACCCGTGCAAGTCGAGATTACCGTGGTCGCCCCAATTCCGAGACTCGCCGTTCTCGTCGTTTTCTCGGATGCCGCCAAGGTCACCCACGACAAGCGTACCAACACCTCGTTCGACACACTCCTCTACGATTGCTTTCGAGAGTGCGTGCAAGAAGTGCGTCCGGCGACCAGTTCGCGTCCGGTCAAGCCGAGTGGCCTCACGGGACGAGGAATCGTCGCACTTGGCTTTCTTCTTCGTGAAGTAGTATTCGTCTTCTTTGAGTGCGCCACCGGGATACAACACCGATTCACCGCCGAACGAGACAGCGGCGAAGTTGCAAATCCCGAGGTCAACACCAGCTACTTCGTCATCCGGAGGTTCCGGGTTGATAGTGGTGCGACAGACGAACTGAAGCCGCCACTCATCACGCTGGTAGACGGCGCGAACCTGTTGAATGTCCCACTCGGTCAGGTCAACATCCGGGCGAATCTCGTACTCACACAGAATGAAGTCCGAACGGTGCTCTTTGAGGTTGCGGCCTTTCGAGAGGCGAACGCGGGTGAACTGTGCGTCGTGCTTGAAGCCAGCCGCTTTGAACGACACAGTTGAACGTGGGTGGGAATCTCCGTGTTTGCGGTAGCCGGGCGGTCGGGCACGACCCTCGTCGTTCCGACGTTTGCCGAACCAGCCGTTGAACGCCTCAGCGAGTTCTTCGAGAACGCGCTGACTGGATTGAGAATGTAAGTCCGTGTAGCGTTCGTGGCTTTTGAGTTCGGCTTTGAGTTCCCCGTCATCAGGAATCTCGTCCGTTTCGTCCCATTGTTCTTGTGCGTAGTAGCGACCGACGTTCCAGAGTTTTGAGGCGGCCCATCCGAGTTGGTCGAGGTCGTCACGAACCTGTCGCTGGTTCGGTATTGTGGCCTCGAAGGTTCGGATGGTTCGACTCATTTTCTGGCTTCATAACTGGTTATGAACGCCGTTTTGTTAATAGTGTCGGTTGGCGTGGAATATCCGGCCTTGCTATCGACGTGGATTGTGTAGGGGTTGTCGGCTGTATCCCCGCTCTGAAGGGCGGGGTTTTAGCCTTGTAACTTCCATAAGCCGTGCATCGGTTGCTGGGCGTTCATGTACCAACAACAGCATTATTTGGTCTCCGTTGGATAAAATGCTCCCCCGATCGACCCAATCACGCGAGTTCTGACAGTATCAACGAGACCGATTCAGAGGGTGCATCGGTCATCACTGAGACCATCGAGACGCTGGTAAGTCTGGGCGGCTCACTGAATACTAAACAGAGCGAGACAGGTTATCCAGTCATCAGTACTTGGATCGGGAACGTTAATCTCTGCAGTGTACGTTCCTGAACCGATGGCCACTGCTTCGTTGATGTATCCCACGGCCTCTTCAAACGACCACGCCACCGTATCTCCGGGCGCGACTGTTACCTTTCCGCTGCCGGAAGATTTCTGTTCAATCTCAGTCCACCCAGACGAATCTTTGAATCGTATTGTCCACGAGAACGGATTGAAATTTAGTTCTGTCACAGAGTTGTTATAGAAGGTCAACGTAAGCGACTCAGGAGATTTACCAACTGTCTGTGAGGGCAATAGATACACTGAGGCAGAATCGGTCTCAACCGTATGCGAACAGATAATGTTGTTTTGGTCCCCGTATGGAGGACAGTCGTAATCCTCGATTTCTTTTGCTGACGCTGGTGGGGCAGGAGTAACCGTTTGTCCGGCTGACTGCTGTGGACTGACTGTATTACAGCCACTTAGGAATACAATCCCTGAACCAGCCAATTGGAGGGCCTCACGACGAGACCAAAATCGTGCCATGGTAGTTCATCAAAACCAATCTTGTTAGTTTTTCTGGGAATTAGGTAGAACCGTCTGCAACATACGCGCCTTCTATTCAGCACGGTTGTAGAAATCTCACCAATCCCTGTCAGAAGGTGCGTGCTGAACTTAGAGGGTGTCTGCAGCAAGAGGCAGCTAGTCATTCTGTTGGATGTCGGGACCGGTTCGCATTCCTGCTCCGAAATACTCCCCCCGCTGTTTCCACCTCTTTTCCGAGCGTCTACGAGGGCCGTTGCCGCTTCTGTTGAGTATCGACATCGGTCGCGTTTGGCGGCGAATCAGTCCGCAGCCACTTCGGCACGAGTTCACGGCCGAAGAGGGCACGTTCTAGCGCGAGTCGCCCGCCCCCGAGGAGGATCAGCGCCACGGATGCGGCGATGAGGACGAAGTTGTACTCGCCGATCGTGTAGGCCGTCCCGACGCTCTGGGTGGGGAACCCACCCGGGAAGTTGACGAGTAGCATCGCTACCAGCATCGTGATGCCAGTGAACACGGCCGCGATGCGGGTGAACAAGCCGAGGAGAATCAGGAGCCCGCCACCGAACTCAGCGAGCGCCGCCAGCCACGCGAACGCCACGGGGAACGGGACGCTCAGCGAGGCCAGGAACCCTGCGAAAGCGTCGATGGTCACTGCGCGCGGCCCCCAGTTGAACAACTTTCCGGCACCGTTGACCATCATCGCGAACCCGATTCCGACGCGAAGGGCCGTCGGGCCCCACTCTTCGAGCATACGTTCCCGGTTACTCTCAGCGATTGGTTGCCACATATGTCATCACCTGCGGTGTATAGTTAGCGATATGCCACTATCAACCATGTGTATTGTTCTCAATTATTGAGATTCGTCATCGTAGATAACGTGACACCCGCCGTCTTATCATCTGGTGATGTAAGATTGTCCACGAGAGACTCAGTGGTTGTGGATCGCACCCGGGGGCAAGAGTTCGTCGATGCTTGCCGGGCGACGGTCGGAGATCAACTCCGGTCGCTGACGTACTTCAGAGACGACGGTTTCGAACAGCTCTATCTCCGATCGGACCTTTCGGCTGAGGCGGATCTGACAGGGTTCGTCGAGCACGAATCCCTGGGTTTCGATGCGCATACTGCCTACCATGGGTCGGAACTCGGCGAGTACGATTGCACCATCCGGGTCTTCGAACACGGGTTCCTGTTACGGGTTACGACGCCCGATGAAGGTATCTTTCTGACGACCGACGGGATTACGCTCGGCGATTTCAAGGAAGCAGCGACGGCTCTCAAAACCCTCCTCGCGCAGTAGGTTCTGGGCTACTCCCCGGTGAGTTCACCTGCCATCCTGACGATTCGATCGGCGTTTGAGGGGTTTTCATATTGTTTGTCCCGAGTGTGCGGAATCGCCTCCTTAGGACACACGCGGTCAATTCCGATGGCGCAGGTACACAGGGGAGTTCTCGTGCCCGACTCGCGCCCTCTATGCAGCACGAACTATTCGAACTACTCGGATTGTGTCAGGACCGTCGTGACCGACGCAGAGGGTGTAGTCAGCACGAGTCTCATAGCAGTCGAGACAGGTAATCGCCTCCTTTCAATTCCCCGTACTCTCCTCGACGAAGAGTCTCTCAAGCAGCTCTCGAAGCTCCTCTGGGCGCATGCGCGGGCCCTCCAGCTCCACACGATTTCGAAGTACGACTCATCTGTCGTATCGCGGGCTGACTCGGGCTTCGAACTGGTGAAATCGCCCACTTCCACACTGTGTGCGTGATCTGGAACCGCCAAACGATTCGCATTCGCCAACACGAACAGTGCCGATGGGGATACTGCCGACGACGGGCCCTAGCACAGAGCAGTCGGAAACACCCACTGCAGGCACACGCGGTGCAGGAAGTCCACCTCGAGGCTTCGCAGGTGTGGTTTCGGCGTAGGTACGTGAGGGCCGCCAGGATTATTGTTTCAGCAGACCTACAGTATGTACTATGGCAGGTACCACTCACGTCCAGACATCTTCACGGGGAAGTAATGGACTCCTCCTGCACGCCTTCATCGGCGCGGTAGTGATGTTGGTCCTCACGATTATCCCGTTATCGCCCGTTCTGGGCGGAGCCGTCGCCGGCTATCTCCACAAGAGTGAGGGGATGAAAGTTGGGGCACTTGCTGGGCTGTTTGCTGTCGTCCCTGTCGTCGCAGTGATCATGTTCGGAGTTGCGTTCTTGACCCCCTTCGTCACCAGCTCGGGGGGGAGTACGATTTTCCCCTCCCTCGGCTTCCTCCTCATAGGGCTCGTCTCGCTTCTGCTGGTCGGTCTGTACACCATCGGTCTTGGTGCTCTCGGCGGCTATATCGCCGTCACCCTCACTGAGTCTCGGACCACCACTCCGTCGGCGTAGCCGGGGTCGTCGTGGATACGAAACTCCGGTTCATTTTCCCGTTTTGTTGAGATCGTTCGTCGGCTTCCCCACGCTGGCCTTCCTTCAGAATCTTCGGATGCTACGTGGTCGGGGACCGTCCGGAAATCCAGTGTGGCGGTTTAAGGAACGATAGCTCGGACGAGGCTGCTGCTGGCGCGCCCTCGACGTCAGGTGGTCGACGACGTACTCCGCATCCCTGCCGACGCCGGTGAACAGCCCCGACGTCATCGCGTACAGGAAGAACAGGCCGACGAAGTACAGTCCTGGTTCGTCCGGGACGACACCGCGCACGTGAACGGGCTCCGTGGGTTGTTCTGTCCCGTCGAAGATTGGGAGGTCAATCCACGAAAAGTCAGGGCGGAAGCCAGTGCACCAGATGACGTTCTTGACGTCGAGGACGGCATCGTCCCCGACGACGGGCCGACCGTCGTGGACGCTAGTCGTGCGAGGCACTCGCTCGATGCCAGCGGCGGCTAACTCACGTGGTTTGATTCGGACCAGCTGGATGCCCTGGGACAGCATCTTCGGGCGCTTTCGGCGCCCAATCGGCGTCTCCGTCGTGAGGATCCTGTGAAAGAGCACCCGCATCACGAACGGGGCCCCCAGGTGACGACCGACCCACGAGTCGATGTGGAATGGCACGTGACCGACGTCGCGGCCCGACAGCCACGTCTCGTGTTCGTCGACAACGTCGAGGGCGATCTCTGCTCCCGAGTTACCCGCACCGACGACGAGCACGCCCCCGTCCTGTAGCTGATCGGGGTTGCGGTAGTCGCTCGAATGCAGCTGGACGACATCGTCGGAGAGCTTGGACGCAAAATCCGGAACCTTCGGGGCCTGGTAGCTCGCCATCGCCACCACGACGTTGTCCGCCTCGATCCGCCGGTCGCCCGCGGTAATGAGGAAGCTATCGCCGCTCCGTTCCAGCCCATCCACGCGGACGCCGAGTTCAACGGGGAGGTCGAACCGCTCGGCATAGGTCTCCAAGTAGTCGGCTACCTCATCCTTCGTGGGGAAGGCGTATGGTGAGCCCGGAAAATCCATTCCCGGCAAGCTCGAGAAGCGGGCGGGCGTGAACACCCGGAGTGAGTCCCAACGGGCCCGCCATGCGTCGCCAACGCGGTCGCTCGCGTCGAGGATGACGAAGTCCTGGTGGTGTCGCTGCAGGTAGTACCCGGTCACCAGTCCGGCCTGACCACCGCCGATAACGACGGTCTCGTATCGTTCGCTCATGTGTTCGTTCCTCGATAAGCGTACGCGCCGGAGGGACGTGATGGTGCCGCGTGCAAGATTTCACGCCCTGAAATCTCGGGGAGGCTGGATCCTTGGGACGTCAGAGACTCCCGGCTGGCCGGGTTGTCCGATAGCGGCGGTCGTTCCCAGTGGCGTTACGATGGCACGCGGGACTCGAAGGCGGTAGGGTCTACCGGGGTCGCCTCCGCGCGAACCTGCTCGAAGACCGAGATGGCCCAGTCACGGGCCTCCGGGGCGTCGGTGTCGATGACCGCCACGAGTGCCCCAGTCTTGGCGTCATGACAGCAGATGCCGGCCCGATCGTCCACGATACCGAGGCCGCAGCGGTCGCCGTCGGGGAGGTGATCGTGGACGAGGATGGTCGCGTTCTCGCAGGCGGCGACCTCCAGTATCCGGTCGGGATTCCAGGCAAACATCCCCTCCAGGGCCTCGGGCGTGAACACGTACTCGAAGGTCATTCCGTCGAGGACTGCGCCACAGGCCGTCTCGAGGTTGCTCGACTTGTAGACGATGTTGTCGAACCCGCGCAACGTCGAGGTCGACCGAATGAGCTGGCCGAGGCGCTCGACGGGTTCGTAGGGATACCCTGGCCCGGGGTAGGAGACGACCGCGTCGGCGAAGAGGTCGACGGAGAAGCCCGGCATCTCGACCGGCAGCCACTGCCAGACGTCGCGAAGCTTCTCCTCGACCTCCATCGCGTCCCGGAGAGTGAGGAACCTGTCGGCGACGTACTCGCCGAGGGGGGTCAGCCCGTACGTTGGGCCGTTCCTGACGATCCACCTCCGCTCTCCGAAGTCGGCGAGCACCCGTCCGACGGTCGGCGAGGAGGCGTTGGTGGCTTCACATAGCTCTCGACGGTTGGCCGGTCCGTCGCGCAACGTTTCGAGGACGCCGACGCGGTGGGCCGACGTGGCCAGGAACTGGATGTTGTCGATTCCCGCAGTCATAAGCAATGTAGGGGGGCGAGTGGCTTAGCGTTTCTACCGTGGGGAGGGACAGGCGACTCGCTATTCGAGGTCCTCGGGAGGATCGAGTGGTGTGTCCGCCGCCTGCTTCCCAGCCCTCCCTGATGGTCGCGACGCACCTCGTCGCAGTGTAACGTGGAAGTCACCATTGCCACAATCGCACGATATTCAAGCACGACCACAGAGACTTCCTCAATCGCTGCCACCAGCGATGTGCAACATACAGAGGGTGTGTCCAGCACGCCGGCTGCACGCCCCGAACACGTGGAGGGGGGTCGAGTGCGGTGCGACGGTCGGTGCCGCTCTCGCCGGGTAGGACTCCTGCGCCGGGTTGCCCCCACAGACAACGTCGCCGACATTGGTGTCGCCCGAGACTGAACCACGTGCCTTCGACCTACACACCGTTTCGTCATTGCGGCCGACGAGCCCGCCGACAAACTCAGAGCCGGTGCCCCGGCCGCCTGCTTCCGAATCGCTCACCGTCGCTCGGTTCCAGCCGACGAGCCCGAGACGGTCATCTCGCTGGCTGAGGCGATCAGAAGGCTCCCCAGAGCGGTCGATACGGAGGTCGCGTTCCAGAATCTCCGTGAAGGAGTTGTCGCTCCCCGAGACAGTACGCTCCGTCGGAGGAGTAAGCTGGTCACCACCCACACGACGGCAGGCAGATGGGGCCTGAATACTTACCCTCTCGGACCGCGAGCCTTCCGATATGCCCGAGGAGATACTCGACGGCGTGTTCGACATCACCTGCGCCGGAACTGGACAATCTCGCTTTCGCGCGTTCCTCTTCGCCGACGGAACACTGGTCGATACCGGCCTCGCGGACACTACCGACGCCCTGCTCGACGGCATCGTGCAGACGGGTGTCGAGGTCGAACGGGTCGCCATCACGCACGCCGATCGTGACCACGTCGGCGGCCTCGATGCCGTCATCGAGACGCACGATCCCAAGGTGTTCCTCCCGGTGGGCGCGGACCCCGATGTCGCGGGTGAGGTCGATCACTACTACGGCGACGGCGACACCGTCGGGCCGTTCGAGGCCGTCCACATGCCCGGCCACAGCGATCACCACCACGTCTTGATAGACGAGGAGGCGGGGATAGCCGTCCTCGCGGACGCGCTCTTTGGATCGGACCAGCGGGGGCTCCCCGCGGGCTACTTCCACCTCCCCCCGGGGCAGTTCACCGACGACCTGAACCTCGCGGAGGAGTCCCTCGAGAAGTTACTCGACTACGAGTTCGAGGTCGGGCTGGTGTTCCACGGCTCCTCGGTACTGGAAGGCGCGAGCGACCGCATCGCGGCGTACGTCTACTGAACGCGCTCGGCCACGTCGAGTCTCGAGCGGAGCGCCGCGTGGACCCCTTCCTCGCCGGCGACCCAGTCGCCGACACATTAGAGGTCGTGCGCGTCGGCGGCCGTGAGCGGGTCACGGTCGATGCCATCGTCGGGGAGCGCCACGCTCAGACCGACCGCATCCACCCACCGTCGACGGGGATGGCGTCGCCGGCCTCGTCGCTGACGAGTTTCATCAGCTCCGGAGCGGTCCGGTTCACCTTCACCCCCGCGTCGCCGCAGGCGGCGTAGACCATCTGTGGCACGTCGTAGAGGGCGGTCCTCGACTCACGTCGCTCACTGCACATCCCGGATCGAATGGCGTATCTGCTGAATACGCGCCTTCTATTCAGCACGGTTGCAAAAATCTCACCAATCCCTGTCAGAAGGTGCGTGCTGAACTTAGAGGGTCTATACAGTATCGAATACGACACCGGTAATCTGGACTAGTGCACTACCATCGGGGCATTCGGTCACATCGAATATTCTAGCCGTGTACACCGACAACAGCGAGCTGAAGTCCCTAAGACTGACGAATTGATAGATGAGCGTGGACGCTACTTTCCGGATGCCGAACGGGGCTGAACCAAGAGCGATCAATCAATAAGGGTTGTAACCACGACCACCCACTAAATCATGGACTGGTCCGTGCTAGGACGAAGAAATGAGTCCTCCACGAGTCCGTCCAGATAGTCGTTGATGCCCTCCGCGATGAGTTGCCGTCGCTTGGCGAGGAACTCCTCGTAGTTCTCAACTTTCCAGAGCCGTTCACCTAGCGGAATAAACGCGGGTTCCAGCGCACCTAAATGATTCTCACGGACGTTTGGGAGATACTCAGTCGGTCGTGAATCGAATATGTCGAGGTTTCCCGATTGGGTGAGCGGGACACGGTTCGCGATTTCATTCACACGCTTCCTGTCGTGGTGGTTGTTCCCCGAATCGTATCCTGCCCGTTCTAATTGGGCTCGCGGGAAGATATGATGAATTTGAATTTCGTAACGATCTCCACCGTCACAATCCAAACCTTGCAACTGAGCCGGTATGGATGACAAATCTTTAAAATAATCATTAAGTAAGAGGCGACACCTCAGAAAGAGGATGTTCTCTAATGACCAAACTGACCAACCTGAACTGCAATCGGTACCGACACCCGCTGTAGCGACCACCGCAGCGGAGGAATTGGGCCGATGAGCTCGCCAGAGCAGATGTCCGATGGCGACATCGACCATGCGACCGAGACGGCACAGGCGTACCTGGAGGAGCTCGAGGATGCGATGCGCCGGGAGGATGCCGCCGCTGCGGCGGAGATGTTCTGTGAGTCGAGCTACTGGCGCGACCTGGTCGCGTTTACCTGGAACATCAAGACGGTGGAGAATCCCAGTGGCGTCGAGGACATGCTCGAGGAGACACTCACGCACATCGGTCCGTCGGACTTCGAGCTTAGCGAGCCGGCGGAGGAGGAAGATGGGATCATCACCGCCTGGTTCACCTTCGAGACCGAGGTGGGTCGTGGTGAGGGTGTCGTCCGGCTGAAAGATGGCGGTGCGTGGACCTTCCTGACCGCACTGACGGAGCTGAAGGGGCATGAGGAGCCCAAGGGCAGAGACCGACCGATAGGCGCAGAGCCGGTTGCGGACCCAGACCGCAAAACGTGGACAGAGCGCCGTGAGGAGGAGCTGGAGAACCTGGGGTACACCGAACAGCCGCACACCGTGATCATCGGTGGGGGACAGGGCGGCATCGCACTCGGTGCACGGCTCCGCCAGCTCGGCGTGCCCACGATCATCGTCGAGAAGAACGACCGGCCGGGCGACTCCTGGCGCAACCGGTACAAGGGGCTCGCGCTGCACGACCCCGTCTGGTACGACCACCTCCCGTATATCAAGTTCCCCGACAACTGGCCGGTGTTCTCACCGAAGGACAAGCTCGGCGATTGGCTGGAAATGTACACGCAGGTGATGGAGCTGAACTACTGGTCGAAGACCGAGGCCACCAGTGCACAGTACGACGAGGAGACGGGCACCTGGGAGGTCGAGGTCAACCGCGACGGTGAGGAGCTCGTGCTGCGCCCACAAGAGCTCGTGATGGCGACGGGCATGAGCGGCAAGCCCAACGTACCCGACCTCTCCGGTGAGGAGCGCTTCAGCGGCGAGGTACACCACTCATCCGAGCACCCCGGCCCCGACGAGGAGTATGAGGGCAAGTCCGTGGTAGTGGTGGGCTCGAACAACTCAGCCCACGACATCTGTGAGGGGCTCTGGGAGGTCGGCGCGGATGTGACGATGGTGCAGCGGTCATCGACGCACGTCGTCAAGACGGACTCAGTGCTGGAGCACGCACTCGGTGATCTGTACTCCGAGCAGGCCGTCGAGAACGGCATCAACACCCACCGGGCGGACATGATCTTCGCATCCGTCCCGTACCGCATCATGCATGAGTTCGAAAAACCCAAGTATGACACGATCAGGGAGATCGACGCCGACTTTTACGAGGCGCTAGAGGACGCCGGATTCATGATCGACTTTGGTCCCGACGACTCGGGGCTGTTCATGAAGTACCTCCGCCGTGGCTCGGGCTACTACATCGACACCGGCGCCAGTCAGCTCATTATCGACGGTGAGGTCGCGGTGGCCCGTGGGCAGGTGACCGAGTTCACCGAGGATGCGATCCTGCTGGAGGATGGCACCGAACTCCCCGCCGACCTTGTCGTGTACGCCACGGGGTACGGCTCGATGAACGGCTGGGTGGCCGGTCTGATGGATGAGGAGACGGCGCGGCAGGCGGGGAAGGTCTGGGGGCTCGGCTCAGACACGCCCAAAGACCCCGGACCGTGGGAGGGCGAGCAGCGCAACATGTGGAAGCCGACGCAGGTGGAACAACTGTGGTTCCACGGTGGCAACCTGCACCAGTCACGCCACTACTCGCTGTATCTGGCGCTGCAGCTGAAGGCACGTTATGAGGAGATCCCCACGCCGGTGTACGGCAGGCAGGAAGTCCACCACGAGGGGATCTAGCGGCCGCTCTCCCAAGGATTGTCGCCTGACAGGCGATACCCCTTCGGAGATCGGATGGCTGGTCGGCATCACCTCAAGTGGTGCTCGCCGTCCGCACTCACCGGCCGAACTGCGCCGCAGGTGGTGTGTCCATCGCAAGCACGTGCGCCCCGACCAGATTCATTTCCACCTCGAGGCGGGCCGCCAGTGAGATCAGCTCCTCACGGGCGGCCCAGCTCACACACGCATCGGCACCGATCCGTTCGTTCGAGCGCTCGCCTTAGCCCCGCTCGTCGAGTTCGGCAGCGACCCCGAACTCGAACGTGTTCGTCGCGAACTAGACCGCGCCGAGAAACTGGAGGCGGCGGAATGACCGCCTCAATCACCGTCGGCGGTCTCATCGACGAACCGTCGCGCCGTGTCGATTACTTTGGGATCACCCCAAGGGCCTCGACGAGCGGTTCCATCTCACCGAGCTGGCCACGGCGAATACCGTGATCAACCACAACGTGATCGAGGATATCTCCAGCGCCGAGACGATCCTGTCGGAAGCCGTTAAGATCGACGGAGACGGGAGTGGCCTGACGTTCCAGGCGAACAAGTTCCTCGTCGCGGTCGGTCTCAATAATAAAAACGGTACTGATGACGGGAGTCGAGACCTATCCAGTGATCGACGCAAAAAACAACTGGTGGGGAAGTGTGGACGGTCCTGAGGAAGCAACGTTCAATCAGGACGCTGATGAGGACGGTCGTAGAGATGTTATTGGGAATGCCACGGTCAAGCCGTTCCTCCGCAATCCTCCAGGTAAGGAGAGGCAGGGCAAGGGCAACGGAAAAACAGTGCTAGCAGGGTAGGCGACATCGCGCAGCGATTGCGTCGAGTATCTACCCCTTTTGACGACCGCTGACTACGACTGGCCGCGATCGTCGCCGTCTCGTCCCTGGTTGCCAGACCCGGAGCCGAGTTCCTTGAGGACGTAGAGGCCGCCGTTTCGGTCGGAGGCGTATATCCAGGGTGCGTTGGGCACTTTGTAGATGCCCCAGACGTCCTGGATACCACCGTTCTCCGTCTCGAACTCCGGTCCCGTCTCGTTGTACCGCGCAACTTCGACCGGGTTGTACGGATCGCTGATGTCGAGGACCAAGACGCCGTTCGAGTACCAGGAGACGTACACCTTGTCACCCTCGACGATGACGTTGTGAACCGAGTAGGTACCACGTTCGTCACAGCTTTCGTCGCCGGGGTTGGCGCTGCATACCGTATCGAACTGGCTGGCGAGCACCGGGTTCGCCTCGTTGGCGTAGTCCCAGATGCGGATGTTGCCCCAGCGACCGAAGCCGGAGACAATCTCGAGACCCACACCGGACGCACCGACCACGAGTTCGCTGTCGTCGGCGACGCCGAAGATGGCGAGGCCGGTCGAGTGGCCGACGAACACGCCGGGAAGGTTGACCGGGTCGCCTCCCATCGTCACAAGGCCATCACCGCGTGCCTCGTCGTTGAAGACAACGGCGCCGTCGTATCCGGCCGCCTCCGCGTTGTCAATCTTTTCGGTGAACGCGCAGACGCCACGCTGGATGACTGCGATGTGCGTTCCGTTCGTGGTGGGTGCTGGCGGAATCGGATCGCCGTTACATGCCAGACCCACGTACGTGGTAGTTCCGCTCAGTACGCCGCCGGGACGGTTAGCGATCGGTGACGTAATCGCTCCTTCCGCTGCGGGGTACTCGCCGGCGTTGGGGCCCTCAGCAATCTCGAACGTAAGCGAGTACGGGTCGAAGTCCTCCTCGGTCTCGACCACGACGCTTCCGTCGGCTGTTGGCCACGCCTGGTGACTGTTGACCTCGCCGTCGCCCGCGCTCGGGTCGATGGCCTGCGAGACGAATTGCGGATTCGTCGGGTCGCTGATGTCAAGGAGGACCAGTCCGGCGTCCCAGTTGGCGAGGTACGCGTGGGTTCCGTCATCGCTGATGGTGATGTCGTGCAGGAAGCGGTTTTGGGAGGAACCGAAGCCGTCGAACAGGTAGGCGTCCGCCTGAAGGATCTGACCAAAGTCGGTAGTGGTGAACCAGTTTATACTGGAGTCGAACAGGCTCTCTGCCCCCCACGCGCCTACGAGAGTCGGATTCGTCGGGTCGGTGATGTCGAAGATTTGGAAGTTGCCCAACTCGCTTTCGACCACGGCGGCGACGTAGTCCTTCGAACCCTGGGTGAAGAGCCACGTATTGTGGACACCGAAGTCGACGAAGCCGAAGGCATCTCTCAGGAGTTCGTTGATGTCGTCGGTCTGCACCGACGCGAGGTGTTCGGGTGCGAGTGGATCGTCGACGTTGTAGAGTTCGAATCCACCTGGGCCACCGTCACACGGTTCGTTGGTGTGGGCGAGAATCGTCCCCGCGTTCATCGTTGCCACCTTGACGTCGTTCGTGCGGCTGCCCGCAACAGAAGGGATGCTGCCGACGTACTCTGGATTGTTGTTGTTGCGGACGTCGAAGACGGCGATTCCCGGTCCGACCAGGTTGTCGACCAGTTCACCGCTGCCGAAGCCGACACCCGTCCCGCAGGGGGTGTTGAACGTCCCGATGTAGGCGTAGCCCTCGTGGGCCCACACGTCGGTGGTTCCTTGGGGGAGTAGTCGCTCGCCACGACCCGCGACGGCGAGGTTCTTCGTGACTTTCGCCGAGGGACCTTCGCTGACGATCTCGCTGGAGGTTGCGACGTCGTGTTCCATCAGCGGCAGGCTGGGATCCGGCGCGCCGTGCCCGTGCAATTCCCCTACATGAACGTCATCCTCGCCGGGTTCGTCCGTGATGGCGCCATCCGGGTGTGCCGAGGCGACTCCGGTAACGCCGCCGAGGCTGAGGAGACCGAGGGACGCGAGCATCGTTCGCCGTGAGACGGTGAGTCGGGAGTCAGACGACCGTTGTCGAGTTGTAAAGTTTGGCTTCATAATCACGCCATCTGTGTCCAATGGCTCGGTAACATTTGTTGCATGACAATATAGCTTTATTTACATTAATTATGTCATATGGATATTCCCCGATTGTTCACCGACCGAGCCTCACGACTCGAACCAAGTCGGTTGGGAGTTGCTGGATCACGTCACCGAGACACCCGATGCTCTCGACGGTCGCCAATAGCTCACCGAAATCGTCCGCGAGAAGATGGATACTGGTCTCGTCGTGAAGATCGAGGCGAGTCATGGGGCCGTCGGCGAGAAGTTCGAGCACTCCCAAACGGTAGGCTGACTGGGAGCGAAACGCGACATCATCCAATGGATGGGGTGTTGATATAGTGGCGCAGTTCGTCTCTATTACGGGCTATAAGGACATTTGATTGGCAGGTCGTACACAGTTAGTATCGTTGCTCTATCTTTGTATGCGTCGAACTGATCACCGACTCAGGTTCGGATGATTTCGTCCTCGTCTTCGAATTCGACTATTCGACGTTACGAGGAGATTCGTTCTCCACCCCCTTGTAGTCAAAACCTGCCACAGGGCCTTTTCTGCATTTCGGTCAAAAAAGAGACGGTAATATTTCGGTGACAACACAGCCGCTTTGTGTCTCAGAAGCCCATAGCTCAGTAAGATGGTACACGTCAGCGTCATTGGATGCGGAAATATGGGGAGCGCCCTCGTGCGGGGTCTCTCCAAGACTGGAACCCATACGATAACAGCCTGTGACGTCGACCCGCAGGCGCTTGCCTCGGTCGAAGCGTACTGCGAAACGACGACCACCGACCTCGCAATCGCAGCCGAAGCGCCGATCGTTTTCGTCGTCGTCAAACCCGCCCTCACCGCGGATATCGTCTCCGAACTCGACCTCTCGCCAGACCAAACGCTCGTCTCTATCGCTGCAGGTGTTTCGACGTCGGTGCTCGAAGCGAAGACGGACGCCGACGTTATTCGAGTCATGCCGAACCTCGCGGCTGCGACTGGTGACATGGCAGCAGCCGTCTCCGGGGCACAACTCCCCGACGACGTGGCCGAACTTCTCAGCGACGTCGGCGTGTTCGTCGAAGTTGATGAGGCACAGATGCACATCTCGACGGCGGTCAATGGGAGCGGCCCCGCATTCGTCTTCTATCTGCTGAATGCGATGAAACAAGCGGGCGTCGACGGTGGCTTAGACCCCGCGGACGCTGAAATCCTCGCTGCCCAAACGTTCAAGGGTGCTGCAGAGACCGTCCTCGCCTCTGAGAAATCTATCGACGAACTCATCGACGATGTCTGTTCACCGAAGGGGACGACCATCGAAGGGATGGAGGTCCTTCGAGAGAGCACCGCCGAGAAAGCGGTTTCAGACGCAGTGGCGGCTGCAGAACGGCGGTCTGTGGAATTAGCACGAGGGACTGACGATGAGTGAACCGTCAGAGCTACTCGGGTCTGTCGAGGCAGACGAAGCCCAGCACGCACGACAGCTCGCGGCGGATGCCAACCTGGTCGTCGTCAAAGCGGGGACGAACTCGTTGACCGACGAACACTCCAACCTCGACGACGCGAAAGTCAACAAGCTTGTAACGGACGTGATGGATCTCCGCCGGCAGGGAAAACAGGTGTTGCTCGTGTCCTCCGGTGCGGTCGGGGCTGGAAAGGGTCTCCTTGGCCTCACAGACGAGACAGTCGAAGAGTCGCAGGCACTTTCGACGGTGGGGCAATCACAACTCATGCGACGGTACACCGAGTACTTCGAGCAGTTCGACCAGACCGTCGCGCAGATTCTCTTGACGGAGAACGACTTAGAGGACCCAGACCGGTTCACCAACTTCACGAACACCGTCGAAACACTCCTCCAGTGGGATATCGTCCCGATTATCAACGAGAACGACGCCGTCGCAACCGAAGAACTCCGCATCGGTGACAACGACATGCTCTCCTCGTCGGTCGCAATCGGTATCGGTGCGCAACTTTTGGTCACGCTCACCGATGTCGGCGGCGTCTATACCGGAAACCCAAAGAAAGATTCGACCGCGACCCGCATCGAAGCTATCGGCAGTAACTATGCCGCGGTACAGAAGTTGGTCGACGCGAGTTCGACGCACGGATTTGGTGGAATTCAGACGAAAGTCGCTGGCGCGCGTGCGGTGAGCGAACACGGCATTCCGGCCATCATCGCCAAATCCACCGCGGACGATGTGTTGGCCAAAATCAGTGCCGCAGAACCGGTGGGGACGATATTCATCCCGACGAACGGAGACGACGATGACTGAGAAAACGACCCAAACGAAAGTTGCAGAGGCACAGACCGCAGCGCTCAGAATCGCGGGATTGTCCGACGAAGCACGCGCCGATGCGTTGCACTCGATTGCAGACGCTATCGATGCGAGCCACGAGGAAATCCTAGCGGCCAACGAGACGGACGTTCGCGAGGCAGAGCAACTCCTCGAAGCAGGAGACTACAGCCAGGCGCTCGTCGACCGCCTCAAGCTCTCCCCATCGAAACTCGAGAGTATTACGGAGATGGTCAGGAGCGTTGCCGCGCAAGCCGACCCGCTCGGAAAGACGCAGACCGCCCGAAGGCTTGACGATGGGTTGGAACTCTACAAATGCACCGTACCAATCGGTGTTGTGGGGACGATTTTCGAATCTAGACCCGATGCACTCGTCCAGATTGCGTCGCTTTGCTTGCGCTCTGGGAACGCCGTTATCCTGAAGGGCGGCAGCGAGGCGAGCCATTCGAACCGCGTTCTCTTCGAGTTGATTCAGGACGCGACGGCCGACGTTCCCGACGGATGGGCACAACTCATCGAAGCGCGAGCGGACGTAGACACCGTCCTCGAGATGGACGAGGCGATCGACCTCGTCATGCCACGAGGCAGTTCGGAATTCGTGTCCTACATCCAGAACAACACGAGCATTCCGGTGCTCGGCCACACAGAGGGCGTCTGCCACGTCTACGTCGACAAAGAGGCAGACCTCTCGATGGCCACCGATATCGCGTATGACGCAAAGGTGCAGTACCCCGCGGTGTGCAACGCGGTTGAAACTCTCTTGGTTCACGAACGTGTCGCGGCGGATTTCTTGCCGAAAATCGCTGCGAAGTACACGGACGCCGGAGTTGAAATGCGCGGTGACGACGCAGCACGAGAAATCGTGTCGATGGAGGCGGCCAGCGAACTGGACTGGGAGACCGAATACGGCGACCTCATCATCGCCGTCAAAATCGTCGATTCGCTCGCCGAGGCAACCGAGCACATCACAACCTACGGCTCGAAGCACACGGACGCTATCGTGACCGACGACTCCGATCGCGCCGGTATTTTCATGCGGAGTCTCGACTCGGCAAGCGTGTTCCACAACGCCTCAACGCGTTTTGCTGATGGCTTCCGCTATGGACTCGGTGCCGAAGTCGGCATCAGCACTGGAAAAATCCACGCGCGCGGCCCCGTCGGCCTCGAAGGGCTCACCACGTATCAGTACTACCTCGAAGGCGATGGGCAGGTCGTCGGGACGTACGCGGGGGCCGATGCGAAACCGTTTGTCCACGAGGACTTCGACGGTTCATGGCATCCCGGCTCGCTTTCCAATCAGTAACCAATATCCAGTACTCAAATACTCAATTTTCTTCCGTAAGATACCGGTTTCTGATGGCGTTTGAACGGTAGTACGATACCGCCATTGAGCGAAATAGTCCGTTTCGTCCCCAGTAATCTGGAATGCCTTCGACGGAATTCTTGCGCTCCTCTTTTCCTCTGTTGGCCAGTTTGGCTGGTAGAAATGGTTTTGCTAGTTTGTATGGTTTGTCAAGTTTGGACATTTTGGCGACTCCTTCTCGGAATCGAGGATTTGCTTCGAGCAGCAGTTCACCTGAGCCGCTCCCAGGAGCGCCGAGGTTCGAGAGATGTTCGACAAGCCTTAAATAGTTGGCCTGCTGGACTATCTCAAATCGATTACATTGACGGCATCAGCTCAATAATCCATTTCTCCGCTGTTCTCTCCACCGTTTTCATTCGTATCGAAGCTGCTTGATACACAAATTGAATTGAGTCTACTCGCCTCTTTGACGCCGAGACACTTGGCGGGCTCACGCAATTTCTTGAGTAGTCTTTCCCTAAAGAACTCTCATGCGCTGAGGGTAGATTCCAGTTCAACAATCGTATCGATCATCGAACATTGGCATTACTGTTTGTAGAGTGGGCCGGCAAGCGTGGGAAGTAGCAAGCCAAAACTGACAGGGCTATCGCTATTGAAACGGCGAGTTTCCATTAAAACTATTTACCCATACCATCTCTACACAATTCATGGATCACCTCACGGATATTTCTGTCACGGATCTCCAGTCGGCCTTAGCGGAAGTGGAGGGTAAGAAGCCCACTCAAAGACTCATCGCGGCAATCGCGTACAAGAACGGTATCACACAGACTGAACTCGCAGACTGGTACGGAGTTGAGCGTCGCACGATTTATTCGTGGCTCAAGCGCCTAGAGCAGGAGCCACTGGTCGAAGCTGTCCACGATAATCATCGCTCTGGAAGGCCACGAAAACTTACTGACGAACAACGAATGACGTTGAACGAAACCCTTCACCAACCGCCGCACAAATCGGGATACGCTGAACGAGAATGGACACCATCCCTCGTTAGAACCTATATCCTCGACGCGTTTGACGTGTCGTATTCGATTCCAAGCTGCAGACGGCTGATGAATGAGGCTGGTCTGTGACCACAATTCGCGTTACCTGTTTGATTCGTACATTCGAGTAATTGATTTTGACTACTGGGTTCCTTATTGATTGATCAAGAGCTATCAGTTAGCGACGTCGTTCGGAAACCGGTTCGGTTCGCGTTTCAAAAGAGATTCATTTTACCCACGCGTGGTTCTCGGATGAATCTTTCAGCTGAAACTCGATTGCTTTGACCCACACAGAGGCTGGTCGAGAACTGAAACCTAAACTGAGAAAAAACGTTGTCCTCAGAACTGAATTCCACGCTCTGTGCATACACCCTCTGTATGCAGCCAACGGGTTGCATCTGTTTCACATCGTTGGTAGTGGGATACAGAAGGCGTTGAGTGAGAACTTATGATGGCGGACGAAACGGGAGCATCGGCTCCTCAATATTTATCACTGCGTCTGGTTGAATATTCAACAAATGTCCCTCGTCGCGATTGTCAGAAAAGACGTTCACGACTCTATTCGGTCGGGATCGTTCATCGCTATCACGCTGTTGTTCGCCCTCGTCGCCGGGTTCTGGGCGGCGATGAAGCACATTCCTCAGATGTATTCTGATACGACTACCCCGACGAGCACGTTGGCACTGCTCAATAGCATGGGTCAGCCGATGGCCTTCTTCGTCCCGCTGCTGGGATTGCAAATATCCTACGGTGCTATTTCCCGCGAGCGGGATAGCGGGAGTCTCAAACTAGCACTCAGTCTGCCTAACTCGCGGAGTGACATCGTTCTCGGGAAGTTTATCGGACGGGCTGCTGTTCTGTCTACCGCCATTCTTAGTGGCTATGCGGTCGTCGCTGGCATCGCTCTGGTCACATACGAGTCGTTCGCAGCTGTCAAATTCATCCTATTTACCATGCTAACGGTTTTCTACGGGACGGTCTATGTCGCAATCGGGATTGGGTTCTCTTCGGCGATGACGTCTCAACATAGGGCGTTTATCGGTGCGACGAGTCTCTTCGTCTTGTTCCAGTTAGGATGGGACTTGGTGACGGCAATTCTGCAGACGATTACCGTTGGGTACGTTCCCCCAGAGTCCGGTGTTCCTCCCTGGTTAATCGTCGCTCACGCGCTCAATCCAACAGCGGCAGTCGGCTATGCAACGCGTACGATTATCCCCACGTTCGACGAGATAATGTCGTATCCGGTCTCAGCCTCGTTCTACCCACCGAAGTGGGCTGGGTTCGCCATTCTCACGGCGTGGCTTGTTCTCTCACTTGGGTACGGCTATCGTCGGTTCCAGGCAGCGGACATTGAGTAAACTGCGTGGTGTCTACCACCCTACATAATCTACACCCTCATGTTCGAAATACACGTCATGCGGGGTGGGAAATTTCTTACGAACTTGCTGGAAGAACGTCGTCAATTCGGAGGATTGTCGTCGCGACGCTCGCTGCGGCTTCGAGTGCATAGCGCTTGCTCGTCGCTGGTTCGAGAATACCGTGTTCGACGACGTTACCGACAACCCGGTCCTGTCCGAGAACGCCGGTCGCCTTCCGGCTATTCCAGTGGGCCGCTCGTAGCGTGGTGAGCGTATTGACTAGGTCCATTCCGGCGTTACGAGCGAGTGTCTTTGGGATGCCTTCGAGGGCATCTGCAACCGCCTCGATGACAAGCGACTCTCGGCCACCAACTGCTGGTGCGGACTCTCTAAGCTGTCGAGCGACGGTGATTTCAATGGCACCACCACCGGGAACGACCTGCCCGCTCTCGACTGCAGCGCTGACAGACCGAATGGCATTCATGATGTTTCGTTCGAGTTCCCACCCGGACATCCATGTACTGCCATGGGCCAATACTGAGACGACCTGTTCACCAGCGCCACCCCAAAACAGGAGTGCATTCTGTTCGATTCCTGGGTACCGCCGTCGCTCAAGTCGGGCCGTTTTCCCGGTATCGGTGCTGTCGAAGTCGCGGAGATGGGTGTTGATGGTCGCGCCAGTGGCGCGGGCAACCTTCTGCATTCGGTCTGTTCGTGCGTTTCGTACGACGGCAATCTCTGCGGCATCGAAGTATGGGAGTAACTCGTCTTCAACGCGATCCCCGACAAGCACCACGTCTACGTCTGCAGCGATGAGTGGTTCGAGCAGTTCTGTAACGTGTTCGACTTCGAAGTCAGCGAAGGCATCGACGCTATCCGGATCGGAGAGCTCGTAGGTCACCGTTTGGGTGCTCGAATGACTATCGCTACTGAGCCGGTGGCGAATTGCCTCTGCTCTGGCGAATCCTTGGGTAACGACCGCGATGTTGGGATTGTCCAAGTTGGTTGGCTCGTAGTTTCCGGCGAATGATTTTTTCAAAACCATCCCGTCGACGAGTTCCGTATCGGTGATTGTCCCAGAGCGAAGCGATTCGATTTGTACGAGGTCTGTGTTCACCCGAACCTCACTCTCATGTTCCTGTGCGAGCGTTCGGACGGCTTCGACCGACCACTGGCTCAGGGTGTCGAGAATCGGCTCTGCCGTTTTCCCTTGGAGGGTTGTTTGGGCAACTGCTGTGAGCAGTTCGTCATCGGACAGCGTCACCGGCCGTGATTCGGCGTGGATAGTTTCGGTCGCAATGGTGACCGCCTCCTTGATTCCACTAGCGATAGTCGTCGGATGGAGTCCCTGTTCGATGAGTGGTTCGACAGCTCGGAGTATCTCGCTTGCATAAATCGCCGTTGTCGTTGTGCCGTCGCCGCATCGCTCCTCTTGTGCAGCTGCCACGCGGGCGATAACCCTGCCTCCGGGCGATTGAAATGGGAGGCGTTTGAGCAAGTACGCTCCGTTATTCGTCACTTCGAAATAGTTGCCAAGGCCATCGTCTGCATCGTCGGTATCGTACAGGAGTTTGTCCATCCCTCGCGGTCCCAACGTCGTGGCAATGAAATCGCCAACGATTTTCGCCCCAGTGATATTTTGTGATAGCACGTCACCAGAACCACCGGCCGACTCTTGAGAATCCGCCTGCTCTCTTTGCCTAAGAGAACTACTGCTCGTCTCACTGCGTGAAGCCATACCACACGAATGGTGCATGCCTCCCTTAATCTTCCGGTGGGCTGTCTATACAGTCGGGTGTATTGACAGCAGTAGCTCGGCTACTTCGTTTCCGTGAGCGAATCACGGTACACCGCCAGCTGGGCGAACAACGATTCATCGCGCGCTGCATATACGCTGTCCATATCTTTTCCCTCCCAGTTGTAAACCCCTTGTCCGGTTTTCACGCCGTAGTTTCCCGCTGTGACTAACTCAGTGAGAAACTCGTGGGGCTCAGTGCCCCGGTCGAGGTGGGGGAGGAGATGCGAGATTACGTCGTGGTGGACATCGAGTCCAGAGTGGTCGGACTTTTCGAAGATGCCGAGTATCGGCAAGCGGAATCCGAGGCTCCCTTTCACTGCTCGGTCGATGTCTTCGGCACTCGCAACCCCGCTGTTAAGCAACGATTCTGCCTCGTACGCCATCGCAGTCTGGATACGATTTACGATAAATCCGGGGATATCACGCTCGACGACGACCGGCGTCTTATCGATTGTTTCGAACAGCGCAGCGAGCGTAGTGACAGTCGAATCGGCAGTTTCGGTGCCTTTTACGAGTTCGACAACGGGCACGATGTACGGAGGGTTGAAGTAGTGGGTACCGACCACTCGCGATTGATTATCGACGACGGATGCAATCTCGGTAATCGACAGTCCGGACGTGTTCGTTGCCAAAATGGCTTCCTCGGGAGCGTGTGTACCGAGTTTGTCGAACACGGTCTGTTTCAATTCCATGTCTTCAGAGACGGCCTCTGTCACGAGGTCTGCATCCTGGACTGCCGTTTCGAGCGATGACTCGTATGAGATTCGTGCTTCGACCACCTCCGTCTCATCCTGCGTCAGCTCTCCGTGCGCGTGGAGTGTCTCAACGGTCTCGTGGATATTCTCGGCTGCCGTTTTCAACGCTGTTTCATCAATATCGAACAGGACGACGGATTTCCCTCCAAGTGCGAAGGTGAGTGCGATTCCGTAGCCCATCGTTCCCGCACCGACAACTGCAACCCGCGCTATCTCGGTCTCACTACTCGCTAATTCTGCTCCCATAGCACTGTGGTCACAGGCAACACGAAAGAACGTTGCCCTTGTCAGAAGACACCCTATTCAAATCGACCGGTCTCCTTGTACTGGCTGCCGAGTTCAACGTAGTGTTCGTGAACTCGCTCGATTTCAGCTCGTTGTCCCTCAGTAAGCGGTTTGGTTTTTGCGGGTGCCCCGTAGGCAAGATGGCCTTCTGGGATTGTCTGGTCCTGAAGCACGACGCTTCCGGCGGCGACGATGCAGTTCGATTCGACAGTGGCCCCTTTGAGAACTGTACTTTGCATCCCGATGAGCGAATGGTCCTCGACCGTTGCGTAGTCGACGACGACGTTGTGGCCAATGGTGACCGCGTCTCCAAGAAGCGCACCGTGGAGCATGGAAAACTCTTGGACGTTCGTTTCGTTTCCAACGACTGTTTCGCCGCCGTCACCGCGTAGACAGACAAACGGCCAGAGGCTCGCTCGCTCACCGACGAGAACATCCCCTATCAGGTATGCCATCTTCGAGACGAACGCTGACTCAGCAACCTGTGGTTTCGCGCCAAAGAGCGGTTCAGGAGAGAGGAATGACTGATTCTGACTCATGATTCGATGCACGCAGACTGCTGTGGTAGGTGTTGTGGTCTACGCGATATCTGGCAACGAGGGTTTAGCAGTCGCCAATGCTGCTGACGTATCGGATTCGAGTCGGGAAAAGAGAGGACAGACATTCGGGTGCAGAAAGGGCCGATGTGGCGTGACTATCCTTTCACACCTCCGGCACCGAATCCCTTCACGAGGTGATCCTGGACGAAGATGTACAGAATCAACACTGGTAGGGTCACAAGCGTCGTTGCGGCCATGAACTGCCCCCATGGTGGGTTCGCAGAGGTGAGCATCTGACTCAATCCCACCGGAAGCGTCTGCATCTGACTCGACGTCATGATGACCGACGCCCACAGATAGTCGTTCCAGGCGAGCGACCACGTGAAGATGGACGTTGCGATGATTCCGGGAAGTGCGTTCGGTAACACGACGTGGTAGAACGCCTGCATCCGCGAGGCGCCGTCGATCATCGCAGCCTCCTCTAATGAGTAGGGGATCCCGTTGAAGAACTCCCTGAGCACCCAGATGCTAAACGGCAGGGAGAACGTCAGATAGACCAATGACAGGCCAAACCAGGAGTTGTCCAGCCCCATATCGTTCATCAGCACGCTGAGTGGAATAACGAGCACGATCGCGGGGAACATGTAAATCAACAGAATCGAGCTGTCGATGAACTCCCTACCCATGTACTCGAACCGAGAGATGCTATACGCGCCAAGCGTCCCGAGCGTAATCGTCATCACCGTCGCAAAGGTGGAGGTGATGACGCTGTTGCGGTAGTAGAGGAAGAACTCAGAGTTCGTCTCGATCAGATCCGCGTAGTGGGTCAACGTCCACAGTTCCGGACTAATCTGTGGGGGCCAAGAGAACAACAGTTGTTCTGGCTGGAGTGACGTAATACCCATCCACAGCAGCGGAAACAGCGAGTAAACGACAGCGATTGACGCGAGCAGGTACAACAAGATGCGATCGCTCCGATCTCGAATCCGCTTTGGGACGTGTTGTTGTAGCCACTTCTCGACGCCGGCTGACGGATTGACTGAATTAAGCTTCATTTTTCGTTCCTCCTTGCTTGTAGAATTTTTGTAGATACAAGAAGCCAGCAACCATCATGATGACGAACATCACGTTCGCTATCGCGGCTGCGTAGCCGAAGTTGAGCCCCTGGTAGGCCTCTATGTATGCGTAGATGGGGAGAATCTGGGTCGAGATTCCTGGCCCCCCGCCGGTGAGCAGATAGATGGGTGCGAACTTCTTGAACATCCACACACTCCGAAGCAACACAACAATCACGAGGATGTTGTACAGTTGCGGGAGTGTAACGTATCGGAACTTTGCGAATTTGTACGCGCCATCTAGCTCAGCCGCTTCGTAGAGGCTTGGTGGAATCGTCTGGAGGCGGGCGAGCACGGTGATCACCACGAATGGGGTAAACCGCCAGACACCAAGCAAGATGGCCGTCGTCATTGCGTGTTCGTACCCGAAAAACACGATTGGTTCTTCGACCAATCCTGCCGTGACGATGAGGTAGTTGAACACCCCATACGTCGCGTTGAATATCCACCGGAAGTTGAACACCGCGACGATGGTTGGCACCATATACGGGAACAGAACTGCTCCACGGAAGAGCTTCCGTCCCTTGAATTCGCGGTGTAGCAATAGCGCGATTGCAACGCCGAGAACCAGCTGTAAGAACATGGTTCCAAACGCCCAGACCACGTTGTTCTTCAACGACACCCAGAAGTCGTTTGTCGAAAAGAGTCTGGTGTAATTACTCAAACCAGCCCATTCGAGCGTCATACTGAACCCTGACGAAGAATGGAAACCCAGGTAGATGGCGAACAAGAGTGGGAAGATGACGATCACTGCGAAAACGAGTAATGTGGGGACGATTAACGAAACGCCCAACTCGCTTTCAGTGATGTCTCTTCGCACCACTCGGGAGGCAAATCCTCTGATGGATTGCCAACTCCGTTTGTTACGTTCCATTATGCTCATCTGTAGTGGTTCCTACGAACTCATAGCGGTCAGTACCTTGTTCTGATTCACGCCAACTCTGCCACATCAGTTTCCGCTGCCATAGTTGGCAACCTCCTGTTCTGCTTTCTTTGCCATTTCTTTCGCCGCTTCGTCGACGCTGATGTTGCCCGCAAAGTAGCTGGAACCAGGCCCGCTCATCACCGGTTTCTTGATGATGTTTGCCAGTTCCGGGAACGCCTCGAACTCGGGGCCAGCACGGCACTTCGGGTGCGCTTTCCGGGTGTCAGCCACGAGATTATCACGGATCTCCGTTCCGTGTTCGTAGTCAGTCCACACGTCGAACTCATCCCATGCGTCCTGGTGTCCTTCGTACATCGGAACGGTGTTTCCGGGCGTTCCTTTCATGAACTTATCGACGAAGAATTCTGGCTTCACGTAATTCTTCCACCATTCGACGGCTGCCTCCTTGTTTTCACCTCCTTTGATGAGCTGGCCACCGTCACCCGACATGAGCGATTTCTCGTCGGGACTCGCCTTGTCGTTGTCTGGTTGGGCGTGTGAAAATGTCGTCACCTTGTCCGCGATGTCGGGTGTTTGTTCGATGACGTTGATGTACGTCCGACCCCAGTACTGACACGATGCAACCTTGTCGGCTGCGAAGTTGGTGTAGATGTCGCCGTAACTGAACGACTCTTTGCCCGGTGCGCCGTATTCGGCCATCGCGTTCCAGTGTTCTAAGGTGTCTCTCGTCACTTGAGAGTCGAACGCGACGTTCTTTTCGGGGTCGAGTGCGTTTCCGCCAGCACCACGGAGACGCGAGAAGAACACAGTGGCCATGTAGGCATTTTTCGCTGTCGAGATGGCGGTACCGTGGAGGTTCGGGAACTCGTCCGATTCGTGCGCCTTCTTGAGCACTCGCAGTTCGTCGTTCCACGACTCTGGGTACTCTTCACCGATGGCTTCGAGCACGTCTGTGCGCATCCAGGTGGTGTTCGATTGACTGTTCGACTGCATCGTGTAGAACGACCCGTCTTTATCGAGATAATGAGTCTCGGGGACGTCAGCGGCAATCTTCCCAGCAGACTCCTCAGCAGCATCCATCAACCGTTTCGGATCTTCGATAAACCCTTGGTCTTTCAACAGGAGATTCAATTCGTTGTCGAGGAAGAACACGAGGTCTGGCCAATCTTCTGTCCGCGCAGCCTGAACCAGCCGGTTGTAAATTTTCTCCCAGCTCGTGTACCCCATCTCAATCTCGAGGTTTTCGTGATTCGCTTTGAATGAATCGTTCGCTTCGTTGTAGGAGCGTTTCGAAGCTGATGAAGTGTACGTCGTCAGCAGTTTTAATTTCGAGCTTTCCGATGAGCCATCTCCTGAATCGGACTCAGACCCACCAAGACATCCAGCAAGCGCTGCAGCGCCGGCAGCCCCTGCGCCCGTGAGAAACATGCGGCGATTCCATTGTTCATCACCGTTAGGTGACTCTGTGTTGGTATGACTAGCCATACTCTACCTTGACCGTTGAATCACTACTACATTAATGTTACTCATACTTCCGTAACAATCAAGACGGATTATTGTCACAACGACTAACCTCTGTCTGCAACCGTAGTGTGGCTCTTAACGCAATTTTCGAGAGCTGAAACGGTGCGTTCATTCTTCCAGTTTCATCGTGGTGGTTGCGGTCCCCCTACAGGAAATTTTAACAGGAGTTGCATGCAGGAGATAGTATGGCTCGAAGATATGCTCGGCTGAAACGCGCTGTCGTTTTCCTCGAAGTGCTCTTCGGGTCACTTGCTACCGCGATCGCATTCAGTCTCTTCTTTCAACTTGCGAGCGGGGAACTTGCGCTTACGGGTGCCGAGCTTGATGAGCGTGTCCGTGCGGTGCTCGTCTTGCTTATTGCTGGGTTGGTGTTGTTCGCAGATGGACTCCGACGTGGGCGTTTGTGGTGGTGAAAAGTCAACCCGTCTCTTTCAGACCACAGCCCGACCGTCTGCAGCGTCAAAGAGGTGCATCCGCTCAGGGATAAATTCGATTTCGATGGTGTCGCCGCGCGCGACCTCCGTTCCCTCATCCACGACAACAATCACCCGTTCACCGTTTTTCTCGAGATGTAAGATATACTCGTCACCAGCTGTTTCGACCATGATAACCTCCATTCGAGCCGTGCGCGACGTCTCGCCTGTTGCCCCTCCTTCCGCGTTAACGTTGAAGTGTTGTGGCCTGACACCGAGAGTATAGTTGGCTCCATTGGTCGTTTTCTCTTGCATCGATACCACCGATTCTTCACCTGTAGGGAGCGTAATTTGGTGTATTCCTGTATCGAGAATCACCGAATCACTCTCGTGGGTCACCTCACAATCGAGGAAATTCATACTCGGCGTTCCGATGAAGTCCGCCACGAACTGGTTGGTGGGGTTGTTGAACAATTCCTGTGGTGCTGCCAGTTGTTGTATCTCTCCCTGATGGACGACAGCGACCCGGTCACTCATGGTCATTGCTTCGATCTGGTTGTGCGTGACGTACACGGTCGTCACACCGAGCTTCCGCTGAAGTTCAACGAGGGTTGCACGCATGTCCACGCGCAACTTCGCATCGAGGTTCGCGAGTGGCTCGTCGAGCAAGAATACCTCAGGGTCTCGCACGAGGCTCCGACCGAGAGCCACACGCTGTTGTTGTCCCCCAGAGAGCGCCTGGATCTCTCGGTCGAGCAGATCTTGAATCTGAAGCATCGCGGCCGCTTCCTCGACGGCCTCCGCTCGTTTCTGTTTTGCCATCCCCTGCATCTTCAACCCGAATTCCATGTTCCCTCTGACGGTCATGTTCGGGTACAGGGCATAGTTCTGGAACACCATCGCAATGTCACGTTGCTGTGGGGGAGTGTCGGTGACGTCGTGTGATCCAAACGAGATTGTACCGTCGGTTGCGGAAACGATGCCGGCGAGCATGCGTAGAATCGTCGATTTTCCACTGCCACTGGGGCCAACCAGTGTGACAAACTCACCATCTTGGATATCTATGGAGACGTCATCCACCGCGACGACGTCTTTACCGTAGACTTTCGTCAAATTTTCAATGCTAACTCTGGCCATGGTAACAACCAGTATACCACTCTATTACATAAATCATGTGTTAGGGGTGGCTGGAGACATATTATTGCTCAGCCACTGCTCTTTCCACACCTACGAGGCGGATTATGTCGGACGGGTCGTTTAGGCTCCTGGCGATGCGGGCTGTCCTCTGTCTCAGTACATGACCTTGCCAGCCGAGACGTTGATGTCTTGACCAGTAATTCGGTCTGACCCACTCGAACTGAGGAACACAGCGACTTTGGCGACATCTTCTCGTGAGACCAATTCGCCACGTGGGCTTGCCTCCTCTGCTGCCGCTCGAACATCAGCGTACTTCTGTCCAGTCGCATTCGCCTTCTCCTCGAACACCTTTGTGATTCGAGGGCCGTCGACGGAACCGGGACAGATGGCATTTACGTTGATATCGTGTTCGCCGACTTCAGCAGCGAGCGTTCGAGTAAAGCCGATTAGTCCCATCTTTGTCGTCGCATAGGGGAGTCGTTGTTCGAGTGGCCGCTTCCCGCTTACGGACGCGATGTTAACGATTCTGCCATAGGACTGGTCTTTCATTATCGGGAGAACCTCCCGACACATGTAGAACGGACCTCGAAGGTTGACGTTCATCGTCTGCTCCCATTCGTCCTGCGTTATCTCCTCGCAATATCGAGTCGGACCGGCGATTCCCGCATTGTTCACCAGAATCTCGATTGAGTCGAACGCTTCGAGCGCCTGGTCAACGGTGTGTTTTACGTCTGAAAGTTGCTGCAAGTCTGTTTCCACGGTAAGGGCTCGTTGCCCTTCGTCTTCGACGAGCTGTTTTGTCTCCTCCATCGCTTCTTCGTTGATGTCGGCGATTACAACGTCGGACCCACTTCGTGCGAGTTCGAGACAGATTGCTTGGCCGATTCCACGACCGCCGCCGGTAACGACGGCTGTGCTATTCAGGCTCACATGTTACGATGTGACTATCTAATATATAAGCATATTGACGGCGGGAGTGGCACTCTGCGCCTCGCCAAAAGTATAAGTAGTAGCTTCCCACCATTCTACTGGTATGGTATACAGTGGCTACCAAGACTACTTCGATAAGAAAGTCATCATCAGCGTCGCCACGACTGGTGGACTTCACGGAGAAGAAGCGAATCCGAACCTTCCAACGCAACCAGACGAGATTGCAGAAGACGTCCGCGAATGTGAGAAACTGGGTGCTTCGATTGTCCATTTACACGCTCGAAATCCTGATGGGTCTGACACCAAGTCCGTCGAACGATTCCAGGCGATTCGCGACGCAATCGACGAACGGTGTGAGGATATTATCATCAACTTCACCACCGGAGGTGGCCAGTCTCGCGAAGACCGTATCCGCCCTGTCTTAGAGACTGATCCGAGTCCCGATGTTGCGACGATTGATTTAGGTCCACTCAATTTCGGGCCGCGAACGGTTCGGAAATACTGCCGAGAGCAAAACGAAGAGTTCGCAACCCAGATGGCAGAACACGGTGTGAAACCAGAGATGGAACTGTTCCACCCCGGCCATTTTACCGAAGTGAACCACCTCATCAAAGAAGGCTATCTCGACGAGCCATACTGGTGTACGCTCATTCTTGGGATGCAGACGGGGACGATTCCGAATCCGCGAAACCTGCTTAATCTCGTCGATAATCTCCCCGACGGGGCTGAATGGCAGTGCCTCGCAGTCGGTAAACACCAGCTGCCACTGACTACGATGGCGATGGCAATGGGTGGGCACGTCCGAGTTGGGCTCGAAGATAACGTCTACTATCGCAAAGGCGACCTCGCAGAGAGCAACGCCCAGCTCGTAGCCAGAGCCGTTCGAATTGCAGGAGAATTAGAGCGTCCCGTCGCGTCACCGGCCGAGACCCGCGAGATTCTCGGGCTCTAACTGGCGGAGAATCTACGTAAACAACGTTTTTCGTGGCCGATTGGTAGGTGACCGACATCTGTCGGTGTTCGACCTCGCTCGATAGTAGGGGACTCATCGACTGCTGACCACACATTTGAAACTGTGTGATTCGTCACATCGAAATTCAAGGGGGAAAATTGGTGGCGTTTTCAAGAGTATCTATGTCCTATATCGAATTTCGACGTTGCGCTATAGAGCCCTCATAACGCTTGGAAACGGACATTCCATCCGTAATGTATATTGCGTGTCGGTTAGACAAATTCGACACTGGCGTATTTTATAACGCAAACCGAACTGGGAATCCATGGCATTCAATAATTCCCTTCGAAATTCTCAGAATCAAATAGGGTTTTCGTGAGAGCCGAATTTTATATGTTGTGGGTGTGAACCAGTGGTTATGACCACGCACAAACCGCGCCGAACGTTGCAAACCACCGAAACGACACTGGACGTGATAGAGCTACTCAAAGAGAAGGATGGTGGACGAGTAACAGAGCTTGCAGCGGATTTGGATCTCGCTCCCAGTACGGTTCACAGCCATCTAACAACGCTTCACGAGCGAGATTACGTCGTTAAATTTGGCGATATCTACTATCTTAGTCTGCAGTTCCTCAATCTCGGTAACTACGTCCAAAACCGTCTGAAGAGTTATCAAATTGCTAATTCATACACGAAACAGATGGCCGAAGAGACCGATTGCCGTGCCATCTTTGCTGTCGAGGAGAACGGACGTGGCGTCTATATGTACACCGAATCCGGGAAGCATGCCGTCTGGAAGTACTCAAATGTAGGGCAGAAATTTTATCTCCATCAGACGGCTGCCGGAAAGGCGATTCTTTCGCAACTCCCACGGAGCCGCGTTCATGAAATCGTCACAACTCACGGATTGCCAGCGGCAACTGAAAACACGATCACTGACGTTGACGTGCTCGTAGACCAACTCGACGCTATCAAATCGGAAGGCGTGTCGTACAATTACGAAGAACAACTCGATGGTGTGAAAGCAGTTGGTGTCCCTGTGAAGGGTCGGGATGGACGAATTATCGGGGCCTTTAGTGTGGCAAGCCCAGCGAACCGTATGACGCCAGACCGGTTCGAGACCGAACTCCCGAAAATTCTGCTCGGAATCGCGAACGAATTCGAACTGGAGATCTCGCTTTCTTGAATTTTCTTTGCTTGGCTTTGTTTTCCGCCCAACGCAGGGGGGCCACCCCTGAAGATAACAGAAGTACCTTTGTGATGGATATGGCTTTCCGTTGTTCAACGTCTCAATAAAAGTGCGCGAGTAAACCTCATTTATCAGATTTTGGGATGCTAACCTTCAAGAACTAGTTTTCGCTGAGAAACAGATTTCAACGTAATCCCGATTGACACAGTTTCGGATGGAATCGACTGTGGCCGTCGATTGAACTTCTACGTTTATTCCCCTTCAATCGCCCAAGTCAAGGACTCAAGCAGTACTGCCATAACGATAGTACCCTTGTTATGGTTGGGGTTTGTCTTCACCACTGGATTTCAGGATTTGAGCCCCCCTATGGACGCTCCCGACGGGAAACTATCTCTGATTGAATAGCTGTCTGCCCGTCCAAAATTGATGGAACGTACATTATCGTAGTATGATTAGCACAACGGATACGTTACTGATGCGAGGTTGAATCCTGCTGATAGAGACTGTCCGGAGGATTAAACTGTAGATCGATATTGATTGTTCAATCATCGATGACGTGTTCGCGAGAGACACTACCCGCAGTACGCTGTATCGATAACAGATGGGGTAATTTGGCGGGACTGTGCCTCTACTGTGCATCCACAAACTCATTTCCTCACCACGAAAGGCGCATCATCAACTCGGTCATCCCACACAGCACACCGTTTGATAAACCGAATTTTCAACAAGATTTCAACAACATCGCACCCCGTCCAACACTGTTGGACACGTCCGGAATCAAGAATATGAGACGGTAATCTCGACAATATTCGCGGCGTTCTTGACCAGTTTCGGAATCTCCTCTTCGAACCGCTTGCCGTGTATTCGGCCAACAGGCCCCGAAACACTCACTGCACCAACAACCTGACCGTCACGAGTAATTGGAGCACCGATACAGCGAAGCCCCTTTCGAAGTTCTCCGTCGTTCACGGCGTAACCCTGCTTCGAAATTTTCTCAAGTTCTGCCCAGAGTTCGTCTCGGCTTGTAATCGTTTTGTCCGTTCTGCGAACCAACCCTCTTTCGTCTATTATTTGTTCGACTTCATCTCTCGGTAGTGCTGAGAGGATGGCTTTTCCCGATGCCCGACAGTGGAGATCGACGTGCTTTCCGATGTGGGATTTCACAGGCATCGCTTGGTCTCCCCGCTTTCGGTAAAGGTATACACCATATCCGTGTTCGGGTATCATCATGCTCGCTAACTCACCTGTCTCCTCTGCTAGCCGGTCCACCTCCTCGCAGCCGAGTTCGTAGAGCCGGTTTTGTGATCTGGCGTTCTCGCCAATCTCGAGGAATCGCATTCCAATTCGGTACGTCCCATCATCGTTCACTGCGTACCCGACTTCCTCGAGTGAGGATAGATACACGTGTGCGGTACTCTTCGGAATCGAGAGCTCGTTTGCGACATCTGTGACTCCTGACCCACCCGACCGCTGTAGGAAGTCGATGACTTCAAAGGCTGACCGTAGCGATTTGAGTGGCTTAGTTTTTGCACCAGACATGAGTTACCGTGTGAACTGTACACACATATATGTTCCTCCAATAGTCGCTATCTCGTTGACAATGTCCGCGAATCAAGGGAGTTCGAGGCTGTTGGAGGTTCCATATCCTGTCCAACAGTCTCAGACAACTCTGTTCAGTGTCATAATGTGGTTTCTCGAAGGAGGTGTCTCGTAGCATCGCGGAATTGTTGCGCCTCCACTCCATCATCCGGAATAAATCAAGTCAGGACTGTTGGTCGAAGGCAAATTGCGGAAAAAACACTGCAATAGAAACGCCAACCACGACGCTATCGGAGTATATCGAGAACTTCGTTCAGTGACTATGAGGTTTGTTCGAGTGTATTGACACCGTCAGTCGTCTGTGCAAGATCCCCCTCCAGTGCATCTAGGATGCGGTCGGTCGTGTCGGCAACTACCTTTTTCATGAACTCGGCGTCTGAATTTCTGGGGTCTCCACGGCCACCTTGGACTGCGATGTCGGTGTACCACGTGTATTGTCTTGCTTTGAATTTGGCCTTACGCTCTTGTTTCTCCTTTTTCTCTGTCCGAACTAGCTCTGGGTGGAACAGTTCAGTGACGCTCGTCTCGTGTTCGCCTGCATGGCTCCAATCTTCTCCGAAGCGAGTCTCCAGTTGATCTCGAGCGAACGAGGTCCAGTTTACGAGATACACTTCGATATCGTGCTCTCGCTGGAGCCGATCCCCCGCGAGCTTCAGTGGTGGGTTATTGCCACCGTGACAGTTGACAATAAGCAATCGCTTGGCCCCGTGTTGTGAAATCGAGGCCCCGAGCTCTTCGATGACTTTCTGATACGTATCTGGCATCAGTGTCAGGGTCCCTGCCCGGGTCATGTGATGTTCCGAGTATCCGAATGGAAGCGTGGGCAGGCGGATCATTGAGAGATCACGGTCTGCTGCGGTTTCGACGAGTATCCGGGTTAGGTTCTCCGCCCGGAGAGTATCGACCGAAACTGGGAGGTGGATCGAATGTTGCTCGATTGCACCGGTTGGTAAGACGAGGAAATCCGCATCCTCAATGGCCTCTTCGGCGTCTTCCCACGTCATGCTCCCGAGGTCGTAGCTGTCGTAGCTAAGCGAGACGGTCATACTGCCACCTCGTTTTTTCGTCCACCGAAATGTGGTGACAATGCCGCTACTACTTCTCCTTGAGTCGAAGACTCTGTGTTAATGGCTAACATCGAAAGTCTACGAGTAGCCAAGTGTATCTACTATTTATATCTTTGTACAAGCGGCGATATTGTCAGATGAAAATCGAACGTTCCTGTGAACGATTGTGCACTTTGGGCAAGTACGACAGATAGTTTCCAGCCAGTTCCAACAAGAACCAGAGGATTAGACACCTGAAACACTCGTCTCCATCGTTTTCCAAAGGCTATAAGGAACATTGACAATATTGACAATAATGAATAGATTTAAATGATGGTGGTCCTTTGGATGGATTGTCAAACGTTGGCAATAGGTAAGCATACACATGGCTAGAGACATCATCGAGTACGACATCAATCGACGACAGTTCCTTGCAATGACCAGTGCACTCACGGGTGCATCGCTTGCTGGGTGCGCGGGTGATTCGGGAGGCAACGGTGGCGAAGGAAGTGACAATGGCAGTGGTTCTGGCTCCGCAGGTGGGACAGTTCGGCTAAACGTTGCAATTGCCTCAGAGCCGTGGAACTTCGACCCGGCGTTGTGGGCTGACACGGGCTCGAGTGCGATTGGGAGTCTGATCTACGACGAAGTGATCGAGCTAACTCCCGACTCGGAGCTCGCACCAGGACTCGTCAAAGAGGTACCGAAGCCGACAAACGACGGACTTGCGTTCGACTACACGCTCCGTGATGGCTTGCAGTTCCACAACGGAGACGACGTGACCGTCGAGGATTTCAAATATTCCGTCGACTGGATTCTGAATCCCGACAACAACTCCCCGATTCGACGCCGGATTCCGAACGTTGAAGGGACAGAGATCGTGGATGACCGGACGCTCCGGATGAATCTGACGACCGAGTTCTCCACCCTCAACTGGTGGCTGACTCGGGGACTCGAAGGAATCGTCCAGAAGGGGTCTCGTGGCTCTGCCAGTGAACGAGAAGGGCCGACAGGAATCGCAACGAACCTCACGACCGACCCGAGTGGTGCCGGCACTGGCCCCTTCGAATTCGTCGAGTGGAACACAAACGAGAACGTGCTACTGAAAAAGAACGAGAATTACTGGAAGGACGGCATTCCGAAGGTCGACGAGATCAACTTCCAGATCATGCCGGAGGATTCGACGAGGTTGGCAAATCTCCGATCTGGAACCACCGACCTGACGACCTCGATTCCAGACAAGGACTTCGAGTCGCTGCAAAACGACCCAAACATCAAAACGGGAGCAGTCCCGGGGAACACGACCGAAGTGCTCTACATGAACCTCATGGAAGCGGACGGAAACCCGATGTCCAACGTCAACAACCGCCGGGCAGTCCAGTGGGGCATTGACGCAGAAGAAATCTTAGACGAGATATTCTACGGGAGAGGTGTTGCCCAGCATGGGCTCTGGTACCCGGACAGCGAGTGGACGTCGCCCAAGCTGAAGGAGATGGAGATGTACGACCCCGACAAGGCCCGGCAAGAACTTGAGAAGGCCGGCAACCCCGACGGGTTCACCTTCGAGATGCTCGTCACGAAGGGCTCTCATCTCAAAGACCAGGGTGTCGTCATCCAGAACCAGCTCTCGAAGATTGGCATCGACGTCGAAATAACCACGCTCGAGAAGTCCGCACTGTTCGACCAGGTGTACAACACGACGACGTGGCACGCAGCCTTGGAGAACTGGACGAACGCCGTCCCTGTCGTAACTTACTGGCTCAGCACTGGGTTCGTTCCAAACGACCGTAACCACAACAACTGGCACCACGCGTCTCCCGACCTGCCAGACCGATACGCACCAAGTGGACCGCCAGCGCCGGAAGACGCCGAAGGTGACTTCTCTAACGGACACGACTGGTACGTCCAAACGGTGAAGAAAGCCCAACGGACGGTTGATGAACAAGAACAAAAAGAGATTGTCTACCGGCTGCAGGAGTACCTCGTCGAAAATGCGATCCAGCTCGACATCGCTTACTCGAGTCGGCTTGCTGCATGGAGTGATGCGGCGTCCGGATACGAGATGGGGTCGTTCTCGTCTGACCTCCGTCCCGTGACAAAAGACTGATAATCCAGGGTAATCCACAAAAAGAGTCATTATCAATCATCTGCAAGCGATTGACGTCACAACCATGGAAATCATTACCAACATTTTGTTTCATACATTGAACCTATGAGCATCGGACGATTTATCCTCAAACGATTATTGTTGATCATACCGGTACTGTTCGGTGTGAGTGTGAGCGTATTCGGCTTGCTCCACATCGCACCGGGGGGTCCGGCAGCGGTCATGCTGGGGCCGCTCCAGAACGAACAGATCATTCAACAGGTACGCCAACAGCTCGGACTGAACCAGCCGTTTTACATCCAGTACTGGCTGTGGGCAAGCAGCGCGATTCAAGGTGACCTTGGTACCTCGTGGACTGTCCAGCAGGGGACGCCTGTCGTGACGTTGATCAAAAGCCGCCTTTTGCTCACGTTCGAACTCGCTCTCCTCGCCCAATTTCTCGCCGTACTCATTGGAATCCCGGCAGGAATCATCGGTGCGGTTCGACAGAATAAACCCGCAGACCACCTGTCTCGTATCGGGGCGCTTTCGGGCATCTCGATTCCGAATTTCTGGTTAGGCATCGTCCTGATCATGGTGTTCGGCGTCACCTTCAACTTCGATTGGGGGACGGGCGGCTGGATATCACCGTTCGAAGATCCGATTGCAAACCTTCAGCATCTCCTCCTCCCAGTCATCGCGCTCGGAACTGCTCGGGCAGCGATTATCCAGCGTATGACTCGGTCTGAGATGCTCGAAACGCTCAATCAAGACTACGTTCGGACGGCCCGAGCTATGGGAATTGGCGAAGTCGAAGTTGTGCTGAAAGACGCGACGAAAAACGCACTCATCCCCGTTGTAACCGTTATTGGAATTGGAATCGGTGGATTGCTGAATGGTGCAGTTCTGACAGAGACAGTGTTCAATCTTCCCGGACTTGGAAAGTTGTTTATCACAGCGATTGCCCGCCGGGACTTCGAGGTTATCCGTGCACTGGTATTGTTCATCACGTGTGTGTTCGTCTTCGCAAACCTGAGCGTGGACGTCCTCTATGCGTACCTCAATCCGAAAATCCGCGAAGATGGAGGGAACTGAAATGGCTACAAAAGAGACACGCACGATGGAGCAAGAACCGAAGACCAGTGAACACCGGAGCCAGTTCGAACAGTTTTGGCGGGAGTTCCGGAAGAACCGTCTTTCGATAGTCGGCGCGGTAATCATCGGTCTTACCCTCTTTGCTGCGATTTTCGCGCCGGTCATCGCACCACACGACCCTGCCACCCAGTTCGATGCCCCCGACGGAGAGCATAATCCGCTCCCACCGGGCTCTACATTGCTCGTCGAGGGTGAATCGAACGCAGAGATTACAGCGTATCTGGGGACGGACAATCACGGTCGCGATCTCCTTTCGAGGATGATCTTCGGGCTTCGGACGCTCATGATGATCTCGATTGGCGTCAATCTGGTCGCGATGACCGTTGGCATCACTCTGGGTGCGATTGCGGGTTACCTGGGTAATTCTTGGGTAGACGAGACCATCATGCGAGCGATGGATATCATCCTCTCGTTCCCGAGTCTGATCTTAGCCATCGCGATTATCGGTATCCTCGGCGCGGGCAAGACAGATTACGGATGGGTTGTCGTTCCAAACCTCGCGAAAATAATCTTCGTCATCGGGTTCGCGTACATTCCGAGATTCGCACGGGTGATGCGGAGTGCGGTGCTCAAAGAGATGGAAGAAGACTACGTGGACGCGGCAAAGTCACTCGGTGCGAGCAATTCACATATCCTCACTCGTGACATCCTCGTCAATACCATCCCAATTGTCGTCGTCCAAGCGACGCTCTACATGGCGACTGCAGTGTTGGCAAGTGCGGGGCTGTCATTCCTTGGACTCGGCTTACAGCCACCGACCGCGAGCCTCGGACTGATGTTGTCGAACGCGCGGAGCTTCGTCTACAGCGGCCAGTGGTGGTACCCAGTCTTCCCGGGATTGGCGCTCATGATCATCATCCTTGGGTTCAACCTACTCGGTGACGGACTGCGTGACGCCCTCGACCCACGGTATTCTCAGGAGGGTTCCAATGACCAGTAAACCGATACTCGAAGTCGAGAATTTGGTCACCCAGTTCCACACAGAGGAAGGAGTCGTCAAAGCGGTTGACGGCAACTCCTTCACCCTACATAAGGGGGAAGTACTGGGTATCGTCGGTGAATCCGGCTCTGGAAAGAGTGTCACCGCGATGTCGGTCATGCGACTCATCGACGAACCGGGATACATCAAGGAAGGAACCGTCCGGTACAAAGGAGAGGATTTGCTAACGAAGAGTAAGGCGGAGATGCGACAGATTCGCGGCAACGACATCGCAATGATGTTCCAAGACCCGATGACATCGCTGAACCCCGTCTACACGATCGGAAGTCAGATCTCTCGGGTCATTCGCAAACACACAGACGCAACGAAAGCGACGGCTCGAGAGCGGACAATTGAACTCCTCAGTGACGTTGGGATTCCCGAACCTGCGGCCCGCGTCGATGACTATCCACACCAATTCTCTGGTGGAATGCGCCAGCGAGTTCTCCTCGCGATGGCCATCTCCTGTGACCCGGATATTCTCATCGCCGACGAACCGACGACGGCACTCGACGTCACCATTGAGGCACAGATATTCGACCTCATCGACCGACTTCAGGAAAAGTACGGGATGAGTGTCATTCTCATCACGCACGACTTGGGAGTCGTCGCGGGAAGTTGCGACAGGGTTGCCGTCGTCTACGCAGGCCGTATCGTCGAGCGGGCAGGGGTACACGACCTCTTCAAATCTCCGCGCCATCCCTACACACGAGGATTGATGCGGTCGATTCCGAACCTCCGGTCGAACGAGAGCAGACTGACACCTATCGAGGGTCGAATTCCAGACTTGACCGCCCTGCCGACTGGGTGTTCGTTCCACCCCCGGTGTGTCCACGCGACAGAGGAGTGTTCACAGACGGATCCCGACCTACGTGAGGTTGAGGCGGGGCGTGAAGCCGCCTGTATCCACGCCCTTGGCTACAATCAAGCGACGATGACTCAAAGCTCAAATAATTCGGCAACGACGGATGGAGGTGTCTCCAATGACTAACCGCGACACGATAATGAGCGTCCATGGTCTCACGAAGCATTTCACACAGAACGACAGCTTCATCGACCGGTTGTTCGGTGCGACGCAGACGGTCAAAGCAGTCCAAGACGTCTCATTCGAGATCAGTCACGGAGAGACGATTGGGCTCGTCGGTGAGTCTGGTTCTGGCAAATCGACCACTGCTCGAAGCATTCTTCAACTCGATGAACCTACCGCTGGTACCGTCACGTACGATGGAACAGACGTGACTTCGCTCACGTCAAAGGAACTCAAGCAGTTCCGAAAGCGTATCCAGATGGTGTTTCAGGACCCTGCTTCGAGTCTCAATCGACGAAAGAGCGTCGGTCAGATCATTCGACAACCGATGCAGATTCACGGCCTGTACAAGGGCGAACGCGACGAACGCGTCGAGGAACTCATGGAACAAGTCGGCCTCTCACCCGAGTACTCAAACCGGTATCCTCACGAGTTTTCCGGCGGACAGCGCCAACGCGTGGGCATCGCGCGTGCACTCGCTGTCGAACCGGAGTTTCTCGTGTGCGACGAACCCGTTTCGGCGCTCGACGTCTCGATCCAAGCGCAGATCCTCAACCTGCTCAAAGACCTCCAAGTGGAGTACGACCTCACTATCTTGTTCATTGCCCACGACCTCTCAGTCATAAGGCATGTCTGTGACCGAGTCGCGGTAATGTACCTCGGTGAAATCGTCGAGATAGCAGAGACGGAACAGCTGTTTGCGAACCCACAGCACCCATACACTCGAGCACTGCTCAAAGCGATTCCAGAACCAGACCCGGAACTCGCACAGCAGCGAGAACCACTTTCGGGTGAGGTACCGTCACCTATCGACCCACCGAAAGGATGCTCGTTCCATCCACGCTGTCCGGAGGCGACCGAAGAGTGTCGCTCTATCGACCCGGACCTAGAACAGGTCGACGGCGCGACAGTCGGTCACGAAACCGCGTGCATCCACGTCGGTTCGTTCGGTGAAGATGGGGGTATTACGCTCGAATCGGCATCCAGAGACCGGTACGCGCCGGAGAACTTCCTGCACGAAAACGGAGCCATTGAGACCACGTCACCTGAGAATGAGGGAGCGTTCACTACCACGGGGGCAAACGAATGATTCGAGTGCAGGACACCCTCCAGTCGCTGGTTCCGCTACTGCTGACGTTCTTGCTCGTCCTGGCATACCAGTCGATAATCTCGACGGTGTTGACGGGCGTCCTTGCGTTCGTTGTGACGGTTGTGCTCTCAATTGCAACATGGTACGTCATCTGTCGCGTCGCGTTCGATAGCGACGGTCGCCTCGCTCTCGGAAAACGGCCCTTCTGAGGAGACAACTAACTCTTGGTGCTAATTTTTCCGCGCTGTTCGAGTTGTGATCACAATTGGGCAAGGACATTGATGACGACAGCGGAGGTTCTCAATCTGCTGTCGAGGCTCGGTCGGCCATCAATTGTTCTGCTCTCTCGGCCCAATCACCCCAGAGAAAGCCCGCACTCACAACGAGTGCCCACCAGACGTACGTGAGAACGATTCCAAGATAGACCGCAGAGAGTCCGTACCCAAGCCAGAAACCGGCGAGGTAACTGAAGCAAAGCATGAAGCCGAAGGTTCCGGTGAACCGAGCGTAGAATGGCGTCCGGGTATCGCTTGCGCCTTGGAGTGCTCCTGCCATCGGGAAGAAGACTCCGAAGAAGAACATCGAAATCCCGGAGATGCGCGTGAAGGTAACAGCGTACCCAAGCGTTTCCGGGTCTGCTGTGAATATGCTCGAAAGCGGTTCTGCCATGATCCAGATTGAAGTGCCAACGACCCCGAGCGTGAGTGCGCTGAGAGCTGTGATGGCCAAGCCCGAAAAGCGGGCGTCGGCCGGCTTTCCCGCACCAAGTCTCTGCCCGACGATAATGCTCGCAGCGACGCTGTACGAACGGTACAGGGGGCCTGCTATCTGTTGGTAGATTCGCCGTCCGATATGGTATGCGGCACTCACTTCTGTCCCAAAGACAAGTAACAAGGCGTTGAACGGAAAATTTGCGACAGATGTACTCATTCCCTCCGCGAAGTTGGGGAGAGAAACTGCGACCAGTTGCTTCGTAACAGTGGCGTCTCGTGGTCGCCTGAGCGACAGTTCAGTTCGGTTACTCCCTATCATTCCGAGTATCGCCAGGCACTCAAGCCCGCGGCTAAACGCAGTTGCAAGCCCGACACCCACGATACCAAGCCGCGGGAGCCCCACGAGTCCGAGTCCCAATCCGACAGTTGCGAAGATGTTGACGACGTTCGCGAGCCCGTTTACCACGAGCGGTGTTCGCGTATCACCGGTCCCCTGCAAGGTGCGTGCACCAACCAACGCAACGATTCGGAGCGGTGCGGCTGCAAAAACGAGCGTGAGATAGCTGGCTCCCATCCTCACGACTTCCAGTTCGGCGCCGAGAACTGCGATGAGGGCGTCCGCCAGGGTGAACCCAATGACGACGATCGGGAGGCCGACCAGAAATCCGATGAGTAGCGCTTGGGTCGTGGCTTGATCACGGGTTTTCGCGTCGCCCCGAGCGGTATCTTGACTTGAGAGAGCAATCCCACCAGTCCCTAGTGCACGCCCGATTCGGAACGGAACCTGCGCATATAGGTCGGCCAACCCGATAGCAGCAACCGCTGCCGGCGAGAAGAATCCCGTCACGACGATATCGATTGAACGCATCAACGTGTTGAGAAACTGTTGAACCACGATTGGCCAGGACAGTGCCATCACGGACTGCCAGGTAGCGACAACTCTGTCCCGCGGCTTGGACATTCGTACATCACCAACAACTAACGAGAGAAAGAATGTGTCGGTCGCGGCGATTCTGAAGGGGTACTACCTACATAGGTTGCATCAGGAATCGTTTCAGCAAACAAAGCAGGTATCGACAATACCTCCAATCACGTACCATGACATTGACGACGATTCAATGCAGTACTACCGTGAAAGACCTCCTTGAGAAAGTCGATTATCACGGGCAAACTGGCGAACACCTAGTGAGCCTGCTTGCTTACCTTCTCGTAGATTGTGGGCATCCCGTGCCGTGACATCACCGAAAAGTTCCTCTCGGATCTCTACGTTCTCTCTTGTGAGTGCGCGCGTACCATCGACGAACTGAATTCTATCTCCGGTTCAATTATCGCTGGAACCTCTCGATATTGTCTAGCATCCCAAAAACCCCGTGAGAGAATGCTACTAGTCTATTACTGTGAGTATAGATATCCTGAACAAGGTTGCTCAGAATAGACATACACAACTAAAAACAGGTGGATGAGCCACTCAAGCCATAACTCCTCTACTCTCTGTCGGTTGGATCTATAATTATCATAATACCAAACGTCACTGCGCTACATGTGCGTGAGGTTCAATTCGAGTTCATTCACGACACTCCGAAGGAGTTCGGGGAGTTCGCCATCGAGTCGGTCTTGGTTCATTCGGTGGGTCGGACCGGCAACGGCAAAGGCACCGAGGACGTTCCTATCTGGGGCCATGAGCGGAACTGCCACCGCGCGCAACCCCTTCGTACTCTCCTCGTTGTTGTACGAATAGCCACGCTCACGGATGGCTTCGAGGTCGTCCAACAGTTCATCCTCGTCAACGATTGTTCCCTTGGTTGCCCGTGGGAGCCCGTTTCTCGCAATCAGGTCGCGGACGCGCTCGTCCGAAAATTGTGAGAGAATCGCTTTTCCAGCGGCGGTTTGATGGATGTGGAACCGTTTCCCAACTCGACCCTTCGTGAGCACGCCTCGTCGCCCCGTCTCGCGAAAGAGAACCACTGCTCGCCCGTGCTCTTCTGTGGTAAACTGGGCTGTCTCCTCTGTTTCTTCTGCCACTTCGCGGAGCTTTTCTTTGATGATGCGCGCTCCTTCGATCTGATGTCGGACATGCGCACCAACGTCAAGAAATCGGAGACCGAGATGGTACTGGTCGGCTTTCTTGGTCACGAGATCGTGTGACACCAGCGTAGTGAGGTGCTTGTACACCGAACTTTTCGAGAGCTCTGTCGCGTTTGCGAGTTCGGTCACTCGCGCCCCTCCCCGTTCCTGTAGCTCTGTAATGATGGTGAACGTGTTGTCCAAACTTTTCAGTGTTGGAGGGTTGTTCCCACCCGTTTTCGACCCGGAATTTTTGTTTACCATGCTTGAGTCACTTGTTTTGAGCGTTTATATATAAAGTTCACTTATACGAGAATTCATTAGGTGACACCACTGTCACGGTGCGCGATATATCGCCCTGTCCAAATGGTTATTAGTCCCACCTCCAATTCGTGAATACATGTGTGAGACTGTGTGTCTCGAAAGAGACCTACGTACGACGCCTCGTGTTACTCGCGAGTCCCCCCGAGAACGGTTCGAAAACTCGATTTCTGCGGTAGCCCTCGAGTGATTTCTATGGAGGAAAACCAACCCGTCATCGTCAGCGCGGTGCGGACGCCACAGGGCAAACACGGCGGCGTGTTCGCAGAGGTGCGAAGCGAAGATCTGTCGGTACCGCTCGTAAACGAGATGCTTGCCCGGACCGGGCTCAGCGGAGAACAGGTCGATGATCTCCGGTGGGGGTGCGCCCAACAAGAGGGCGAACAGAGCAACAACATCGCCCGCGTCATCGCACTGCTCTCAGACCTCGGTCAGACCGTCCCGGCGACGACCATCGACCGGCTCTGTGCCTCCTCGGCGGAAGCCATCATCTCCGCCTCGGACGCAATCCGGGCGGGCCAACGCGACTGTATCATCGCCGGCGGTGTCGAGTCGATGACTCGCGTGTCGCGCCAGTACGGCATCGGCAACTATCCGGGCATCGCTGCTAATTGGAACCCAGACGACCTCGAGATGGGTGCGACCGCAGAGGCCGTCGCAGAACGATACGACATCTCACGTGCAGCGCAGGACGCCTACGGCGCGCGCTCTCAGCAACGGGCGTGTGCTGCCACCGAAGAAGGCAAATTCGACGACGAAATCGTCCCCATCGACAACGGCGAGGAGAAAATCACGAAAGACGAGGGCCTGCGCCCGGGGACGACCGCAGAGAAACTCGCTGGACTTCCGCCCGCGTTCAAAGAAGGTGGGACGGTTCATGCAGGCAACGCCTCTCAGCTCTCAGACGGTGCCGCAGGCGTCATGGTCACCTCTCGTGCCTTCGCCGAGGAACACGACCTCGACATCCTCGCGGAAGTCGGCAACAACAGCGTCGCCGGTGTCGACCCCGAAGTGATGGGGATTGGCCCTATTCCGGCGTGCAAGGAACTGTTCGAACGCTCTGGGACGACTGCGGCAGACTACGACCTCGTCGAGTTGAACGAGGCCTTTGCCAGCCAGACGCTCTACTGTCAGCGCGAACTCGGCTTCGACGACGAGCGCTTCAACGTGAACGGTGGCGCAATCGCGATTGGCCACCCGCTCGGGGCGAGCGGCGCACGCCTTCCGGTCACGCTCATCCACGAGATGCACCGTCGGGGTGCAGAGCGCGGGTTGGCGACAGAATGTGTGGGCTACGGCCAGGGTGCGGCCATCGAGTTCTTCCTGCCCTGACCGGTGGCACCGCTTTTCGAACGCAAGTCACGAAAAAATTGGCCGACCACTTAGAGCAGCTGTTTCGCGATGATGGTCTTCTGTATCTCGCTCGTCCCTTCGTAGATTTTGGTGATGCGCGCGTCGCGGTAGTAGCGCTCGACGGGGTGGTCTGAGACGTATCCTGCGCCGCCGTGGACCTGGATGGCCTCGTCTGCGACCTCGACAGAGCGCTCTGAGGCGAACAGCTTCGCCATACTCGAAAAGCGTGAGGCGAGGTCTTGGTCGCCTTCTTCGACCGCGGTCGCCGCTCTGTAGACGAGCGAGCGGGCAGCCTCTACGTTCGTTGCCATCTCTGCGAGTTTGTGGCTGATAGCTTGGAACTCAGAGATTGGCTTGCCGAACTGCTCGCGCTCCCCGGCGTAGTCAAGTGCGGCATCAAGTGCGCCCTGTCCCGCGCCGACGGCTTGCGCGGCGACGTTCGTTCGACCTGAGGCGAAAAACTCCATCAGTTGGTAGAAGCCTTCGTTTACCTCGCCGATGACGTTTTCCTCGGAGATGCGCACGTCTGAGAGGCGAAGTTCTGCGAGGTCGGAGGCGCGGATGCCGAGTTTGTTGTCGATTTTATCGGCGGTGAGGCCGTCGACGTCTGTGGGGACGAGGAAGGCGGTGATGCCACGATGTCCCGCGTCGGGGTCGGTTTTGGCCATGACGACGGCCACGTCAGCGACGGTGCCGTTCGTAATCCACATCTTGTTTCCGTTGAGGATGTACTCGTCGCCGTCCTTCTCTGCGCGCGTCTCGATGCCTGCCACGTTCGACCCGTGGGCTGGCTCGGAGATGGCGCTCGCAGAGGCGGACTCTCCGGCGGCGATTTTCGGGAGCCACTCTTCTTTCATCCACTCGGACCCGAACTCGATGATCATGTCCGTCCCGAAGCCGGCAGAGCCCACCGCAGAGCCGATGCCGGGGTCTGCGCGCCACAACTCTTCGGTCACGAGGACCGACGAGAGCTTGTCCATTCCCGCCCCGCCGTATTCGAGCGGGATGTTGGGTGCCACAAAGTCGAACTGTGCGGCCTTTTTTCGGATGGCTTCTGGGTATTTCTTTTGCTCGTCGTGCTCGCGGGCGACGGGAACAATCTCGTTCTCGCCGAACTCCCGGACTGCCTGCCGGATAGCTCGGTGCTCGTCTGAAAGGCTGAACGCCATTACACCTTACTCACAGATACACTGTTAAGAAAATTCCGACGGTCGTATCAGATGAGTCACACCCGATGGCGATACTTGCCACAAATTCCCGTCTGTGTGGCGTCGTAGTATCTACTCCTTGCTGAGTTCGAACTTCTGCACCTTGCCGGTCGTCGTGCGTGGGAGTTCATCGACGATGGCAACCTGGCGGGGGTGTTTGTACGCCGCGAGGTGTTCGAGGCAGTACGATTTGATTTCTTCTGCGGTTGCCTCAGCACCGCTCGCAAGGACGACGAATGCTTTCACGGTCTCGCCGCGGCGTTCGTCAGGAATCCCCGCGACGGCCGCCTCCGCAACCGCAGGGTGCTCGTAAAGCAGTTCTTCTATCTCACGTGGATAGACGTTGTATCCACCGGTGACGATCATGTGTTTGTCGCGGTCGACGACGTAGAAGTAGTCGTCTTCGTCCCAGTAGCCGAGGTCGCCGGTGTGGAACCAGCGCGTCCCATCTTCGTCGGTGAACGCCTGCTCGTTCGCCTCGGGGAGGCCGTAGTACCCAAGCATCACGTTCGGGCCGCTCACGACGAGCTCGCCGACGTGGGTGTCGAGGTCCACCTCGTTTGCGTCAACCGGCCCACGTTCGACGCGCGGGCGCGTTTCGAAGTCAGAACCGACGATTTTCGAGGAGACGCCGTCGAGCGTTCGACCGATGCTCCCTTTGCGGCGGGCACCGGGTTTGTTGGCGTGCGTCGTCGGGCTGGTCTCTGTGAGGCCGTAGCCCTCATACAGTGCGACATTGAACCGTTCTTCGAAGCGTTCCAGCACCTCGATTGGGAGGCTGGCCCCGCCCGAGTTGACGAACCGAAGCGACGTGAGGTCGAACTCGTCTGCGTTCGGTTGGTTTATCATGTCGTTGAACATCGCCGGAACGCCGTACATTACCGTGAGCCGTTCGCTATCGATGGTCTCCATCACCGTTTGAGCGTCCCATTCGACGATTGGATAGTACGCCGCGCCGTTGATGATGGCCGCGTTCATCACAGCGGACATGCCATAGATGTGAAAGAGCGGAAGGGTCCCGAGGAGTTTATCCGCAGAATGGATTCCCCCATCGAGTAGCTCTGCGTTCACCCGGCTGGTCCAGGCGAGGTTGTGGTGGGAGAGGAGCACCCCTTTTGGGGTGCCGGTCGTCCCCGACGTGTAGGGTTGGCAGGCGACGTCGTCATCGGCTCGCTCGACGGCCGGAATGGTGTGGTCGGCGAGGAACGCCTCGAAATCGGTTGCGTTTGCGGCCGGCTCGCCAACGCTCACGACGTGTTCGACGGCGGTATCTGCGATGATTTCTTCGACAGCTGCGGTGTTCTCAGCGAGGGTCACGACTGCGCGTGCCTCGCTGTCTGCGAGGAGGTGCTCGATTTCGCGGGCTTTGTATTGTGGGTTCATCGGAACCACAACGCCGCCGGCTCGTAGCGTCCCATAGAAGGCGGTGACGAACGCCGGAAGATTCGGCAGGTAGATGGCGACACGGTCGTCCGCACCAATGCCCCGCTCTGAGAGCGCGGCGGCGAATTGACCGGTTCGCTCCCACAGTGTTTCGTAGGTCATCGACTCCCCATCGAAGACGATGGCGGTTGCCTCGGGCATGGCCTCTACGGTGTCGCTGAAGTCAGTAACGAGGTTTGTCATCCGTTATCGACGTGATGGGAACTATCATGATAAGCGTTCCTCTCGCGGGAGTCGGATGCGCTCACCACCCGTAGTATGCGTCGTGTCTCTGTGGCAAACTCTCCACACGCTTTCGAAAGTTTTGGGGCAATCAGTGCATTGAAATACTATCGTTTTGTAACGGAATAACATGAATGACGATAGTAGACAGTCCCACAGCGGACGGCGTAGGTTTCTAAAGACGACGGCTGGTGTGGCAGGACTTGCGGCGTTGGCTGGATGTACGGGTGGGTCAAGCGATAACGACGGGGGCGGCGATGGTGATTCGGGCGGCAACGGTGGTGGCTCTGGAGGCTCTGGAGGCTCTGGAGGCTCTGGCACCACAGATATGGTGATGACCACGGCTACCGAAACGACGGCGGCCTACGCGATGAGTCAGGGCATCGCGGCAGTGGTCAACGAGAACACTGAAAAGGTTCGTATCGACGCCCGCCCAAGTGAGGGAACGAACGCCAACATCGGGCGACTCGACCGTAAAGAAGTGCAGATCGCCTACATCCAGAACTGGACTGCGGCGAAGATTAACGCAGGCGAAAAACCCTTCGACAACCTCTCGTTCACCCCAAATCAGGTGTTCCACCTCTACGACCTCGGTTGGTTCCTCGCAACGCCGAACGAAGGCTGGGAAACGACCGACGACATCGCAGATGGTGCGAGGGTCTCCCCAACGCCGCGTGGCTCCGGGACAGCAGAAATGCTTGAAACCGCCCTTGGATATGCGGCTGCTGGCGACTACGAACGCGTCAGCATCGACTACGGCGGGCAAGGCAGTGCCATGAGCGAGGGCCGCCTCGACGTGGGTGCCTCTACGTTGGTCAACTTCTCCATCGAACCTGGCTGGCTTCAGGAGATGAAGGGGACGGTCGACCTCCGAATGCTCGGATGGAGCGACGAGGCCATCAGCAAGATGGAAGAAGACCCCGGTCTCCTCCTCACCGAAGTGGACACGTCCAAACTGGAGAACTACGCCTACACTCCACAGCCCACGATGATGCCGTCACTTGCGTACAACTTCGTCGTCCGCAACGACTTCAGCTACGACGCAGTGTACAACCTTCTGACGACGCTGTACGAGCATCGTGAAGGACTTGGTGAATACCACGGCCTCCTCAACAAGCTCGCAGAAGGCGACTTCTGGGTGAAAAACGCCTACGACGGCATCCCGTTCCACCCTGCCGCGGCTGATTTCTACGAGGAGCAAGGTCTCTGGTCAGATGAGTTCACTCGCGGAGAGGAGTAGGCACTCCGACCAATGGCTTCCTCCACGCTTTCGCGCGAACGACTCCTGTCGAGTGCCATCTATCTCATCGGCGTGGTACTCACGATCTATACGTTTTACTACGCATTCGACCGCCCGTTCGTTCGCGTTCGCCATTCGAACATTTTTCTCGGGGCGGGTGTCGCACTCTTCTATCTCTATGAGACGAAGAAACATGTCTTCGGGACTGATGACTTCAAAGCGTACCGCGACCGCGATATCGACCACGACGGTTCGCTCACCGGGCGGCTGCGGTCGATAATAGGGCCATATGACGGCTACCTCACGTTGGTGAGCGCCGCGCTCGCCGTCGTGCTCGCAGCCTACATCGAATTCAACTTCGAGCGCCTCCAGTTTGACGCGCCCGTCCTCGGCTATTCGGAGGTGGATTTCATCGTAGGTGCACTCATCGTCGTGCTCGTCTCTGACGCCACACGCCGAGCCTACGGCTTTGCGATCACCTCTGTCGTCATCGCCGCGATTGGGTATGCGATGGCTGGCCCGTGGTTGCCGGGCTTCCTTGGTCACACCGGTATGAACTGGCAGGACGTTGCCCGCTTCGGGGCAGTCGGGCTCTCGGGGACGTACGGGTTTATTCTCGGGGTCGGGACGACGTGGGTCGCGGTGTTCATCATGTTCGCTGGCATGGCGAAAACCTACGGCGCGCTCGATTACATTCTCGACGTGGGAACCGAACTCGGCAATAAACTTCGCTCGGGCGTCGTACAGGTTGCCGTCATCTCCAGTATGGCGATGGGGTCGATTACGGGGAGTGCGGCCGCGAACACCGCAACCACCGGGAGCTTTACCATCCCCATGATGAAGCGCCAAGGTGTCCGGTCAGACTTCGCCGCTGCTATCGAGAGCGTCGCCTCCTCGGGCGGGCAGATGATGCCCCCCGTGATGGGCGTTGCGGCATTCATCATGGCCGACATCTTGCAGGTGCCCTACGTCCGCATCCTCCAAGCCGGTATCCTGCCCGCGCTGCTCTTTTACTTTAGCGTCGGCATCGCAGTCCAGTTCGCCGTCCTCAAGTATGGTTGGACGACGGAAAAGTCCGGAGAGTTCGACCGGAGCATCCTGCGCAAGGGCGCACACTTCGCCGTGCCGATGGTGGTGCTCATCTACACGCTCGTCGTCCTCAGATTGACTCCACTCAGTGCGGGCTTGTACACCTCGGTCACGATGGTCGTGACGATGTTCGTCCGTGACCTTCTCGTCGGTGGTCCATCGGTGGACACGCTTGTCGACACGACTCGGAAAACCTTCGAAGGGTTCAGAGACGGTGCGGTGGACATGGCCCCGCTCGTTGGCGTGCTCGCGTCGATGGGCGTCATCATCAGCATGCTCACCCAAACCGGCCTCGCACAGAAAATTAGCATCCGGATGGTCGGACTGGCTGGTGGCGTCCTCATCTCGGTTCTGTTGATGGCGATGGTGCTGAGCATCCTGTTCGGGCTCGGAATGCCAACGCCGGCGGCGTACATCCTTGTGGTCATCCTCGTCGCCCCGGGTATCATCCAGATTGGC